>CALLPQ010000140.1 GCA_938015425.1 uncultured Parvularculaceae bacterium | reverse complement strand
TTTTTCTCTCCCAAGGTTTTGTTTTTACATTTCCAGCATAGCAGAAACGCGACGGCAGATAATGGCCGTCCAATTACACATGCTAAGAGAGACTTTTCGTTCATTTTGTATCTCATGGAGAGAAAGATGAGACAGAGTAAAACAACGTCTAGCGAGCGTATCGTACCCCAAGGGCAGCCACTCAAAGACATCAAACGTAAACCCGTAAGCAGTATTCAGCTGAGGAGAAAATCCGGATAGTGCTGGACGGCCTGCGCGGCGAAGAAAGTATCGCAGAGCTTTGTCGGTAGGAAGGCATAGTTCAAGGTCTTTATTATAAATGGTCCAAAGACTTCTTAGAGGCCGGCAAGAAGCGGCTAGTAGGCGACATCACCCGCCAAGCCAACACCGCTGAAGTCAAAGGTCTCCGCTCTGAAGCGCGCGAGCTGAAGGAATGTGTTGCCAAGCTAACAATCTAGAACCGTTCGGCATATTTGATTATCAATCAATTATTTTCTCACTTCAAAAAAAACATGCTCGGGGGTGAACCACTAGCCATTGGTTCGAGGGTGGTGAACGGCGAAGATTTATGAGATATCCTTCATCAGAAAAGTTAGAAATCATCCGTATGGTGGAGCGCTCATCGCGGCCCGTTAAATGGACTCTGGATACGTTGGGCGGGTGTTATGCCACCGATAGCTATATTGGGCCTTTTATTATTGTAAGTCCAGAGCCACTTTGTGGCTGATAGTTGCGCCGCTTCGATACTGGCAAAGATATGTTGATTGAGCCAATCATATTTGACCGTGTCTGGAATAAAATACCTAACACGATAAGATCCGAGCTTCTAGAGATGGCGCTTGATATCCTTGAGCTCTCGCCGCGTGAGCTGGCCTTGCGGTTTACGGACACTAAAGGCTATTTTGTCTCTGAAAGCTCAGCCTACCGCCTTTTGAAGGCGCATGACTTGATCTCAAGTCCAGCCTTTATCGTGATGAAGGCGGCCAATAAGTTCCGTGATAAATCGACAGCTATAAACCAGATGTGGCAGACCGACTTCACCTACATCAAAATTATTGACTGGGGTTGGATGTATACCCCAAGGGTAGGCTTCGGGATCATCAATCACATTGAAGGCCCTAAAAGTCCGCCCGTCTGACAGATGCGCATGAATAAAATCCATCGACCAGAACTCGTTGATGGAATCAGGCACAGCCAAAGCCTCGGGTTTTCTCGTTTGAGCCGCCTTTTAGGCTTGATACGCAGGTTCAATTCCAGTTGCAGTAAATCCGGTAAACCCGTTTGTGGTTCCAGCTAAAGCCTTTGACATTACGTAGATATAGAAAGCAGAGCCCAAAGCCCCACGTCTTTTGGGCCTTGTTCAACTCTTGCAGCCACTGGGCAATGACCGCGTTCTTATGACTGAGTTTGGGCTCATACCGATAACACGTCTGGCTGATGGTAAAGGCCGCACACGCTGCACGGATCGAAAGCAAACCTTCAGAGACAGCCCGCTGGGCCATCTCCTTGCGGCGAGACGGCCTTACCGCTCGCTATCCCTCGAACCGATGGCGGGACGCTCACTTTGCCATGACCACTTTAATAACATCGTTTTGAAGTTGAACATCGGCATACATCTTCTTGAGACGCGCATTTTACGTTTCAAGCTCTTTGAGCCGTGCAATCATCGACGTGTCCACCCCGCCATATTTGGCGCACCATTTATAAAAAGGCGCACTGCTCATACCGTGTTGTCGGCAAAGCTGCGACACAGGTGTGCCGCCTTACGTCTGCTTTAATATCGTCATGATTTGACTGTCAATATATCTCGGTTTCTTCATGCGCCCTGAGCAAAGCGAAGAAGTCGCCTTGGGTGATAAAATCTCCAGTTAAATAACATATAGAAAACTCTACTTCAGACCCCTGCCAAAATATGAGGGCATTACCTGGTTTATTGCAATTTAAACAAATGTGATCTTAGGTCTCGTATAAATCAGATATTTAAGGTCATATGAAAAGCAAAGGTTTGTGCGTCAAGCTGGCTGTCTTAAAGGCGTGTTTACAACCCATAATAATATTGTTGCAATCACTTTTATATAAATATATTGACAACATAATGCTCCTTCGGGATTCAGTACACTCTTAATTCAAACGGTACAATTATGGACTTTTTAAACCCTTATGCCTCAATTGATGTTTCTCTAATTGATCTAATACGTAACATGGGTCTTGGTCTGATAATGGCAATTATATGGGCTCTTGTTATTGGCAAATCAACCCGTTTAGTGGTCGATACAAGGCAATATTTACCTATATTTTTACTGTTAATTCCGTCTATGATTTTAATTATTTCAATCATAAAATCATCTATCGCGCTGTCTTTGGGGTTAGTTGGCGCCTTATCGATCGTACGTTTTAGAACGCCGATAAAAGAACCAGAAGAGCTGCTATATTTGTTCGTGGCGATAGCCATTGGTCTTGGCTTGGGGGCGAACCAAATTGTAGCTACATTTGTAGGTTTTGGAGCAATTTGCTTAGGGCTACTACCTTTAGGGCTTTTGAATAAGTCGGCTAAGAATACAAGAAACACATTTATAGATGTTATTTTTCCAAATGAATCATTGTTAGTAGATGTGGCTAAGGTTGAGGCAGAGCTTAGGTCAATTGGATTGGACTTTGAAATCAAGCGTGTCAGTAATGCAGGAAGCAATACGGAAATTTTACTGGATGTTGCTAATTTCAATATGGGTGAATTTTCTGTTACGCAAGACGCTTTGATAAAGCTGCAGGATGACGTGCAGATGGTTGCAACTATAAATGCGCGTATAATTACCTAATTTATAGACTCGATATCATCAGTACCGAATTTTTGATTGAAATCGTATAATGAACTTCGGACATTGACGGGAGTAAATACATGAAAAAGAATCTTTTATCTCTACTTATAGTGATGATCGGCTTTTTCTTTCTGGCCTTTTCTGCCTATCTAAAGAACCATGGAGATAGCATTGTTTCGTGGACGGCTAAGATTGATGAGCATTGCACCATTTTTACTAAAAGATGTAGTGGGTTGGACACGATGCTAAATGAACTAAATAATAGCGGAATAGGTGCAAAACGACAGGCTATTTCTAAAGATGAGCTACCTATTGTTCGCATATATATGAGTGATGGATCTGTTAAGAAGCTTAATGATAAGCGTAACTCTGTCTTATCAAAACGCCGGCCCATCCACATTGCCCAGAACCGTGATTGGGTTAAGGCTACGGTCTTAGTTGAATATGCTGGGAAAAAAGAAAAATCAAAAACTTCAATTCGCTTAAAAGGGGACTGGGGAGATCATCTTGAGGATCCGAAGAAACTATCCTTTCGTATTAAAACACGTGCAGGCGGCTACCTCTTTGGTATGAAGGCGTTTTCTATACAGCACCCAGCGACACGAAGATACGGGAACGAACCTTTGCTTTTAGATCACATGAGATCCCATGATATTTTAGCCCCGCGGTATAGTTTCGTTGATGTTTTTGTGAATGATTTTCCTATCGGGGTCATGGCTGTTGAAGAACATTTCCGGAAAGAGATGATTGAATCCCAAAATCGCCGCGACGGACCATTATTGGCTGTTAATGAGGACCCTTTGTGGGACCAATGGAACATAAATTATAACTCTGAAAACCCTATTGGCGAAGGAGGCTTTAATTTTTCGGGACATCGGGACAGTATGATTAAGGACTTTAATAAGTCTAAGTTTTTGCGCGGAACCATCCCAACAAATAATGCCATCCGCGGACAAGCTCTTTTACGAGATTTTTATGACGGTAAGATAACCTCACGCGAAGCATTTGATTATGAAAAGCTCTCTAAGTATTGGGTTTTGGTAAATATCTGGGGAGGGTGCCATTCAGCTATCTGGCATAATCGTAGATATTACTTTAATCCTATTAGCGGTCTTTTAGAGCCAGTCGGGTTTGATAATATTCCGCACCCTGAATATTTCAAGGTTTGTTATGATGTTGATATTATAACATCGCTTAAAGATCCAAAATTTGTGAAGCAAGTTGCTGTGTCTGCTCAGGAAGTATATCAAGATATTCAATCACCAAAATTTATGGACATGCTTTTAGCGGGGCAAAGATCACACACTAAAATTTTTGATTATGAAGGCTTTAATTCACAACCTGAAGCGGTAACACCTGAGCTTCTCATAAATAACCTAAGAGCATTGCTGAGTGATTTATCGCGTAAGCATGAGATTTATGGGCAATCAGAATTAGCTTATATGTCTCAGCCTCCTAAAGTAATAGGAGAAAAATTTCTTAAGCTGCAGCCTAATTTAGCCTTGCACATGAGTGCTTTTTAT
This sequence comes from uncultured Parvularculaceae bacterium, assembly GCA_938015425.1. Taxonomy (GTDB): domain Bacteria; phylum Pseudomonadota; class Alphaproteobacteria; order Caulobacterales; family Parvularculaceae; genus CALLPQ01. The sequence goes on along the minus strand of CALLPQ010000140.1, from coordinate 7,146 downwards.
TATCCTGGAGATAGCAAGGGTACTTTTGAGTTTAGAAATTTGACGTTAGAGCCTTTAACCGTCACTCGCATTTATGTTCCAGGTAAAAGAGGTGCATCGACTACGTTAGACATAAATGAGTTCACTGTAACGCCTAATGTAACATCAGCAGAAATTTCTGTGTTAGGTTTCTCAGTATCAAGTGACGTGTTGAACAAGCATAGTGAGCTTGGCGTCGAATATATATATCAAGGGCAAACATATACTCGGCCAGTCTATGTGCAGTATAAAAACTCTCCGACTGGTTTTGCATTAGACCCTATTGCTGAAATCAAGAAGGTTAACGGACATAAATGGGTGAATGTTGAAGGCCAGCAGGTGGTATTTGCGGCGGGCGCACATGATTTTACTCAAAGTATTGCCCTTCCTGAGGGGTGGCGGGTTACTTTACAGGCGGGAGCTGAATTGAACTTTCAGCCAGGAGTTCTATTAAAATTAAGAGGACCATTAATAGTACAAGGCTCTAAGCAGTCTCCTGTTGTTTTGAATGTTGAGAGTCATCTTGATTTTAGGGATATGGGATCCTGGGGCGGGTTATTTGTATCGCAATCACAAGAACGCTCTTCTGTGAATTATCTAACCTTGAAAGGTAATGGTGTTCAAAACTTGAATACTCGTCAGGGCTTTTACGGAATGACGGGCTGTATGAGTTTTTATGAAAGTGATGTTGATATTACAAATTCTAAATTCATTGATGCACAATGCGAGGATGCGCTAAACATCGTTAAATCAGATTTTAAAATGGATAATGTACTTATTGAAGGTGCACGTGCGGATGCTTTTGATAGCGATTTCTCAAACGGTCTTATTGCGAATTCTGCATTCGTTGCTAGCGGTAATGATGGGATTGATGTTTCTGGGACACTCTTGAGTTTACAAAATATACGCATGAGCAACATTGGTGATAAAGCTGTTTCGGTTGGAGAGAATTCTACGTTGAGGGCTGAGGGGATTAACATTGATGGAGCTGTTCTTGGGCTCGTCAGTAAAGACCTTTCTGATGCTAAAGCTAAGAATGTTGAGTTTAAGAATATTTCTGGTACCGCAATAATGACTTATATAAAGAAACAAGAGTATGGACCATCGACTTTAGAGTGCGAGAACTGTAACTTCCTTAATAAGATGTTTCAAACAGGGGCCCAAGAAGGTACGACAATAGTCCTTGAAGGAAAAACAATCTCTAGCAATACCTTAACTAAGAAGCAGATGTATGACTCAGGTTTAATTGAGTTAGGGTTATAGTTATGCCACTGGTCGCTAGTAAAAGTAATGCTGCTCTTGATAAGTACAGGTATGAATTAAAAGTTCCTTTAGAGAAATCCCAATCTGTTGAATTTAAGCAACATTTGCGGCAACTGGGATTACATCCTGTAAGTCCTTACCCTCCGCGCCGCATTAATTCTGTTTATTTTGATTCGCATGACCTGAATGATTATATGGATAATGTTTCTGGAATCGCGGACCGTCAAAAGACGCGTATTCGGTGGTATGATGGAGATTTGTCACAATTAACATTTGAGTTGAAAATCAAAAAAAATAAAGCTTCATACAAAGAGCTTCTAAAGTTAGAAAATCCCAAACTTTATGATCCGTGCACTCACGAAGGTGTGCGTAGTATTATCACAAACCATAAATCAAACTCTGAAAGTTTGATATTAAAGACTTTAGATCCGGTTATTGAGGTTGAATATGACCGGGAATATTTCTTATTGGGTAAAGAGCTTAGAATGACTTTAGATACCAATCAAAAATTTCGTAAGCTTTATCCTTTTCCAAGTCAAAGAATGCAAAGGTCCCCCGTTTATTGTGTCGCTGAGTTTAAGTTCCCAGCTGAGAAACTTTCTATGATGAAGTCTATGGTGAGGAATATTCCGTTTCGAATCTTCCGGCATTCAAAATATGTAATTGGTATGGATGTCATTGCACCCTAATAAGGGCTTAAAATGACTTTAAGGAATACATAGTGGTCTTTAGCGCGCCTATATTTTTATTCGCTTTTCTGCCAATAGCGCTATTGCTATATTTTTTGTCTCCAAAGAAGCTTAAAAACACAGTGTTGCTACTTATTAGCCTCACTTTTTATGCATGGGGTGAAGTTTTTTATCTCATAATTATGTTAATATCGATCCTTGCTAATTATGTGATTGGTTTATGTTTGCATAGCTCTCAAGTTAAGCAAGGTAAGATATGTACATCGCGGTTTAGCAGCAGTCCAAAACTTTTTCTGATTTTAGGTGTGGGTATAAACTTATGTTTATTGGTGACATTTAAATATGCTAATTTTCTGACTGATAACGTAAATTCGCTTCTTAAGGTTCTTGACTTTGATCCGATAAACCTTGAGCCTGTTCACTTACCTTTAGGGATATCATTTTTTACATTCCAGGCTTTATCATACATTGTTGATGTCTATAGAAAGCAAGTTTCTGTTCAGAGGAGTATCCTTAACTTTGCTCTTTATATTTCCCTGTTTCCTCAACTTATTGCAGGCCCAATTGTTAGATACAAGGATATTGCGGAACAAATACTGGAACGAGAAACATCAATTGAGCTTTTCGCTAATGGCTCACGTAGGTTCGTTTACGGCTTAGCAAAAAAGACATTAATTGCGAATAGTTTAGGGCAGGTAGCGGACAATATTTTTGCCATTGCAGGGAATGACCTGACAACTCCGATTACTTGGATTGGCATCATTGCTTATTCTCTGCAAATCTATTTTGATTTCTCCGGATATTCTGACATGGCTATAGGCTTGGGATTAATGTTTGGATTTAAGTTCCTAGAAAACTTTAACTACCCTTATATTTCAAAGTCTATTCGTGAGTTTTGGCGAAGATGGCATATTTCTTTGTCATCTTGGTTTAGAGATTATGTCTATATTTCTCTGGGAGGAAACAGGGTCTCAAAGCCTCAAGTTTATTTAAACTTACTTATTGTCTTTATTTTGACAGGGTTTTGGCATGGTGCGAGTTGGAATTTTTTAATCTGGGGGCTTTTTCACGGTGCCTTTTTAACCTTCGAACATGCAGGCTTTTCAAAAGTTTTAGAAAAAACTTGGCTCCCCCTCCAACATATTTATGTTCTATTTGTTGCAGTTATAGGCTGGGTTTTCTTTAGAGCTGAAGATTTACCGCACGCTCTTTCTTATATTAAGACAATGTTCAACCCTGCAGATTTTTATACGACACACCATCAGTATTCCCAATTTATATCGTCTGAAGCTATACTGGCTTTTGTCATTGGAATTATTTTGACAACACCTGTTTATACGAAGTTAAGAGGACAAGTGGCGTCGATTAAAAGTTCTCAAAAGGCTATGGTAGCTGATATGGCAGATCAGGTTTTCTTACTTTCTCTCTTAGGTTTATCGATCTTAAAAATCGCGGCATCGACATATGATCCATTTATTTATTTTAGGTTTTAGAGATGGAATTTCTTGATATCAAAAAAACTAAATTAAGTAATGTCCTTTCAGCATTGAGTTTTTGCCTTGCCGTATTTATTCCTTTTATCTTGGGGTTTATGCAGCCCGATTTAGAAATTTCTACGTCTGAGAAACGTAAATTAACAACATTACCAAAAGCGCCGCACACACTCTTAGATGTTCAAGCTTATCCCGAAGGTTTAGCGAGTTATTATTCGGATCATTTTGGTTTTAGAGACACTTTTGTGAGGCATTATAGAAAGCTAAAATATACCATTGGAGATTCTACGTCTGATAACCTTACGCTTGGTAAGAATGGTTGGTTATTTTTGGGCAATACAAGTGAAGCGTATAAAAAGTATGGAGACCCATTTGGAGATGTTCGTAACAAAAATCTTTATTCTGAAGTAGAGCTTGCTGCTTTCGCCAATAATATTGCCAGCTTTAAAGCTTGGTTAAAAGAGCGAGGCATTGAATATTTTTTCGTTATTGCTCCGAACAAACATACGATTTATTTTGATAAATTGCCTGATTTTATCAAACGCTTAGGGGAAAAGTCGGCAACAGATCAACTTGTAGACTATCTTACTCAAAATACAGATGTTGAAATTGTGGATTTACGTGCCGCTTTAATTGAGGGTAGGAAAAGCCATGAAGTCTATTTCAAGACCGATACGCATTGGAATCACCACGGTGCTAATATTGCGCAATATGAAATCATGAAACGCATCGAGAATAGATTCCCTGATTTGATTGCATCAGAGAAATTTGATGTGGAGTCTAAGGGGACGCGAAAAGGAGATTTATCCAATATGTTAGGGGTTGAGATCCCAAGCGAAGAAAACCCGCGGCCAGTTTTCGCCAAAACGTGTTCGCTCAAAAGAGAGCCTAAAAAGTTCACACCAGGGGAACCCTATAGCTGGACTTGTGAAGGCAGTGCTCTCAAGGCTCTAATTTATAAAGACTCCTTTTTTGTGGCTCTAGAACCTTACTTCAGACTTAAGTTTGGTAAGTCGACTTATATTCCCAAGCGCGCGACCTATGATTCAGTCGTTGAGAACCTTGCTAAGGATACACCTCATCTGCTGATTGAAGAGTGGGTAGAGCGCAAATTACCTAGGGCTTACACGGACCAATATAGTGTAGATCAAGATGTTAAGTTTAAGTCCGCATTGATTCCATCAGTGACGCAAGAAACTCCACTTTCTTTTGAAAAAGCAAAAGTCGTGTATAGCCAGCAAGATGGGGGGCTAAAGTATCATCAATGGGATGCAAATGAAGATGATGACAATATCCTTTCACTTACAGCTACAGGTCTAGACCCTATCATTTATTTCCCTGATCTAGATATGCGCGACGGCACTAAATATACACTACATGTGAAATTTAAGTCTGATGTCGAATCTGACCTACGGCTGTTTTATTCCACATCAGAAGATAAGAGTTTTCTATTTACAAATGAGAACTCTATTCGTAAATCTGTGAACATTGATGTAAATGAATTTTACATTGAGTTTTCACATCCGCATATAGGCAGCAGGCTTAGGCTTGATCTAATCTCTAGGTTTGGGGCAGTTGAAGTTTTGGAATTAGAGTTACGGGAACACTAAGCTGTAAGATAATGAAACTAGAAACCTTTAAGGCGCTTACGCAATGAGCAGTAACATCATTAGTATATCTAGATTAAATCATGTGATTCTGGCTGTCTTACTCGTGGTCTTATCAGTTCAGCATGTGCAGGCCCAACCTAGCAATAATATAGAGAACAAAATATTGATTGATGATCTAATCAGTCAAATTGATAATGATGGGGGCGAGAGGGCCGCTGCACGTTTGCAAAGAGGCGAGATATTCGCGATTACATCATTAGACGGTAAAGAAGGTCCTGTTATCAGTCTGCAAGACAATGCTTTTTATTTTGGTGTCAATAATTGCAAGAATATTGATGAGTTCGATAGTTGGAGTTTTTTGTCTTTTCCTTTCAAGGTTAATACGGACATAGATACTGATGCGCGTTCACCCGCAGCAAACTTAAAATACATAATTAAAAAAAATGCGCGTGTTGTAAAAAATGGCGATATCTCTCAATGTGTCAGTCACGTAGGGTTTAGCCGCAAAGAAATTTACAAAGCATCTGCCAGCAAAGTTATTGGCGGCAAGAAACTTTGGAGTTTTGAAAAAAAGTTCAAAGAAGATATTGATTATTTTAGAGAAAATAAGCCCAAGGCTCGTATCAAGGCTATTTCCAGAAAGAGCGTAATATGTAATGTCTCGACGAGGCTGTGCTACACTAATGGATCTAAACCTAAAATCTTCTCACATCTTTCAGGAACAGGTGTACCGCCTCTTGAAAAGGTTTCTGCTAAAGAGAATAGTTTTTACTTACAAACTAGACAAACATTGGGAGGCTTATCAAACATGTTCCCAAATTTACAGTTGAAGGAGGTAATCCCGACGAAGTCATCTATTGCGGACTATGTGGCTGGAAACATTCAGAATACGGTTATTGTTTCTGTGCGGGATAATGCTATCGGGTGGTTTAAAGAGAGCGATATAGCAGAACTAAAAGACGTGGGCCTCGATCTACGTAATTTAGGTGTTCGGGGAGCACATGTTTCTATAATTAGGCCAGGCTACCCCCCTATTAATGAGACGAATAACAAGGGCGCTATAAGCATCCTCCCAGATATACATAATGTTCCTAATCTAGGCGTAGTTTCGAGCGCTGGCTTTTCTAATGGAGACCATTCCGTTATTGAGGTGTTTGGAAAAAATGTATCATCTAATTACCGAGGATTAAATGTTGTCGTTCTCGATTTTGAGGGGAGAGTGCTATCATCAAAGAATTTTGATACGCACACATCTTCCTATAGAACACAGGGCTTGTTTGAAGCCAGCATAATTCAAGGATAAGGGTTTGAGGGTTTTATACCGTATTGTGAATTTTTTACTTTTATATTTAATGCTGGCTGTTATCGCGGCATTCTCGTTTTGGAAATTTACGCCTAAAAAGTTTAATGAACAAGGCAATAATATAACTCGTAATTATGTTGCTATAGGCCAAGAGCTTGAAACTAAGGCTTTGGAGAGTTTATCGCAAGGTGATCCTGCGTACGCTAAAAAAGTGCTCAGAGACTGGGAGGATATCGGTAATGGCGACCGGTATTATAAATATAAGCGTAATATAATGTTTTCATTATCAAAGCATCTTCTTGATAAAGGAGACTATCAGAAGGTTGTTGATTTAATTCAGCCAAGTCTTTTAGAGAATGATCGCGATATTATGTTGTTTATAGAGTGGGCAAAGGCAGGCTTGAATCTTCCTGAGCTTAACCAAACTGCAGAACGTGATTTAACAGTTATGGCAAAGCGTTTTCCTAATCATGATGCGTTAAACATTCTGTATATTCGGGATGTATTGCATAAAGGAGACGAGGCGGCAGGGCTAGCGGCTCTATCACAACTAACGGGCTTGACGCCTAAAATGGGTGGCTGGTCTGTTTTATGGAAACTGGAATCTAATACTAAATATGAAAAGAGGGTTTGAACCGCCCCGAGTTTGCCGGAGGCTATTTTGTTTAAGTTACGCCACCATTTTTCCCATGTCCAGTTGGGCGTAATAGGTTTCTTCTGCCTCGGCTGGCGGGATATATCCGATAGGCCCCAGTAATCTCTCCGTATTA
>CALLPQ010000139.1 GCA_938015425.1 uncultured Parvularculaceae bacterium | reverse complement strand
AGCACCACCGGCACCACCAGCACCAGCATCACCAGCACCATCACCATCACCATCACCACCAGTACCAGCACGAGCACCTGCAGCCATTTCCCCGTCTATCGTGCATCGTGCATCGGGCATTGCGCGAAGAAGGCAAGCAAGACAAATACCCAACCGCATCGTCGCATCGATTTGTATAGCAGATAGTTTAATACTCAAATACCATGCTACCCAATGCAACAAACAACAAACCGAATACACGGCCACGCGTAACGACTCGGTGGGTGGTCACGTTCATCGCAGCGGAGCTGATAGTGCTGCTAGCATACCACCACTACCACTACCAACACCACCACCATGAGTGGTACAGCACCACCAGTACACAGCGGCACCACCGGGGGCGGGCGGCTCTGGCTCAAGGGTTGCGATTGCGTATCGAGTCGGACGACGGGGGCGGAGGGGGGGTAAAATCGAAGAATCCGCGTGTTGGCTCGTACGGTCGTCAGAAGAAGGGACAGCAACCACGGATTTTGACCCTCCTGACAACCTATGGAGACAGGACGGGCTTTGCGAGGGCCAACAGAGAGGCGCTGGAGGAAAGAGGGGATGGGCTCGAGACGCAGGTGAGCGACAGAAATAGATACTAGCGATCGGGGTGAAAGGTAGCGGTACTGCTGGTGCAGCTGCTGCAGGCGCTGCTGCTTGTCATCAGAAGGGAGAGGGATGGGTGAAACGTAACGTATTTTATACACCTGGTACGACCTACTGCTGTGCGAGTATTGCTACTAATACCTCTGTTGTCAGATAATAGGAACAGTGGAGGTTCCCCCATAATGCCTGATGCATAGTGCGTACAGCCCGTATAGTGCCGAAGGAATCGCTTGGCATGGTTGGAATATCCTACAATAATTGGGATATCCAATAGTTCGGGTGTCCGGTACACTGCCGATATCGTTGGCCAGCACATACCACCAGAATATTTTCGCGGGGAGACTTCGTGCTGCTGCTGCTGCAGCTGTCACAACACTGAACATCATACAGACGTTGTTGCTGTTGTTGCTGCTCGCCAACCTGCATGAAGGCATTGCAACACCTTCATGCAGGATTAATATAACACAAATGAGATACACAAGAGCCTGAAACAAAATCGTTAAACACCTTCAGCAAGTTGTAAATCAGACATTCATGTCAACAATTTCACACGATTTCGGCTCTAATTCTTTAAAGTGAGAGCCTGAGGTGTAACGAGCTGGGGCAAACTGACGTCTGATCCACAGCTTTTTATATCTTATCTCCCTTTTCCGTTTAGGCTCTTAGAGAACGTGTGTGTTTTAGCGGCGGGTGATTATACTGTTGAGGAAAAATCCGTTTAAAGGATATTACGGTTAATATCGTTTGATGGTTTTAAAAGAACGGTCGGGGCGGTATTTGTTCAGGTTTTTGGCCTCTATCCCTAAAGCGATTTCTTTTGCTGCCAGCTCTCCAACAATTGGCGCAAGTGACACGCCGCTATGCATAATGGCTAAATAGGCGTTTGGCTGGGCCTGACTGCGTCCAATGACAGGGTGCCCATCTATAGGAAGGGGCCTCCATCCGATATAGACGTTTTCGATTTCCACATTGCTCATCTGGGGAACAAATTGTTCAGCGATGTGAAGAATGCGCTGCCCGTGTTGGCGGGCATATTCTTCACTCGGAAATTGGTTGGGGCGATGCATGAGCCTTTCATTGTGGGCTTGTGTTTGTGGTGCGCCTGCTTGTTCTCCCAAGACGATCCTGCCGTCATCGCGTTGATGGATGTGAACTCCGGGTGCTACGATAATTCTATTGATCAGACGTTTATGAGGTTTGGATAAAGCGATCACACCGGGGGTGGAGCGTTGGGGAATGGTGACGCCCGCAAGGTGTTGGGGGGCTTCGGGGTTTGCCCCTGTTGCTATCACGTAATGATCAACCACCAGATCGCCAGCAGTGGTAGACAGTTCTGACTGTCCGTTTTTCAGCTGTTTAACACTGTCAACCGAGCAATTGGTTTTAATAACGGCGCCCATAGATTTAGCGGCTTCAATAAATTTTATGGTGGCTAATACAGGGTCAACCGCCCCGTCATTGGGCGAGTAAGCCGCTTGATCAACAGTGCCAAAAATAACGTTTGGTTCCAAAGACTTTAACTTATCTTGTCCAATCATTTGCGCTGGCTCACCCCAAGCGATTTGCTCGTCAATTTGATTGATGAGTTTATTTTGTCTGTCTACAGAAGAAAACCATTCTAAAGATCCTTGCCACCGAACAGGTATTTCCAATTCGGATTGCACGCGCCTCCAACCCGTTAATCCATTCTGGTTGAAAGCGTGGTAGTGACGTGGTTGCTTAGCCCATGTGGCGTTAATCCAGGCAAAGGTGCCGCGGCTTGCTTGGGTGCAAAGATCGTCTTTTTCAATCAGGGTGACGTGAACACCTTCTTTTGCAAGATGATATGCAATCGAGGCACCTATAATACCGCCGCCAATGACCGCGACATGCTTGTCTGATTGTTTCTTTGTCGGTGTGCATGAGGACAAAAATGCAATAGCGGCCGCAAGTTTTATGGCGGTGCGTCGGGATAGGTTGGTGGAAGCCGGTATATCCATATTATCTCACCTTCTGAAAAGGGTGGGTCCAGTAAAGTTTTGGACGTGCCGCAACACATTATAACATTTTGAAAGCAAAAGTCAGCTATGTTTATCCCTTGGCTTTGGTTGCCATTTTATTGGTTCTCATTCTATTTTGCTATGACATTGAAAACCTTCTATGATAAAGGCTTCATATTGCGAATATATTTAAGGGTGTCATGATAGAGTTAGATAAATTCACTGCGGGGAGCGTTTTAGCCCTAATCTTTTTAGGGCTATTTATCTATTTGCGAAAAGATGTTGGTGAATATGAAAGGCTGAAGGCACAAACCGAAAGCGCAATCAGGCAAAAAATATTTTTGAAATGGACATTGCAGTCCTTTTTTATGTTTTCGGTTTTTGCCGTTACTTGTCTGGTAATTTTTGGGCGGGTTGAAAATTTATTCGATTTCCCAACAGAGTTTACCCCTTTACGCCGTGCTCTTATTAACTTTATTCAAGATGGCGATGATTACCGATTACCCATTGGTTATGTGCTGGCGGGATCATTGGTGATGAGTTCAGCACTGGGTGGTATTATTGCGTCTCGTTTTGCTTCTAAAAAAGATGATCAAAGTGACATTGCAGATCATCATGCAACCGTTGGTGATTTTGCTGCGTTGATACCGCGAAATGCCGCCGAGCGGAAATTGGCCACTTTGATTTCATTGAATGCAGGCATTGGTGAAGAAATATTCTTTAGATTAACGCTGCCGCTTTTTCTGTTTTTTGTTTTGGATAATGCGGTTGTTGCATTTTTGATTGCTTCTATTGTTTTTGGCGTGATGCATATCTATCAAGGGTGGGTCGGGGTTTTGGCCACTGGTTTTTTAGGGTTGGTTTTTACTTTCCTTTATATCTGGACGGGCACCTTGTTATTGCCGATCATAGTCCATGTCTTGATTGATATGAACGGGCTTGTTTTGCGTTCCTACTTAATGAACCGTGCAAAGAATTAATAACTTCTAATTATTGGCTGGTTTTTTTAAAACCGTACGAAGGTCATGAAGATATTTACCCGACCATAAGCGCCTGATGATTAATAACAGACCCGATAAAACAAATAATAATCCCGTTGCGGCAAACCCTTTTAATAAAGGATTATTAAAATTTTCTCGCTCATCATAATCCATAATGTGTAGCATCCAGAAAAAATCATAAAGGCGCCAGATTTTATTGCGCCTTGATAAAACATTTCCATTATTGGGGGAGATATATAATCGGGTGTTTATATCATCATTATACTGAACTTGCCATACGGGGGTGACGCCGCGATATTCTTTTGGGGTTTTGGTAAGAAGGCGAGCTTTGATAATATCGGCATCCCCTGAATAATCCTGATCAGCTATCTCTTTAATTTTTGCTTCTTTTAGAGGGGAGAGTTTCTCGCCTGTCAGGGCGTCAAACATATAGTCCTGATTATTGCCACTGGTAATGTACACGATTTGACCCATAAAGTGGGTTAATTCCACGTTTTGGGCCCCGTCTGTCTGGGCGATTATTCCGCCGGGGGCCACAAAGTTTTGTGCCACAAGTTCGGGTTGAAAGGTTAAATTGGACCGTGTTTCACCGCGAACATCTTTAATATGAAACCAACTCATAATCACACCGCTCGCAACCCATAACACAAGCTGGGCCCCTAGAATAAGCCCCAGCCATTGGTGAAAGCGCAATAGGGCTTTGCCAAGTTTGCGCTTTGGTTTTGGGCGAGGCGAGGGAGATCTTTCTTGAGGGTCTTCTTGCATGGCTGCAATCCATCTCTATCGCCGGTTATTGTATATCTGATGCGGCTGTGGGGGTGCGGAGGATATATTCGAACGCATCCCAAGGGTCTTCACCGCCGGCAACGCGGCTTTCAACAAAATTGGCGATTAAGTCTTTGCCAAGATTATAATTAATAACATAGCCTCTATAAGTGTCGATAAAATCAACGCCTTGCTCGGCGCGATCGCGGCTCATCATACTATATTTCATGGACATGTTAATGGCTTGCTCCCGACTGATATTGCCGTCTAGATATTCACGGGCAATGTGATTGCGGGCGTGGGATAATCGGCCACTTAGTTTATTAAGTGCACGAAGGGTTTCGGCCTTTTCGGGGTCTAATCCGGCGAGGGGGAAGAGGACATCGCGCTCGAACTGGATTTTTTCTTCGTCTGGAAAGGCCAATTCAATACCATAATTGGCTGATCCTTCTGCGGTAATGGATAAAGGGATAAATAGAGGATATACTGAATATTCTATCCAGTTTTCCTTTTTCAACACATCACGTTCCAGCAAAACATTCCAAGTGTGGTGGCCTGGATATCCCTCATGACAACCCAAATCAATGGCGCGGTCAATAATAATGGGAAAATCTGTATTAACCTGAATGAGGCTTTCGAACCCACCTTGGTAATAATTATATCCGCTCCACGGCTTATCGGTTACAAATTCTAGCCGGAATGTTTCTCCGTCCGGCAAATCATAATGGGCGAGGGTACGATCACGACATTCTTTAATGGCGCGGTCGAAAACCTTTTGTAGCTTGTTTTGGGGGATTGCAAGGCTTTCGCGAAACTGGTCTACCCGTTCGGCGATACTGTCTGTACCCGGTAATAAACGCCCAATTTCAGTGACGGCTTTGTCAAATTCTGCAATGTCATAATCGGGGGCGACAGCATCATATAAAAGCCGGGTTTCTTCATTGAAAGGGTAGACATTGCCTTGGGCCATCTCGATGCGGGTTAAGGCGGCAACCATTTGTTTTTTTAACATGGATATGCGCGGCGCGGGGCCCGCCCCTTCAAGATTATCCAGTTGGTTCATTAGTCCGCGAACCTCGATCGATAATTCGATGAGAGTTTTTTGTTCGGCCACGGCATTATCCTGCCATTGTTTTGGGCCTTGATAAGCGTCAACAAAATTTTTGTCATGTTGGCCGATGGCAAGGGCAAGCTTTACAAATTGTGTTGCCACATTATCCAGCGCATTATTATTATAGTCTTTTTCCTCGGCAATGCTCTTGGCACTTTTAGGCGCAGCCCCCTCACCAGCATTGGAGGCATTATCTTTTCCCCCGCCGCAGGCCGCTAATAAAGCGATAAGGGGTAAGGTCATAAATAAGAGACGAGGAGAGGGTGATAGGGCCATAATAAATTCCTATTGATGAAAGCGCGCAAATATAGGGTTTGCTGATAAATCTTTCCTTTCTTTTAAAGGGAAACGCAAAGAAAAGAAATGGGCAAAAAAACACCCCGCCTACGGGTGCAGGCAGGGTGTTTAATGAGATTAAATGTTTGCCAGATTAGGCAGCTGTTCCAGAAAATGTGGATACGCCAAAGGAACCAAGCTTGACCTCACCACTAATGGCATCGCCATCAATTTTACCCGTAAACTCAAGGGTTAAAGGCATTGGAGAGGTGACACCAGCGGACCAGCTTAAAGTGTCGCCGTCAACTTTGCCATCTTGAATGTCAATGGAGCCCATAGCCCCAGACATATTGCCGTTAAGTGCGTCGCCATCTTGAGTAAGCGTAAGTAGTCCTTCTTGGTCGCCCATCGGGGTTTTAATTGAAATATTCCATTTGCCGTCAACAGCCATGAGTGCCTCATCTATATAATTGATTTAATTTAAGAATAATCGGGTGCATCCCAATTTCACGCGCAGTTTAGCGATTGGCGGTGATTGCGCAATAGCTTTGTACATAATTATGTGCATCTATCTTATCCTTCTATTCGGGGTCATCGCATCGCCTGTATCGGGGTGATAGGGGGCCATGATCATCGGCCTTAAGGAGGGGGCCTATTTTTTCAATCCTGTTGGTCCAGACATACCCTGAAAAATCGTGCGGTACTTTTGCGAGGGTCTCTTTATCGTCGATACCTGTTGAGCCAGAATTACTCTTTTTATGAGGGCCCAGAAGAATAACGTCCGTGCCCGCCTTGTTTAAACGGTTGGTAAATTTATGGGGCCATCCCCAAAGGAATTTGGCGTAATTGATCGGCACGGGAAGCAACATATTGTGGCACGCTTCGGGAACCATGCCGCTCCACCCTGTAAGGGCGTAGTTTTTTAAACAGGTTTTGGTGCTGCTTCTTGAATAACCTCTTAATGAATAATCAGGCAGTGAGTCCGTTTCTTTAAGTGCAGCTTGCACCGGGCGATTGCCGCCCCCATAGACCCCCCAGATAGATTGGCGCCATTGGGGGTTGGCTTTGATAAAGTTTGCGAAGGCTACGCCGTCTTGTGTTTTATTGCCTTTAAAATTGACTAAAAATTTTTTCTCGGGAAAATTTGCCAAAACCTGCCTTAAGGTGGGCATTAGGCCAACCCCTTTCCCGCGCAGGGGAAATGTTTTTCCCCCATTATGGGAATAGCCATAGGCAATATCGAGTTTTTGCAACTCTATAAGGGATGTTTTCGATGTGGTGCCCGCGCCATTAGTTCTGCACTCCAAGGTCCAGTCATGGAAAATAATGAAGTGTCCATCCGCAAGGGGGTGAATATCGATTTCGACAATATCCGCATGGTTGTTAAAAGCGGCTTCCATAGAAGGAATTGTATTTTCGATCAATTGATGACGGGGTTCATCAATAAGTAATGCCGTGCAATCATCATTATCAGGAATAGTTGGATCAAATGTTTGATGAACACCGCGATGGGAGAGCAATTTTGTCGAATTGGATTGATCAGGTTTGGTCCATAAAGAACTATTCCATAACCATAAAGCCATCATGACCAAGATGATGATATAAATTGTTTTCTTCATAACCCCTCCAATTTTGACTCTCCTGATTATTGTGTAGGCGTAACCGTTAAGTAGGGCCAGAAAATGACGAAATCAAGAGAGGGGTATTAATGGAATTTACGAGTATTCTGCAGCTCTATACCGCATTCGGTGCTATGTCTCATTGGGTTCTAAAGTTCATTGGGTTCTAAAGTTTATTGTCATCTTTAATATCACCATACCCGTTGGGGTTTTGTGACTGCCAATGCCAGTGATCACGGCACATATCATCCATTGTTCTGGTGGCTTGCCACCCTAGAATTTTGTTGGCTTGGCTTGCATCCGCATATATTTCGGCAATATCGCCTTCGCGGCGTTGAATAATCTCGTAGGGAACTTTTTTACCGGATGCTTTTTCAAATGCTTTTACAGCGTCTAAAACAGAAACACCAACGCCAGTACCCAGATTAAAAATATGACTACCATTATTACCGTCTTGCTCAAGAAAATTAAGCGCCTTCACATGGCCATTGGCCAAATCGCACACATGAATATAATCGCGTATGCCCGTGCCATCAGGGGTTGGATAATCATCTCCATAAACACTTAGCTTTTCGCGCCGTCCAATGGCAACTTGGGCAATATAGGGAAATAGATTATTGGGAATACCGTTCGGGTCTTCGCCAATCAATCCTGAAACATCCGCCCCCACAGGGTTGAAATAACGCAGATTGCAAATTTTCCAGTGGGGGTTCGAGATGGCGGTGTCAGTCAATATTTGTTCTATAAAAAATTTCGTTTGCCCATAGGGATTGGTGGGGCCAGTGCGCCCGGTTTCATCCACCGGACTTTTATTGTGGTCACCATAAACGGTTGCGGAAGAAGAAAACACAATCATGCGTCCGTCAGCTTGGTCCAATCCGTCTATTAATGTATGGGTTGCATTGATATTGATGCGGTAATATCGCCCGGGTTCGGCAACAGATTCCCCCACGGCTTTTAGGCCCGCTAAATGGATTGCCCCCGCAGGTTTATAAAGTTTAATCGTATCAACAATTTTTTGATAATCGGCGGGGCTTGCCAAATCGGCTTGCAACAATCCAAGCCTTGATTGATCCGTAAGCTGTGTAATTTCACGAACACGGTTAAGGCTTTCCGGACTGGAATTAGAAAAATCATCAATCACCAATAAATCATAGCCATTATTGATAAGGTCAACACACACATGGCTGCCAATATATCCAGCGCCGCCCGCGACAATCACGCGATTGTTTTTCATAATGGTAAACCTTGCTTTTTCGATTAGCCTTTTGGTAATGTATTAGCGGATTACCCTTGGTTTTCTTCTTTTGCAAGCTGCTGTATCAGTTTTTCTATCCACGCAAACTTAACGAAAGTGCAATCACCGACTAAAAGGCTTTGTTTTGGAGCCGCATTAGCTTTAATTTGATGCAAACTGTATTGGTATTTGTCTTTTTTGTCTTTCCAGAAACTGTATATTTCTATCGTCTCATTAGAGATTCGGCTTGAAATCACAAATGTATCTTCTTTGATAAGAAGAGGCTCTACGAATGCACCGAAATTTTTAGCAGATTTTATTTCGTTTGCAGCATCTATAAAATGAATATCAAAGTCAAAGTCGGTTCTAACTATTGAAACCTTCATTTTGCGAGCATAATCTCTTTGCCAGCCTGAATTTGCGCTTGTGGCGAAACTGCCAATGTTGGGATAGAAAGCCGTTCCTTCTATAGCCCCGCATGATGCGATTGTTTCTGTCTCGGCTCTTGCGTGCGCTGAAAGAAGCAGAAATAAAGATGAAAAAAGAAAGATTTTTTCATTGTTGCCTCCTCATGAGGTACTCCCCATGCTTGGTCCACCCAGCTGGAGGGCTTTCTGGGTTTTCGTTTCATGGCGGATGATGTTCCGCTTTGGGATTTAACAGCGATATCGGGGTTTTATATCCGATAGCACTGTGTGGACGTGCTTCATTGT
>CALLPQ010000138.1 GCA_938015425.1 uncultured Parvularculaceae bacterium | reverse complement strand
ATTCGTAGTCAAGTACTCTATCCAGCTGAGCTACCGGTGCGCAAGAGCAATGGGGTTTACCCTTAAAGCCTATGGCAAGCAAGGGGGAAATTACAAAAAAGCGCGTTGTTTTTGTGTTTCATGCACGCCTCTGGCGATGGCGCGGGCCACGCAATCGGCGGCATAGGTGCCAAGTTTTGACACTTCCAGCACATCAAGGGGCGGGGTTTGCGGCGATGGCGGGGGACATAAAACAAACACCACGTCCCCGTCGGTTGGCGCATGCACTGGGCGGATGGCCCTTGCCAAACCGTCTTGCGCCATGATGGCAATGCGCGTGGCCTCGGCCTGTGTCATGGGGACGGACAATGCAACCACGCCAATGGTGGTGTTGCTGCGCGGCTGGTTTGCTTTAGCGGGGGCACCCGCTTTGGTGTCTTCGGGCCAACCATGTGCGCCTTGATAATCTGCGGCTGGTCGCTCTCCGCCAAATTCGGGCTTTGCCACATCGCCTTTTATTTTGTGGAGCATTTCATAAGGCCACGCCCAAAACGCTTTTGAGTTCGGCATGCGCACGGAACCAAAACTGTTCACCGCCATTAAGGCCGCCACGGTTTGCCCCGACGGCGTTACCAATGACGCGGAACCAAGGCCGCCTGCTTCCTGTCCGGCTAAGGCACCATAACCAGCCCCTGCCATACCTAAAAGATATGTGTGATTATCCTCTGGTTGTGTCCCATTACGCGCTTGCGCAATAGTATCAAATGCCTTGGCCCCCAATTCATAATAAGGCGGGGTTAGGCCCCAATCCTTATCCCCCTGATTGGCGAGATCATAAAGAATAGCACAAGGCACAATGGGGGACACGGGCACTTCGGCGCGGTTTGCCAGTGAAAATCCGCGCCCTTCTGCGCCAAGCTTGGCCGTTACCGCATCAGCCGCCGCAAGGCCGTATGTTGAACCACCAGACAGAACAAGCGCATTCACGGTTTGCACCAAACTTGCCGGATCCAGTAAATCTGTCTCCCGCGTGCCGGGGCCGCCGCCCCTCACATCCCCCGCGCAAATCATCGGCTGCGTCGGTAGAATAACAGTGACACCCGTTTTATGGCCTTCGTGATGGGCATTACCCACTTGAATTCCCGGCACATCAATCAGATGATTATAGTGTCCGGTCTCAATATTGGTAGGGGTGTGTTCTGGCATAAGGTCCTATGGCCTGATTAAAGCCATCTCGCAATAAATTTGTTGGTGATTAAATTAAGTCCAAGACAAGACTATAATAATTGTCAGAAAATGTTTAGCATCAATTATATAGAATTTACGGCAAGCCCACATATAATATTGGTAAAAAGTTGATAGGTATAAAATGAAAACCTCCCCCTTCTCTCATAAGTTTCAACTGATCAGCTTTATAGCCGGTTTAACGCTTATTGCGTCCTGCGGTAGTGAGGGGAAAAGCGCTAATAGCGATATTCATAACGCCGCATCCCAATCGCAAAACCAAACCAGTCCCGCAAAAGCGGACACTCCCCAAACCACTAAAGCCAAACTGGCTGACGGAAACTTCTTTATCTCGGCGGCAAACCCCTATGCGGTAGAAGCGGGTGCGCAAATATTACGCGACGGGGGCAGCGCCGTTGATGCGGCCATCGCCACGCAAGCTGTGTTAGGCTTGGTGGAGCCGCAATCATCTGGTCTTGGCGGCGGGGCCTTTATGTTATATTTCGATCCCGCTAAAGGCATTCTCGAAACCTATGACGGACGGGAGATGGCCCCTGCCTCGGCGACCCCTGACCGGTTTTTAAATGAAGATGGCCAACCCATGCGCTTTCGTGATGCGGTGATTGGCGGTTTGTCCATTGGTGTGCCCGGCGTTGTCCGCATGTTGGAGCGCGCCCACCGCGATCATGGGGCTATGGACTGGTCCGAGCCATGGCAGTCAACCGCCACTTTAGCCGAAGAAGGCTTTGCGGTTTCACCCCGCCTTAACGGATTGTTGGAACGGTTCTCGTTTTTAAAACAATCCCCCGCGGCGGCGGCATATTTTTATGATGCAGACGGTAAGGCCCATCCCGTTGGGCATACTCTGAAAAATCCCGCCTATGCCCAAACCGTGCGCGCAATCGCCAATGGCGGGGCGGATGCGTTTTATCAAGGTGAGATTGCGCAATCCATTGTCGATGCCGTGAATAACGGGCCGCGCCCCGGCGGCATGACCCTCGAAGATATCGCCAATTATCGCACCATTAAACGGGCCCCAGTATGCGGAGAATATAGAGATTACGAGATTTGTTCCATGGCACCGCCAAGTTCAGGCGGGGTAACCACATTGCAAATATTAATGCAGTTGGAACGGTTTAATATGCGCGCGGCAGGAGCCCACACGATTGAAGCACTGCATCTATTACTAGAGTCTAGCCGGTTGGCGTATGCGGATCGAAATTCATATTTAGCTGATCAAGACCAGACAGCGGCAGCCGGCGGCCTTAGCCAGGAAGAGCTGATAGCTGGGCTTTTAAACCCTGCTTATGTGGCGGCACGCAGCCAATTGATCAATCCTGACATCGCCGCCGAGGAAGTGAGTGAGGGGGACCCGTCACAATATGTGATCGAGGGAACCGCCGGCAAATGGAATGGCTATGCGCCAGGGCGCTCCCCCGAGCCACCATCAACCAGCCATTTCACCATCGTCGACGGCAAGGGACGGGTGGTCTCCATGACGACCACGGTTGAAACGGTTTTTGGCAGTAACCAAATGGCGGGCGGCATGATTTTAAATAATCAGCTTACAGATTTTTCTTTTATTCCCGAACGTAATGGGGTTCCGGTAGCCAATGCGGTTGCGCCGGGCAAACGCCCTCGCTCTTCTATGTCACCGGTGATTATGTTTGATGGCAATGGAGAATTGTTTTCAGCCATCGGGTCCCCCGGCGGGCCCGCCATTATCGGCTATGTGGTGAAAACCCTGATTGCGATGATTGACTGGGACATGGGCATGCAAGATGCCATAGACCTGCCCCATGCGGTGATTCCGCGCGGCGGGGCCATTTTAGAAAAAGATGGTTATGATGAGGCAACCCTTGAAGGGCTAACCCAAAAGGGCCACCAAGTTAGCCAACGGGCGTTAACCAGCGGGTTGCACGGCTTTAAGCTTAACCCCGATGGCACATATGATGGCGGCGCCGACAAACGCCGCGAGGGCATTTGGATCACCGGCAAGGTTGGCGAAACAGGCGAATAGATCCCCTTGATGTGGCCTCTTCATTATTAAAACCCCAAAGCCCGTAAATCTGGTTAGGCTCGATAATCAACCCCAATAAATTGGCTTTGGGTTTTATCACGCTGACGGGGGCAAACTGTCAAAACCACTATTCAATGGGTGTATAGGCTGTTAGTTTATGGCTAAATAGCTGATAGCGCATTGAAATTTTTGACGGAGAGATAATGACTTTTTCAACCCCCATCCGAGACATGCAATTTGCCTTAAAACATATGGCGGGGTTTGAGCGCTTGGAAAAAACAGGTGCCTTTGAAGACTTGTCAGAAGATTTAGTCAGCGCCATTTTAGATGAAATGGGCAAATTATGTGACAATGAAATTGCACCGCTTAATTGGCCTAGTGATCAAAATGGTGCAACTTTAGAAAACGGTGTGGTGCGCACAACACCCGGCTTTAAAGAAGCCTATCAGCAATTTGTAGATAATGGCTGGGGGGCACTTGCTTTCCCCGAAGAAGCCGGCGGTCAAAATATGCCTTTAACGCTATCGATCGCACTTGTTGACGCCATGAATGGAGCATGCATGTCTTTTGCGATTGCAACCACATTGACCAATGGCGCAACGAAAGCATTGCTTCATGCGGGTACTGATGAACAAAAAAAATTGTACCTGCACAAAATGGCCTCTGGGGAATGGACAGGAACCATGAACTTAACCGAACCCCAAGCAGGATCGGATTTAAGCGGTATTCGCACCAAAGCCGAACCCGTTGGGGATGGTCGATATAAAATCACCGGACAAAAAATTTACATCACCTATGGTGACCACGATATGACGGACAATGTGGTGCATCTGGTATTGGCCAGATTGCCCGACGCACCAGAAGGCACGGGCGGTATCTCCATGTTCTTGGTGCCTAAGTTCCATGTCAATAATGACGGCACATTGGGGGATCGCAATGATGCTTTTTGTGTGGGCCTTGAAGAAAAAATGGGCCTCCACGGCAGTCCAACGAGTGTAATGGCGTTTGGGGATCGCGGGGAATGTTATGGCACATTGCTAGGCGAAGAAAATAAAGGCCTTCGCAACATGTTTGTGATGATGAATTCAGCGCGTCTTGATGTGGGCACCCAAGGGGTTGGTGTTGCCGAGCGCTCTTTTCAACGGGCACTTGCATACGCACAAGAACGCAAACAAGGGCGTGCCCCCGGTGTACGCAACGGCGACCAAATCGCTATTTATGAACACCCTGACGTGCGCCGTACACTGTATATTATGAAAGCGCTTATCGAAGCATCACGCGGCATTTGTTATGCCAATGCGGTTGCTTTTGATTTATCCAAAACAGCGCGCGATGACACCGCCAGAACCTACAACAAAGTCAGAGAAAGTTTATTAACCCCGATCTCCAAAGCATGGGCCACCGACCGCGCCAATGAAGTCACCTCAATGGGGCTGCAAATTCATGGTGGCATGGGATATGTGGAAGAAACAGGGGCCGCCCAACATATGCGCGATTCCCGCATTGCCGCGATTTATGAAGGGACGAACGGCATACAAGCTATTGATCTGGTGGGCCGTAAATTACAAGGGGATGGCGGCGCAGGGGTAAGTGATTTTATCAAAGAGGTAGAAGAAACAATCCATATGCTCGGCAATGGAGATGATTTCTTGAAAAATATCGGCACTCATCTGGAACACGCTGTCCGCGCCCTTGAACTATCCACCAACTGGCTATTGAAAAGCGCGGCAACAAATCCGGAAGACCCGTTGGCCGGCGCTACAGCCTATTTAAAACAATTCGGCAATGTGGCAGGCGGACATTATCTGGCGCGCGGGGTTTTAGGTCTTATGCAAGAAGGGGCAACAGATAAGAAATATCTACAGTCCAAAAGGGTATTACTAAAAGTCTTCGCCGATAATTTCCTTGCGGAAGCTGTGGGCCTATGCCCCGCAGTGACGGGCGGCATTGCCACAATAGAACGACTGGACCCCTCAATATTGGCTGGTTAATGCTTTGAGGCTTAAACAATCCTTCTAAAACAAACTTAAAACGTCTTTCGCGATAAAACTTTCTATAATATGAGATGGCACACATTGACACTCACTCTCAATGATCTAATTTTCAAGTGGCCCCGTTTCAATTAATCGCGTCCAAAACACGAAAATCGTGATCCTACTATTTTATCAGCCATCTTTAAAAAAGCATTCCTTTAGATTTGAAAGCAGGCTCTTATGTCTCAAAACCCTCTCCCCCCTTCCAAGACCCATGATATCATCATTATCGGCGGCGGCGCAGGCGGCATTGCGACGGCGGCCAGTATTTTAAATCGCCGCAAAGAGGCCGATATAGCCATTATTGAACCGCAGACGGAGCATTACTATCAACCGGGGTGGACCATGGTTGGCGGCGGTATTTTTGATCAAAAAACCACTATGCGCAAGACAGCCAATTTAATGCCCGCAGGTGTGAGATGGGTTCAATCACCCTGCAAAAGCTTTGAACCGGAACACAATCAAATCACTTTGGAAGATGGCACCACCCTTGGATATAAAATCTTAATTACCGCGCCTGGCCTTAAACTGGACTGGGAAGCGGTTGAAGGATTACAAGAAACATTAGGCCGAAACGGCGTCACCTCTAATTATCACTATGATATGGCCCCTTACACATGGGAATTGGTCTCCGGCTTTCGGGGGGGGAACGCCCTTTTCACCCAACCCCCGATGCCGATTAAATGCGCAGGCGCGCCGCAAAAAGCGATGTATCTTGCTTGTGACGACTGGAAAAAACGCGGCGTTTTAAACGACACCAAAGTAAGTTTTCATAATGCAGGTGGTGTTTTATTCGGCGTGAAAGAGTATGTGCCGGCTTTGATGGAATATGTTCATGCTTACGGCATTAACCTTCAGTATAATGAAAATTTAATAAAAATTGATGGTGAAGCACGCCAAGCCACTTTTGCGGTCACCGGAGAAAATGGTGATGTCTCGAACGAGGTGCGCGATTTTGACATGATCCATATATGCCCACCGCAAACTGCATTGGATTTTATCAAACAAAGCCCATTGGCCAATGACGCAGGGTGGGTTGATGTGCATAAAGAGACATTGCAACATAATAGATTTGAAAATATCTTCGGGCTTGGGGATGCGGGGTCCACCCCGAACGCAAAAACCGCAGCGGCGGTGCGAAAACAAGCCCCTGTTGCTGCTGTGAATGCTTTGCGGGTGCTCGACGGGCTCGCCCCCCATGCAACATATAATGGTTATGGCTCATGCCCCTTAACGGTTGAGCGCGGAAAAATAGTTCTGGCTGAGTTTGCCTATGACGGAAAACTTGATCCAACTTTTCCATCATGGATGTTAACCGGCACCAAACCCACTAAACGCGCCTGGTTTTTAAAGGAAAAAATGCTGCCTTCCATCTATTTCGAGATGATGCTTAAGGGGGGCGAAACCTTCGCAAAACCTACAATCGCTTCATAATCATAAGTATACTGATATAAAAACAAATTAACAGGATATAATGATGGATCTTAGGGCAGACATTAAAACAATATTCTCCAAGCTAGGCATTACCGAAGCCCGTTATCAAAAGGGTGACCACGCGACCCAATCCCCGGTGACAGGTGAGAAAATTGCAGATGTTCAAATGCACACACAAGGGCAAACAAAAGACATCATCGCAAATGCCCACAACGCATTTTTACAATGGCGCACCGTGCCCGCCCCAAGGCGCGGTGAACTTGTGCGGTTATTGGGCGAAGAATTACGCACCGCCAAACAGGATTTAGGCCGGCTGGTTTCCATCGAAGCTGGCAAAAGCCCCTCGGAAGGCCTAGGTGAAGTTCAAGAAATGATTGATATTTGCGAATTCGCTGTGGGGTTATCGCGCCAACTTTATGGCTTAACCATCGCCTCGGAACGCGCCGGCCACCGGATGATGGAAACATGGCACCCATTGGGCGTTGTCGGAATTATTTCCGCTTTTAATTTTCCCGTGGCTGTGTGGTCGTGGAATGCGGCCATTGCACTGGTCACAGGGAATGCCATTGTTTGGAAACCATCAGAAAAAACCCCTTTAACCGCCCTTGCCTGCGATGCCATTTTTAATCGCGCCCTAGCCCGGTTTGGCGAAGAGGCCCCAAAGGGATTATCCTCAATACTTATTGGCGGCGCGGATATTGGTGACGCCCTTGTCACGAATCCTCAAATAGCCCTTGTTTCCGCAACCGGATCAACACGCATGGGGCGGATTGTCGGCCCGAAACTGGCCAATCGCTTTGCCCGTTCAATTCTTGAACTTGGTGGCAATAATGCCGCGATTGTTTGTCCGTCTGCGGATCAGGAAATGGCCATCCGCGCTATCGCATTTGGCGCTATGGGGGCTTCCGGTCAGCGGTGTACATCCCTACGACGTTTATTTGTCCATAAAGATATCTATGATGGTTTTGTGCCTCGACTACAAAAGGTTTACCAGTCTGTTTCCGTCGGCAATCCTTTATCCTCTGAGGCCTTGGTGGGGCCTTTGATTGACCGTCATGCTTTTGACGCGATGCAAACCGCTATTCAGCAAGCCCAATCCGACGGGGGAAATCTTGTTGGCGGGGAGCGCATAGAAACACCCCATAAAGATGCATATTATGTGCGACCCGCATTGATTGAGATGGAGGCCCAAAAAGGTGTGGTGTTTGAAGAAACATTTGCACCCATTTTGTATGTCATGAAATATGACGATCTTGATCAGGCGATTGCCGAACAAAACGCAGTTAAAGCCGGATTATCATCGGCTATTTTTACCCTTAACGTTCGGGAGGCGGAATATTTCTTAAGTGCTGGTGGATCTGATTGCGGTATTGCCAATGTCAATATTGGCACGTCAGGGGCAGAAATTGGCGGCGCGTTCGGCGGCGAAAAAGAAACAGGGGGCGGGCGCGAGTCAGGCTCGGACGCATGGAAAGCTTATATGCGCCGTGCCACCAATACAATCAACTATTCTCGAGAATTACCATTAGCCCAAGGGGTATCCTTCGATATTTAAAGGAGGCCCAAACATAATGATGAGTATAATGATGGCTTGAAATTACGGGCCGTCAACCCCCTCCTCATAGCTCCTCATAGCCCCCCATCATACCCCCAAGCGGCAGGTGGCACTTCAACCGGCGCCGTCAAATCAAACTGCACCCTGAATAATCTATTAGGGCGTGAAAGCTCGTAGATAAAACTTTTATCGCTATTTATTTCAACTGCCCACAAATTGTTGACAGAAACATCAAGCCCCTCATTCAAAAATAAGGTTTTAGAATAATCATTAGCCGGAAAATTTGCGCGAGTAGAAGAAATATTCTCCTTGGTATCACCGCCATAAAGACTAACCCTATCCTCGCTACCGTCTTCATGACGGTGGTCATGTTCCAACTTTAAACCCGTATCTGTTTTAGAAATAACCCATGTGCGCGACCGGTCATTATCCACATGAAAAGGTATACGGATAACATCTTTCTCACAATCACGGATATGCATAATCAAAGTTGACTTTGAGAAATTGGCATCCACTTCATCTGTGCTCACCAATTTACCTTGAAAAGCTTTTCCGCAATAGGGGCGGATAGCCTCTAGAAAAGCATCAGCCTTTTCGTTTTGCGCGGGTTTGTCTTGAGGGGCACACCCCGCCATTAAAATGAAGCCCACCAACACAATCAGTGATGCACCCAGTTTTCTAACCGCCATTCCGGTCGTTAGTGAAATATGAGAGTACAGTTTTATCTGATCGTTTCTTATAGAGTGTTTCATTCTAAACCTTTTATAAACCCAAAATTTATGACTATAAATTCATCTTATGTCCGTAAACTCTTTTTATGTTCGTAGATTTTTTTTACTTCCGTAGGCGGCGCAAAATTTCGGGAAATCGCACAGCAAACCACAAGAGTGTCACAATATTGCCCGCGAGGAAAATAGGGAGCGTCCATAACAAACCAATAATCAATTTACGTTCAACCATAATGATCACCAGCGCCATCAAGAAAAAACCGATATAAAGATCGGCAATGGCTGTGGTCGCCCACGGTGTTTCAAACATCGCCATAAAAGCATCAGACAAAGACACAGAGTCGGTAAGCTGAGCCCACCCTAAAAGAGCGGCAAAAGCAATAGCCAATACAATAAAAAACAACCGTATCAAGAGCATGTTTTCCTCCCGCAAAATCAATAGAACTGAATATAGCGCAATTAAAAGGTTCGGTTAATCGAAACCCCTATGGGGAAGTGGCGGGTCTGGGGACGGGTTTTTCTTCAATTTCCACTTCCCTTTTTTCCGCATCCAATATCTCCATATCACGGTGAGGAACTTTAGAACGGAAAGCATCTTCATCCAACTCCCCTTCCCACTTGGCCACAGCAGTTGCAACAGCCGCATCGCCTGTGACATTCACCACGGTCCGCATCATATCAAGCAATCGATCAAACGGATAAATAAAGCCGACGATAATGGCTGTTTGCGCGGGAGCAACCCCGAACACATCCAACACAATCCCTAACAAGAACAAGGAAGCCGAAGGAATACCCGCCGACCCGACAGAAGCCAACGCCGCTGTTAAGGCAATAAGGAAATAATGATATACCTCCAGCGGAATGCCAAAGGCTTGCGCTGTAAAGAGAGCGACAATCCCCAAATAAAGGGAGGTACCATCCATATTAATCGTTGCCCCCAAAGGCAATACAGACCCAGCAACAGACTTTGTCACTCCTAGATTATCAGACACAGCCCGAATGGTCACTGGCAATGTGGCGGAGCTAGACGAGGTGGAATAAGCAACCATTTGCGCTTCAAAAATACCGCGGAAAAAATTAATCAAAGGTAGGCCCAGAACAAACCGCACCAAGCCCCCATAAACAATCACCATATGTAAAATAGCGCCTGTATAAACAGCTAATGTCAACATCAAAATGGCCGTAAAGGTTTCAATACCTTTAGTACCAGCGGTATGCGCGATTAACGCGAAAACCCCAAAGGGGGCAAGCTCCATAATGATATAGGTTACTTTCAAAATGGCCTCGGAACCGGCCTCGAAAAACTTACCAAATGCTTCGCCTTTCTCGCGCGCCATTAAAGTCCCTATACCGAGTATTAGAGAGAAGAAAATGACGGCCAAAAAATCGCCGTTTGCAAGAGCCGCAATCGGGTTCTCGGGAATGATCGCCATTAATCGCTCCCCAAGGCTGGGCGCGTCCGCCGCTAATTCCCGCGGGATTGTGTCAGACAGATCCACACCCACGCCCGGGCGAAATAATAACCCCATGCCAAGACCAATGAAGTTTGCAAAAAATGTGGTGGCAATATAAAGGACAAACGCTTTAACCCCGATAGAGCCTAATTTCTTCGGGTCGCCCATTGCATAAATGCCAGCGGTAAGCGTAAAGAAAATCAGGGGAACAACAATCATCCGGATCAGGCGGATAAAAATATCACCAATAACTTTGACATTCAGTAATAGGGCTTCACCACGCTCTGGCCCCAGAACCTGTGTCACCGTCATGCCAAAAACAACGCCCAAAACCAGGCCCAGCAAGACACGCTTCCATAATTTTATCTCGAACCACCAGCCCATAGACCATCCCTTTTTATAACTTTCATCCACTATAATAGAAGTCATAAGATATTGATAGCGGCGGATATTGGATAAATTGAGATATTAAAAAAGACGAATATTGCTCGTTAACGTCAATAAAATGCCCACAAAACCCTTTATCAAAGAACCTTGCGGGCGTTTAAATTAATGGAACCAGCCTTTTAAAGTCGCCCGATAAAGGCTGGTAAAAGACGATCTTAATTTTTACGTTTACTGACGTACCAGCTCAGCACTAATGGTCACTTCAACTTCATCGGAAACATTGGGAGCATAAGCACCAAGGTCCCACTCACTACGTTTCACCATGGTTTTGGCGGAAATGCCAATAGCATCTTTTTGGGAGATCGGGTGCTTATCAGCATTATGTAACACAACATCCAAAACCACCGGCTTGGTAATGCCCTTAATGGTCAGATCACCGGCAAGTTTTCCATTACCCGTAGATGATGGAAGCGCAGCCGTTGAAACAAATGTTATTTCAGGGTGGTTCGCAACATCAAAAAAGTTCTCACCTTTTAAATGTCCATCAAAAACCGCAACACGGCTATCAATACTATTCGCATCAATATTCACCGTAATTTTTGTTTCATCCAGTTTTTTTGGATCAAGCTTTAATGTGCCATCAAATTTAGTGAAGTTTAAAACCGGATAGGAAAACCCGAGATGGTTATAGCTAAAACTGATATGTGCATGAAGCGGATCAATCGTGTAGGTCCCTTTTTTGACATTGGTGATATCACCAAAATTTGCCTCTGCCTCATCGTGGCTATGACCATGTCCATGTCCATCAAACGCAATAGCATTAATTGCGCCCGCGCCGCCAATGCCCACAGCGCTAATGCCTACAGTGCCAAACAGGGATAAAGCCGCAATTGTTGAAACTATTTTTTTCATAATAAACCCCTTTCACAGGTATTCCTCTAGATATCTGATTATCTTTGGTGCGATCATAACAAAAAGTTTGCCGATAGCGAATAGATTTTCATCACATAATGAGGAGGTAAAACCTGCTGCTCACAAACCAGCATATTCGCCTTAACCTACTGATTATACGGCACAACCCCATAATATTACAGGGTAGCGCCACTAAACCGGGTTTGTATAATTTTTGTTAATTCGAAATTGAAGGGCGTAGATTATCCATGACCTCACGGGCATTAAACGCCGCAGGCTCATTATCGGGCTTAGTCCCTTTATATAAACGGATAAAAGCAATCGCCTGATAGGCTGTACTTTCCGTTGTGGTGGTGGCAAACCCGCCGCCAAAGCCATTACCGAAACCGGGACCAAACCCATAGGGATAATAAGGAAAAGCGCCAAAGCCGCGCCGCCCGTAGAAAGAGCCAAATCCGCCGCCGTGGAAACCACCAGCAGAATTCAGAGTTGTGAAAAATGAACGCGCTTCCGTATCATTTTCAACCACTATAAAATAATCATAACCATTTTGAACCGTTAGTTCAGCCGAGCGTAATAACAAAAAGTCTTCCACCGTTTCGCGTCGGGTTTGCGCGTTCCCGCGAAAACTAACCCGATAGCGGTCACTTTCAATGCGCTGGTCGGAATAACCCAGCCCATTACGCGACGCGGGACCATAAGGTGTTGAAGACACACATGCCATCAGCCCCATTGTAAAAAAGCCCAACAAACCCAAGGCAAAAAAACGTTTTAACGGCATTATAATCTCCACAAAAACATGCTCGACAACTGTATAATCTCGCTACACAGCTTTTCTTGCTACATATCCTAATTCACTGTACAGCCTAATTGTATCGAGCCAAGTCATATCTATGCAACAGTCCTAGCAAAACCGTGATACACGATAATTATGGTTTTTCAGTGGCCATCACACTTGGCAAGCTACTTCACTAGGATGAGGCAAAGGGAGTAGTCAGGCCATTTGGCAAGGATTTAATATGCAAATCATGCTGCGGATAGGGAACTTCGATCCCGTTTGCTTTTAATTCATCCCAAATCAGCAATAAAACCTCACTGCGCACATTACTGATGCCGCTCGCCGGATCATTAATCCAAAACCGCAAATCAAATTTGATAGCACCGTCCCCAAACTCCATTAAATTACAATTCGGTTTGGGGTTTTTGAGGACACGCGGCACTTTCAAAGCAGCCTCTTCACAAAGGGATTTTACCCCCCGCAAGTCTTTAGTATTATAAGAAACCCCAATGGGGGCATGCAATCTGACCGTTTTGTCTACATGGGTCCAATTAACGACCCCTTCTTCAATAAACCTATCATTGGGAACTAAATGTTCTGTGCCATCACGCGTTCGTACACTGACATATCGTGCACCCATCTGGGTTACCCAACCGAATGTGTTGCCAACTTCTATTACATTCCCTGGCGTGATTGATTTATCAGCAACCAGAGTGAAACCGGCGATAAAATTAGAGATTGTCTTTTGTAGACCAAGCCCAACCCCAAGACCAATCGCGCCGCCAAAAATTGTCAATGTGGCAAGGTTAAACCCAACCAGTTGCAAAGCGATCAAAAAGGCAGCAATCGGCAATAAAATACCAAGAATTTTATTCAGCAAAGCCTTAACGGAAGGAGCAAGCTCGTCCACGGCATAAATGCGTTCCGCCAAGAATCTTTTTAAAATGCCCGATAACCAGAAGAGCACAGCAAAGATCAACATGACCCGCAAACCATCTAGTGCCGAGAAATTTATTGGGTCGCCTACTTCATTTTCACCAATGGGAAATGAAATTTTCTCCATTTCCCCGATAACATTATCAAGCAACCCAAAAGCATCCATGGCCGCAATGGGCCAAGCTACGTAAAAAGCCACCCGTGACCAAAAGGGCGAGCGGATAACCAAAGTAACCAGACGGATAATAATCCATGCGCTTAAAAGACTGATCCCCGCATCTACCAGATAATGATCTCTACTGCCGCCACCCAATACGCTACTGGCAATACGTAAGGTTAAAAACAAGGCAATCGGCGTTGCAAGTTCCGCCAAAGCTTTTGCCGCGCGCTTTAAAATTGGCCATGGCAAAATAGGGGTTAGCTTATTCAAGATTAAAGATTTCAAGCGCGGACCCAGCAAAGCCGCAGGCACCAAGGCAAGAAATAATATGCCAAGCTGCAAAGCCATATCAATGGACCATAAATGGGTCTTGACCCATTGGACGATTTCAAGCCCTTTTTGCTCTAATGTCTCCACATTCAAAAACGCATCTACGCCGTTACCCGTCGTTTCTTCGTTGACACTATCTACATTAACGGGTGCTGGATCGGTTGGCGCATCTTGACTTGTAGACACCTGATTTAATGATTCTTGACTTAGAGACACTTGGCCCGAAATTTTAGCCTCTGATATTTCTGCAGAAGAAGGCTGAGGGAGTTCATCATTTTGGAAGTTATTATTTGTCATTAGAATATTCTGTACCAGTCCTATTATTTTAATTTGGAATAATGGGGATTATAGTTTAGGGGTATTTTGAAATTATCATGTTTCGAAATGAAGTAAAACACATATATCTGTGAAGTCGCAGCAAACCCGGGCGACGATTAAAAGCTTTCACCTTTAAATGATAAAGCCAAAACTGCAGGAATAGGTTGAAGAAGGTCTGTGGTTTTCAATTCAGACCACAAGATTATCCCGGTTATTCATAACGCGATATTATGCCGGCGTTACAGCCAACAAAGACAAAGCTTGTGGTGAGACAGCCCCTAACAAATCTTCAATAAATGTAAGGTGCAAGTTAAATTCGCTATCCGTTGTCCCCATGCTCGAAACCCGCACCAATACCCCGTCGGCCCGTCGGCCAAAACCTTGCTGCAGGTTTATCCATTGATGGGCCGCCGCACTCGTCGCATAATAATCCCCCGCTCTAAGCCAATAGCTCACCGCCTCAAACCGGGCGCGGTTTTGGGTCATCAACCGGTTTAACGGTATCTCCACTTGATCTAGCGAGAGCGTTAGGCGTGTGCGCCAGTCAATCGTAAATCCTTGGGCCACATAACATGTCTCGGGCCGATGTAAGCGCACACTATCACTAGCGGGCGGACCATAAGCCACCACCAAGGTCACCACACGGCCCAGCTTATTTTTATAAGCCCGATAGGCCACGGCCTCCCCCTCCCCAACGACACTTTCAGCCGGCAATATAGCAGCGCTTAAAACAACCTCATCCCATTCCCCAAACTGCGAGGGCAGCAAAGTTTCCAAATCAGGCGGTGCCTGCACATTAACGCCGCGCGCTGGCGCCATAACGCCCGTATAATTACGACCAATAAAAGCCGTTGAAAAAGCCGTCAGCACCATCATCAAGCTAACAAATAAAATTGACGCCCAATGAAAAACATCGGATGCTTGTTGCTCTAAGGCATTTTCAGCAATAGTAATGGGTGTTTTGTCTTGAGCTTCCATCACCGTGCGACCTTTACCAAAATACTATCGAGCAAGAACACACTGGCAATAGCGACCCCAAACATCACCATGCCTGAAAGATCATGAAGGAAATTTTGCCCCGCATCATATCCTCCATAATAGGTAATCAGTACCAAGATGGCAACGCGAATCATATTCGCCAAAATAGCAATGGGCACTAACATGGCTAAAACGAAAAGATTCGCCCGCAATGACGGCCGTTTGACCATATATAAATAAACAATACCAACACTGGTTAAGGCAATTAAAGAATTTACCCCCGCGCAAGCATTAGCAACCAACAATTCATAAGCCCCCACATTCAAAGTGGCCCCTTGATGGGATATGGGTAAGCCGAAAGAATATAATCCGTTAGAAACCGTTTGGGAGACAAACAGTTTTAAGGGAAAGGTCAACATGTCAATCGCCCAGCCGGGCCAAGCAATTAAATATAAAGACAAAGCAAGTACAAACCATAATTTACGTACTCCTTTATATCCGTAAACCATCAATATTGTACCCAGCGCCACGATTAACTGTGTCAACGATAGTAAGAATTCAATCTCTTGAACACGCGCAAATAAAAATGCTCCTAATCCTAAAAACAAAACCGTCACCCCGACCCATAAAGCGCTTTTTTCTTTTCTTGGCTCCATAACCCCTGATGATATGCGCGCATAAGCAAGACCTGCGCAAATAGCCAAAATAAAAGGCGGATAGTCATTTCCTTCACGCGCCCAAACAGTTTTAGCGAAATCAAAATAAACCGGCCCAAACAGCATCAACCATGCAATAACAAAGAAAACACCCGTAATGAATGCTTTTCTAATGTCAAATGCTTGTTCCCATACTGACTTTAAAGGAAACTCCGTGCTTTGAGAGAAAGGCAGAGAAGAAGGCTTGGCCATAACACCCCTACTTTGCGACAATTGCCCCAAGCATGGGGGTTTGCAAATCATAAAGAGTTGCAGCGAGTTGCTTTAAATTATCTTCGCGGGTGTGGTTTTTTCTGACGACAACCATCGCAGAACTGGATTTCTGCCAAACAAACTGGCCATCTGCAATGGGGCCAAATTCAGCCGATAGCAAAATAACACTATCATAATCTTTATTGGCCCGTTGAAGAAAATTATCCAAATTCTCACTACTCAATAATACTTGTGGATTATAAGAACGTTGTCCCACAGTCACGATATCTAACCGCGCCACTAAACTTTCCTGAATAACATCATCATATCGCGCTTTACCGCTTAAATAATCAGCAAGCCCTATTTTCTTCTTTAGACGGAAAAATTTATTTAACTTTGGCATACGTAAATTTGTATCCACAACCAAAACACGCCTATGCATTTGCGCAAAAGCGGCCCCCAAATTCGCCGCAAGTTGAATAGAGGCGGATCCGCTATCCACATCAATGATAGAAATATTTTGTAATTCTTCTTTTGTGCAGCTTGTCAGCAAGCGGGTGCGTAATAACCTCATTTGCTCTGCTTTTTTTGAATGAGGGCGGCGCAAAATTGTCAACCCGTCAGGGATTTGAATTTTTTCTTCGCTTTCGCGCAAAAACCCGAATTGAACCCCCAATGCCGCCTGAATTTCGTCCGGTTTTAAATATCCTTTCGAAATTGCGATATTACCAAAGGGCTCGCCCGTTTTTTCTTGCTGCCGCGTGATTTCTTTAATCTCGCGGTTTTTTAGCATCCCCATAGCAATTAACGTATCACCAAGCCGCCGTGAACGGGCTTGCCCGCCATCACGATCATCACGCAGCCGGCGTTCTAAATTATCTTGCTGGCGGTGAGGCTCATTATCAAACTCGGGTTTTAAAACGACTGTACTCATCCCGCCATCTTTCTGGGTTCATATTGATAAGGTTTTAGGGTAAGTTCTGCCAATATGGGAACATCTAAAATTTGCTGAACAGTTTTATTAATTCGTATACGTTTGGCTAGCAATTCGGTAAAGACAGCGACAACAAATCCAAACCCTAAACCAAGGATAACGCCTAAAGCACAAATAATCGGTAATGGCGGCAATGTTGTTTCGGTGGCGGGCACTGCGCGATATAAAAGTAAAACATCCACCACATCAACGCGTGATTGTAAAGATTCCTGCAACGACCGCGCATTCACCAATTCTAAAGTGCCCCGACGCGAATCGATATTCTTTTCAAGATCATCAAATGTCTGCTTACTTTCTTGCAATGACAAAACGATTTGTTTTTGCTCGTTCGCAGCCACCGTTAACTCTTCCACCCGGTTTTTGGCGTAGGCGAAACGGTTTTCCATTGAAATCATAATATTGTTTTCAAGATTACGTCGTTCTGCTGCCAATTCAATATAATCAGGGTAATTTTCGCCATATCGTTCCGCAATACGGTTTAACTGGATTAACACCGCCCCCAGACGAACCTGTGATTGGCGCCCTGGAAGGTTTTCATTAGGCAGTGGCAAATTCAACAATCCTGTTGACCCTAAAGAACGGGCTTGCTGAATAAGGGTTTGCGCTTCTGTAAAATCAGCACGCGCATCCCCCAGACGCGCTGTCAAGGCCGCAAGCTC
>CALLPQ010000137.1 GCA_938015425.1 uncultured Parvularculaceae bacterium | reverse complement strand
GTATCAATAAATCTTCCCCCGAGATCATTCTTGAAGGTGTTAAAAAATTGCTCACAATCATCAAGTAGGGATTGAACGCTTTGGGTGGTGGGGGTGTAAGAATTTGCACCTGCTGTTAAAGATGTGGAATGAAGAGTAAATGTAATAACGGGTGTTTCTTTTTTGATAAGATAACGCGCCATTTGTATCATATCCGTGACATTGTTTCCCTCAGGTGTCAGGCGCATTGTCGTGCGTGGGGGGATCGATTGGCTCAAGCGGGAGATGTTAGATGGGGTAAATCCAGGTGTGCCAGGAAGTTTACTAAACAAACGGGAATGGCGCACTGCATTAATGCCGGTAACAGGTGTCACTGCAATGCTTGTATCAGTATTAGGATTAATAATGAAAGGCGTGTTGTCTACGCTAGAAAAATCGGGGCCACCTTCTTTGGAAAAATCAAACCCGGCGCTTGGGCTAAAGTCATATTTGATGCCCATTTGGGCTAATATGTCATAATTTTCCGGTGCGATTCCATACCGGCCAGCACGGTGCATATCTGGTTTGTGGTTAAATCGCTCAATATATTTTTGGATTAAAATCTCAAATTTCTCACGATGTAAATCCTCAGGAATATTTTTTTGGAATGAGTAATATGGGCTTATGAGTTGCTTTAGGGGCGGGGTGACCCATTGATGCATATGCAGCCCTAAGCAAGCTTTGTCTTCTTTGTAGATTCTATTGAAGTAATTTGCAGTCTGATTATCTTCCATAAGGGGGTATGTGATGAAATAGACGGGTTTTATTTCAAGTCCCTCACATAGCGATTGAAAGCGGTCAATATCAGCGGTGCCGCATAGGCTGTATTCAAGGTTTTTAAAATTCTGCCAATTAAACCTTTCTTCCGTATCGATGGAAACGAGTGCCAATGGTTGCGGATTATTTTTTTTCAAGATAGCAGGGGCACATTGAATTTGGCGCCTAATATTCTTTTTTTCAATTAAATCGGTGAACAGGGTTTTGAGGTTTTGCGACGTTTCATCCCACGAAAATTGTTCCGCATAGGCTCTAGTGTCTTCACGCTTGGGCAAATCGTCCAGCAAAGACTGGATTGTTTGGGCTAGCGATTGCGCATTGCGCATGGGAGCAAGAAGGCCAGCCGCTTTTTCGGTGATGACCTCACCATTTCCCCAAATATTGGTTGCCGCACATGGGGTGCCGCACGCCATTGCTTCGAGTAAGACGTTTGGCCATCCTTCGCGCGAAGAGGCAAGGGCCAAAACATCCGCAGCATTATAAATTTCGCTTAGTCTTTCATGGGGGATGGCACCGAGAAAATGGACCCGATCCAGAACATTTTTTTCTTTAGCAAGCGCGTGAAGATTATCCCATTCCGGTCCGTCGCCGGCGAGAATCAGATTAACGTCTTTCAATTGCGGCAAGGCTTCAATTAAAAAATGATTGCCTTTACGTTCAATCAGATGACCAACACTGGCAACCACTGGACCAGAAAGGTTCAAATTCTTGCGAATGGTCTCGCGATCGAGAGGTTTGAAATTATCCAGATCGACGCCGTTACGTAATATATGGATTTTCTCTGTGGTCGCGCCCAAATTGACCATTTCATCTTTAAGGGCTTTGGCGACAGTGATGCTGGCATCTGCATGGGCTGCCGCTTGTAAAATCATATTTTTTTGCGGCTTGAATTTAGGAATATAATTAATGTCGGTGCCGCGCGCCGTCACCGTGACCGGAAGGTCCATCTGTTTTGCAAGGCGTACCGCTGCAACCCCGTCAGGGTAATAATAATGGGCATCAATAAGATCGTATTTGTTTCCCGATGCCATTAATGATGCGATTTTTTTCTTGAAACATTTTTCAAGGCTAAAGGGAGCATAACTCATTCCCACTTTTGGCGGGATGAAATATCGAGGATGATGAATTGTAATCCCGTGGCGTTCTTCTTCGTGAGGTACTTTTGCCCATTTTGCCCAAGCGCCGAATCTGTTATTTTGACTGGGAAACCACGGAACAGGTGCAATGATATCCATGGTGATCCCTTCAAGTTTACGAAGGGCTCGCAAGCGATTCTCCACAAAGATACCATGCCTTGGCATCTGGGCGTTAGGAAACAAAGTGGTGAGAACAAGGATATGCATGAATTAAGATCTTAGTAACGTCTATGATTTTATATCATATATAATGGTATAAGGAGTTAACGATTCTTTGATCGTTGATAAATAAGCTGTGACACGGATATTTAACGGGCTATGAGAACATAAAGCTGGTTTTGGTTTAAATGATGAAAAATTCCATAAATGATTTGTTAAGGAGGGTGCGCCTCGTAAGCGATGCCTATGCCTTAATCAGTGGTTATGTTCATCAGCTTATTAAGCGTTCTTCATACGGCTATTTTTCAGCTTTTGCCTGCTCTGTAGGGGAGGGTACTTTTTTTGATGCCTATAAGGCTGATGTTCTTTTTTCAAAACCGGAGGTATCAGGAATACATAATTCTTCCAACCGTCTTTATTTTGAAAAAGATATTGATGTTGATTTGGTTAAAAACAATCATAAAGATAAAGGCCCCCACGACGTTAAATATTCTCCAGCGGTTTGTTACGCGATTTGGTTGGGATTATCCCTGATTGGTTGGCTTAGCTTAGGACAAGCGGTTCATTTTTTTTCCAATTGGCTTTTTTAAATTTACCGGACCGAGCGCGTCGTGAGTAAGAATGATTTGGTGAGCATGGCCCTGCCTAACGCCCGAGATCTTAAAATCCTAAAAATCGCTACCTTGCCCTCCCTCGAAAGATTTTGAGGCCCTATTCTTGGTAACCCTCTAAATTACAGGGTGTTTAGGAAGGGTGGTTTGGAAAAACCATCCCAGAAATTGACGCTACTATGTTTCTATACCTTTCTTCTTGATAACTAGGGTGATTCTAGGGTCGGTTGTAATGGTTGGTGGTTCGCTGATCCTCCTTAAGGTATTGTTATGATTGAATTTTTGTTTTACTTAACATCAATTTAGCGCTGTACCTTTAACTCTTATCTGCTTAAAAAACCTAATAAGTCTAATTTCTAGAAAATTTTGCCACTTTAACGGGCATCTTCCTTTTTGTTTACACTCTGAGAGCCTAACCGGAAAAGCGAGACAAGATATAAAAGCTATGGATCAGACGTCAGTTTGCCCCAACTCGTTACCCCTCAGGCTCTCACTTTAAAGAATTAGAGCCGAAATTCTGTGAAATTGTTGACATGAATGCCTGATTTACAACTTGCTGAAGGCGTTTACCGGTCGTTGATTCGGGCTCTGAGATGCTGGTTAGATGCCTTTTTGGGGTATTTTTTTCTATAAAACCCTTAAATAGTGATCCATTTCACACAAAAAGCAGTACCAACTAACATTAACTATTTGTTAGGTATGCTTTATGCTCTATCAAATATCTGTTTTCATATTAGGACACATTGGATCGCCATAGAAGATCACGGTAAAATCCGATATTTCGGGATGGTGATTGATTTGATGAAGTCTTGAGACGGTTGTAGGGTTCGTTAACTAATATTGCGAGCTTAGTGGTTTAGTTCTGTTTGAGTATTGGGATTGTTGATTGTGGTATTTTTAGTAGAATTTGGGCAGCTTATGCTCTTGTTGGGGCTTTTGGGAATATGCTTTGTTGTCGCCATGGTGTTGTTGCGACAACTTTCACAAAAGGGAGGTGAAAGTAATATTTCATCTGCCTCTGTGGGCGGGTTTGCGCCTTTTGTTGATCATGTCACGCTGCGGTTTTCCGAGCGCGTCTCCCTCTTAAGGACAGCCTTTTGGGGTGACCAAACGGCAAGGCAAATTGATCTGACACAGTTTGATGCAACCCACATCCACCAACCCTTGTTAAAGAAGAATAGGAAGCGGGGGCGTTATCCTAAAAGACTTCTTGATATTACCCTTAGTCTAACAATGATTTTGGTGTTGTTCCCGCTTTTGCTTGTTGTTGCTGTGCTGATTAAAATTGATTCCCCTGGAACTGTGTTTTACCGCCAGCGCCGGGTTGGGGTTAACGGGCGTCTTTTTGACGTTATTAAATTCCGGTCGATGGTGAATGATGCGGAAAAAGACGGTGCCAAGTGGGCGCAAAAAAATGATACACGCATCACCCGTCTGGGGAAATTTTTAAGACGCTCACGGATCGATGAAATTCCGCAAGCAATAAATGTTTTAAAAGGCGAAATGAGTTTTGTGGGCCCGCGTCCAGAGCGACCAGAATTTGTTCAGCTTTTGGGGGATGAAATTCCTCACTATAATGATCGCCATAAGGTTAAGCCTGGCATTACCGGATGGGCGCAAGTCGAATATGAATATGGTGCATCTGTAGATGATGCCCGTGAAAAGCTAACCTATGATTTATACTATATCAAAAACTTCAGTATCATATTGGATATTATCATTATACTGAAAACGGTCCGTGTGACCTTGTTTGGTGTAGGGAGCAGGTAATGTTTTCCCTAGATTATTGCCTCTATTGGTTCCGTGCTAAATTCTTTAGCGCGGTGTTGATGGCTGTAATATCGGCATTTACATTGGCTATTGTGATTGGCGCGGCGGTTGTTGGCGTATTGCATATGGTCGATGGTCAAACGGTGGTGGCTAATGCAAAGTTTGATAATCTTGCGCCTGAGACAAAGGGAGACGATAATTTATCGGAAGATCTGGTCGCAATTGATAAGCGTGTTAAAGCCGATCCTGAAAATCTGAAGTTACGCCTCGAATTTGCGAATAAGTTGATTGATGCAAAAAAACTCGACCGTGCTGATGCTATCATCAATGCCTTCCAGGGAAAAATTGAAGACGGCAATCTGGCTAAAGAGTTGGTTTCTCTAGGTCGTATTTATATGCGGTTGGGTAAAAACCCGGATGCTGTTAAGGTCTTATTGCAGATCAAACCTGATGACCGGTATTTTTACGAAGCGTCTTTTCTGGTGGGGGAAGCGCGATTGCGCCTTCAAGATTATCGCGGCGTAATCTTGGCAGCGGAGAAAATTGATCAAACCCAAGAGGCACAGTTTTTAAAGGCGCGCGCTTATTATGCATTGGGGCAGGATCAAAAAACCGCAAACATCATGCGGAAACTTATTTCTGCAAATGCCTTTCCAGAACGTTTATGGTTGTTTCGCGCGCGGATAGCGTTAGATGAAAATGATCTTGATAAAGCCTTTAAGGCGGCCAAACAATTGATTGATGCGGGGGGGAGCCTGTGGGATAGCAAGTTAATCGAGATTGAAATTGCCATTCGCGAAGGACGATTTGAGGATGCAGATAGTTGGTTAAAACAGTTGGAAAACAGCTCGGTTAACTATCTCCCTATCCGCCAAGTGCGCGGGCTTTTACACGCGGCGAAAGGGGATTATCGGGCGGCAGCGAGTGTTTTCGATTCCATTGAAAACTGGTCCGGTAGTGTTCTGCCACGTGCGCATTTGATCAGGGCAGCCTTGAAATTGGAATTGGGCGATCACGTGCAAGCGAAGTTGATTTTATCTGATCATGTGGATAATGCGCCTGATGATTGGCGCGGATTATTTCTACTCTCTCAATTGACATTGGAAGAAAAAGAGATTGGCCGTTTTAAGGATCTGGTTAAAAAGATTTCCATTCTGGCACCCCAAATCGATGTCTCCTTATATCGTCAATATCAACTGGCAATGTTTGAAGGGGATTATCATGTAGTGCGGCAGGTTTTAAATGATTTAACGTCGGTTTATCATCTTGGGGGTGATCAGAAAAATCAGAATATACATAATATCGTAAGGCAGTCTTTTTTTGGTCCTAAGGCCAAAATTGTGACCGAGCATGCGCCGCGCTTGCAATATTTTAATCGCCTAAGAGCGTTA
Source organism: uncultured Parvularculaceae bacterium (assembly GCA_938015425.1). Classification (GTDB taxonomy): domain Bacteria; phylum Pseudomonadota; class Alphaproteobacteria; order Caulobacterales; family Parvularculaceae; genus CALLPQ01. The sequence continues at coordinate 35,123 of CALLPQ010000137.1, read as the reverse complement.
TTCGCGTTGTGGAATGCTAATGAGCCGCAAAAAGCATTAGCGTATTTTGAATCAAGAATGTCTTCATGCGCAGATATTAATCTAGAACAAGACAGTAATCATTGTGAAACATTCCAGAAATTATTGCATGCTGAGTTATTGTTAGTGAACCTTAAAACCGAAAAAGCACGTGAGATTTTAACGGCGTTGCCGGAAAGTGTTCAAGATTCTATTTATGCGATTGGTTTGTTAAACCATTTAGATGTGAGAGTAGGTAAGCCGGAATTAGCTACAGCAAGGCTCTCCCATTATTATAAAACATCACCATCCTTTAATAATGCAGAAGGCCAAAGCGAAGCGAAGCTGAATAAATATGATCCGCAAATTTTTGGCGAACAACTGGTCTTTCATTATCTGCATACTGGCGCGCTTTTTCAAGCAATAGAACTTGCTAAAGCCGATACACGTTTACTCGAAAAACCGCAGATATTTAAAGCCTTGGCGCAGGCACTTGTTTTGGTCACCCCTATCAATGACGGTGAGCAATTAAACCAGTTACTGGCAGGGAATGAGGGCGATACAACAGAGCGATATAATAACGGGCTTACCCCTCAAACAATCCATCTTTTGGACTTTCTGGCAAATTATGGTGGGGCTTTCCATCGCGGTTTAGAAGAGATGCTTTTGTCTGCCCAACTCTATGAGCTGAAAGGCGCGCAACCCCAAGCGGGGGCCGCTTATCGTGAGGCATTATTGACGCATACTGATGATTGGCGCGTGGTTAATGCATTTTCGGGATATATGAGTCAAGATGGCCGTGATGCCAATGGGCGGGCTTTTATTAAAGCTTTGTTGGATCGCTCCAGTGAGAATAAGAAAAAAGAAGATAAGAATAAAAACAATGGCCCGGGCGCAAAGCAGATCCAGCTTAAGCAAGATAAGACATCACATGATGCAACATCCGGGGAAATGTTACATACACAAGCATTGCTGGAAATTGCTCTGGATTTATTGGAAGGTCGCAAATCCGCAGTTGGCGTTAATGCCTCGCCAGAAGAAATAAAAAAATTACAATTACCAGAAATTCTGGCCCTTTCATCAGCGTATAATAAAGGGACTGATCGGGTAAAAACGCGCAAAATCCTAAATAACTGGCTCGCGGTGAATGAACGCCTGCAAGGGCGGGATGCGCTGTTTGTGGCCAATCTTTTAAGTGTCAGTGGGGATGCCAGAGGGGCGGCAAAAATATTGGAGAATGCCATTACGCTTATGGGGGCCGATGGGCCCGATGGGTCCGATAGGCCCGATAGGTCCGACGCAACGCAATCTGGTTCCAAAGAGCAGACTGAAGAGAGCGACACGCAAGGCAGTCATTATGGGTCTCAGCTAACGGATCTGGATACCTATCGGGAGAGCCGTCAAAATGAGGCCCTTTTAAAGCAAGAATTAATTATGGCACGAGCGCGTTTGGTTCTTGATAAAGCCCCTTTAGCAGCAAGCGACCCCGAGAAATCTTTGGATGATCTCAATGATGTGGAATATGCAAGATGGGCATATTTGCAACAGTCTGCCTCAATGCGGGGGGGAATTGCCTCATTTTATTATCAAAAAGCATTAATTAAGGCTGGTTATCATGAGATGGCCGCAATTTTGGATGATGAGATACCTAAATTGTTGCGTTTAACCGAAAAAGTATAGGTTTAGCGGGTGCTCGCTTTAAAATATGATTAAGGTAGCTAAAGACAGACCAATATGCGATAATTTTGGATATTTATCAGTCGATTTTATTAGGAAAATGATGATCTGATTAATTGAGGAGATAAGCGTTAACACACTTTATTTTGGGGAATATTATCAATTATTTATGGAAAATCTTATACTATGCCTGTTGTGTGCAACTATAACTGGCAAAAATATTGCGTATACACGGCCAGAAATGGAAATTAGTGGATAAGTCACTGAAATTAGGACTAAATGTGTATGAATGGAACGATAACCAACGTAAAAAGAAGGTTTGTCATTACCGTTATTATTAACAACTAATGCGATTATAATTATTTTAAGAATTAAAAGAACTTGAATGTAAAGGATAGGATTATGAAAGTTAAAGGGATATTGAAAGGCACATTAATTGCCATTTCAGTTGGATTGTTGAGTGCGTGTACCACATTTGGCGGTGAAAAACTTCCTGCGGCACCCAGATCTGTCGCCAATTTGGAAACAGGAGCTCCCAATTATCTAATCGGGCCGAATGACGAATTGGAAATTTTTGTCTGGCGTGCACCGGAGCTTTCAACGGAAGTGACAGTGCGCCCCGATGGCCGTATCTCAACCCCGCTTGTTGAAGATATGGTGGCTTCCAATAAAACCCCCTCTCAATTAGCCGCTGATTTAGAGCGTGTTCTTGGTGAGTTCGTGAAGGCCCCGCAAGTCAGCGTGATTGTAACGGATTTTTCATCAGTCTTGGGTCAGCAAATTCGTGTTTTGGGTGAAGCCCAGCAACCGGTGGCTCTGCCTTATCAAGAGGGGATGACAGCTCTTGATGTGATGGTGGCTGTTGGTGGATTGACAGAATTTGCCGCGGGTAACCGCGCGACGCTTTATCGTACTATTAATGGCAAGCGGAGTGCATTCCGTTTAAAATTGGATGATCTGTTACGCGGCGGAAATATCAGCGCGAATGTGCCTGTGCTTCCTGGTGACGTTATCTTGATACCAGAAAGCGTTTTGTAGAGCCTTTTGTATTTCGCGAAGGTTCAGTTTCGCGCAATAGTGGCCATCAACGCTATAAGGGCCATAAAGCGCAAATAATATCGGGGTTAATGCGGATTGAGCATTAATCCCGTCAGTAGAGTTAGTAAAAGTGTGAAAGGGGATACCCTTGTTGTTTGATCTTTCAGAAATACCCAGACCGGTTATTCGATATGGTGCAGGTTTGTGGCGTCGTCGCTGGCTTATAGTGTGCGTGGCGTGGTTATCTGCATTGGTAGGTTGGGCAGCGGTTTATAGATTGCCTGATAAATATCAAAGTCAGGCTCATGTGTTTATTCAAGAGGCGCGCTTAAACCCTTTATTGAAAGGTGTTGCTGCCCGTCCTGATTATCAACAACGTGTTGAAGTGATGAGAATCTCGTTGCTGACATTCCCGAATGTAGAAGAGATGGTTTATCGCGCTGGCCTTGATGCAGATATTGAATGGGTATCTGCCTCTGATAAACAAGCCCAAATGGAGCGGCTTGTTAATAATGTGAAAAGTGGGATTTCCATAACCAGCCCACGCGATATGTATCTCATTATTAAATATAAAAATAATGACCCCGAGCTTGCCAAGAAAGTTGTTGAAGCGGCGGTCAATATTTTGATTGAGCAAGATTTGGGTGCCAGCCTGCGCGAGAGTGAGGCGTCGGAGTTGAAAATTGAAGCCCTTATTGACGAGCAAGATTTATTACTGTCTCGGCAAAGTCAGGAAATTGCCCAATATCGCCGGACCCATGCGGAGGAACTGGCTTCTAATTTAGGCAGTGATCAAGCGCGGGTTAGAAAACGCGCAGAGCTAAACGATATTCTTGATAATATTTCTCAAACGCGCACGCGTGAAGAGACAATACGGGCGCGCCTTGCCTCAACCCCGCGCGTATCGGCGGGTGGTGAGTTGGCTGATCTCAAAGTGCGTTTATCGCAATTGCGCAGTCAGTATAATGATAATTATCCTGATATACAAAATTTGCTTCAGCAAATTGCGCGGCTTGAATCTGATGATGCTTTGCCAGATAATCCGGAATATTTGCGGTTGCGTTCCGAATTGCGTAGTACCCAAGATCGATTACGAGGGTTAAAGCGCCGGGAAGAGCGATTGCTGACGGAAATAGAAACAGCGACGGTGACCAGCGGCCAGGCCCCTCTTGTGGTAGCGGAGTTACAGCGGTTAGAACGTAATTTTGCGAATACCCAAAATACGTATCGTGAGCTGATTAATAGTCGTGATCAATTGGCTTTGAGAAAAACTGCCGATAGTGACGGGCAAGGGCTTGAATATACAATTTTCGAGCGCCCTCGTAAGGCTTTAGTCCCAACTGACCCGCCGCGTAAACTTTTGATATTGGCTGTGATTGTTCTTGCCTTTGGTGTTGGCGGTGCTTTGGCCCTAGTCTTGACCTTTATCGAGCGTACCTACACCCAGTCGGCTGATTTGGAAGAAGCATTTGGTTTGCCCGTGTTAGGGGCGGTAGGGACCGTACCAACAGGAAAATCCCGCAGAAAAGTCCAGTTCGATTTCTTAAGGTTAATGACCGCCTGTTCGGTACTATTCTTGCTGTGTTTTGTTTATATTTATGTCTCTGTGTTGCGTCCGCAAGCTAATTTGTTAAAGGGCGGTGATAAAACAGAAGCTACTGCAGTACTTGAAAAGGGTTTAAGGTAATGGGTTTGATCGAAAAGGCTTTTCAAGTTGATAATTTAGTCACTGATGCACGCTCTAACGTAGACCAGTTGGAAAAACAGGTTCAGTCGCAAATGCGTCGTCCCGAAATGGGACAACAAAACCGGCCTCAACAAAATGCGCCTCATCAAAATGGAAGCCAATCCAATGGCTCCCAGCAACAGCTATTTCAACAAAGACAAGCCCGGCAAAATGCCGAGCGGATTATGCGCCAGTGCAAACAATTTGATCTGGATATGTCGCGGTTGAAGCGCCAAGGGTTTTTTACGACCTCGGAAAAAACAACCCAGCTTATGCTTGAATTGCGTTATTTGAAACGTCGTTTATTGCGCCTATTGGGTTTCTTGCGGTCAAATTCGACCCCGAACGGCCTTGATGTGCGCTCTGGGGATCGCCGTAATACAGTGATGGTAACGTCCACGCGTCCTGCTGAAGGCAAGACGTTTACTTCGATCAACCTCGCATTAAGTCTTGCCCTGGAAGATGAGATTGATGTGTTGTTGGTGGATGCTGATTGTCCGCGCCCTAAAGTGCAATCGCATTTTGGATTGCAAGAGCAATATGGCCTAACCGATTTAATGTTGAATGCGGATTTACGCCTTGAAGATGTGGGACTAAAGAGTCGTCAAGGACCTTTAACCATTGTGCCGGAAGGTCATCTCGTTGATCGTCCATCTGACCTTTTTGGGTCTTCTGCGGCGCAGCGTACGTTAAATATGTTGAAGAAGACCAATAAAGACCAAATCGTTGTGATTGATGCGCCGCCAGTATTGGCGACCACTGAGGCCATTGTCTTAGCGCCCTATGTAGATGAGATATTGTTTGTTGTTGAGGCGGATTCCACGCCAGAACAAGCGATTACCTCGGCGCTTGAGGAATTATTGGATGTTAATCCAAATATTAGCCTTGTTTTGAATAAATGTCTTATCGGGGCGGGCGGTTCACATTATGAATCATATTCAGAATATTATCCTCGCGGTGCAAGGCGCGAGAATTCGTTGGGTACACCTGGCGATCATCGGAGGGACAGATAATGCGGGCAAAGTCTGCGATTAAACCAAGCGACAAGATGCGCGGTAAACGAAAGGTTGAATTATCATCTTTGGTTTCGAAGGTGGTTCATTCTAAAAAGAGAATGTTGAACGCTTCTGTTTCGCGATCTGCTTTTGTAGGCGCGTTTGCGCTGGCCGGTGTATTGGGTCTTGCGGGAACGGCGGCTATTGATAGTGCGTTAGCGCAAGCTGCCGATCCTGCGCCGCCTTTGCGTTTGAAATCAAATTTTCTTGGTTATGCTTTTAGCGTTAGTCCGCGTGTGACCTATTCTGATAATATTGATCTGGTGTCTGAATCCTCGGGCGCTGTGCGTGATCAAGCGATTTTGTCTAATTTGTTTACGGCTAATGCGATTGTTGCAACGCAAAGATTCACCGCGCTGTTTAGTGGTGATCTCGATTTTTCATATCTGGTTGAAGACGATGAAGTTGTGGTTAATCAGCAAGTCGGTGCTGCAGGGACGGCAACTATTGTTGATAATTATTTGTATCTAGATATTGCTGGCGGGACGGCGCGGCAATTAGTGGGTGACAATGCGGCCTCTTCCGCCAATATTAATGCGGCGCGCGGAGAGCGGGTAACGGTTAATTCTTATTCTGTAAGTCCTTATGTCTATCATGAATTCGCGAACGAATCGGTTGCTGAAGTGCGTTATCGGTTCTCACAAGCATTTATTGATAATGATGGCATCGCTGCCTTTTTGAATGATTCCAGAAGTCAGGAAGTGTTGGCAAGCTATTCAAGTGGTAATCTATTTGACCGCTTGCAATTTGTGGCAACAGCTTACGGGAATACAACGGATGAAGAAGGGGCCACTTTTCTTGGCCTTGACGGAAACCCTGTGGCGAGCCCCGATTTTTCTTTTGAGCAAGGTACGTTAAGCGTTGAAGCGCAATATGCTCTTAATTCGAAATTCGCGTTAAGTGGTGCGATCGGTTACGATGAAATCGATACCAATTCTCCGGGTGATTTTTTTGATGATGATGAATTATCCGGTATTTTTTGGCGTGCGGGCTTTGTTGCCCGTCCTGGGCCAAGGACGCGGGTACGCTTGGAATATGGCCGCCGTTTTGATGATGATTTTATTCAAGCTGATGCATCCTATCAGATTTCAAGACGCTTCAGGTTTACGGCTGGTGCTAACCGTACCTTCCAGACCAGAGCGCTTTCTAATTCTACCCAGATACGCGATCTTTCTCGCCGCACATTGAATTTTGCCGATACATTGCGTGAGGGTGGGACCGGAAACCCACGTGATATCATTCAACAATCAACCCAGCTTACAGCCAGTGGTAATGGTGGGTTTAATGCGCAAACAGTGGGTGTTGGCCCCTCGAACAATGCTTTTGCCAGTTTAGTGGGTGTGTTTGATAAAACTACAATTAGTGCGAATGCGAATTATCAAAATTCAGATTTTGGCTTCCGTGGTTTTGAGAATGTGAACGCATCGGTTAATTTAAACCGTACACTGTCAAGGCGTGTGTCTTTATTTGGCAGTGCGGCTTATCGCTATGCGGATACCGGCTTTTCTATTGACGATTGTCTTCAAGCCCCTGGGGCATTTGGTTTGTCGCCCATTTCGTTGACGGGTGGTCTGCTTGGTGATTGTACTTTGGCCGCCTCTCTTGAAGGGGTTACCCATACGGCAACGGGGATTGTGGGCGCGAATTACCGTCTGACTGGACGGGCACGTGTGTTCGGGGAGTATAGTCATACCCAACGGTTTTCGAATGTTGATGATCTAAGGTTTAGTGAAAATGCGGTGACGCTTGGATTAGTATTGGATTTTTAAAAATGGTTGAAGAGTATTTTGGCTTTTCCAGTGCGCCCTTTAAACTAAGTCCCGATGCACGGTTTTTCTTTGGTTCCAAAAGCCACACAAAGGCTATGGCTTATTTGCATTATGGGTTGCGTCAAGCTGAAGGATTTATCGTTATAACTGGCGAAATTGGCGCCGGAAAGTCGATGCTGATTGGGCATATGCTTGAACAGTTAAGTGACAATAATGTTTTGGCGGCTCATCTTTTAACCAGTCAGTTAGCACCAGAAGATTTGTTGCCACATATTTTATCCTCGTTTCAAATTGAATCTCAAAGCCCGGGACGCGCCAGTGAACTGGAAGCGTTTGAAGATTTTCTATATGACAATGTTAATCGGGGGCGTCGGGTTTTGTTGGTGGTTGACGAGGCGCAAAACCTGCCTTTAGAAACTATCGAAGAATTACGCATGCTGACGAACATAAATTATCAAGGCACACCGTTATTTCAGGTATTCCTTGTTGGGCAACCAGAATTCCGCAGTGTGATTGCCCGCCCTGATATGGAACAGCTTGCCCAGCGTATTATCGCAACCTATCATCTTGAAGCTTTGGATGAAATGGAAACCCGCGAATATATCGAACATCGCTTAGCCGTGGTGGGACGGGTTGATAAACCAGCGTTTACGGAAGAAGCTTTTGAAGCTATTTATAAATTTACGCAAGGTGTTCCGCGCCGCATTAATAATTTGTGTACGCGCATTTTGTTGTTTTGCGCCCTAGAACAACGCGACCTCATAAACAGCGTGATTGTAACCAATGTTGCGGAAGAATTACAAAAAGAGGTTTATAGACCCGCATTGGTTAGCTCTGTTGCTGAAGTTGATGATCTGAACGTGAGTGCGCAAAATGCATCGGACTTCGCTCAGCAGCGTGATATTCAAACGAACGCTATAGATATGAGTGTTGATCAGGCCGATAATATTAAAGCCAAAAATACAAAAACGAATAATGTGACAACCTTAAAAGATGTTGCTACAGCCATTGCAAAAATATCAAAAAATCAGCAACCAGATGATGGTGGACGCGTCGATGATGCAATCGATTATAGTCAGGCCGTTTCGCCGTTAGTTGATGCATCTAAACCTGACGCCCCTTTGGGGGATGTCGAAGCGCAAAACCGTGAGAGCGAACAGCGTGGAGATGAAAAGCCCTTGTCATTACGAAATGAAGGTGGCCAAAGCGAAAGTGCCCATGGAGAAAGTGCGCAGGGAGAAAGTGTGCAGGGAGAAAGTGCGCAAAATGAAGGTGCACAAGAAGAGTTGCCTTCCAGTATGATGGATCATATATTGTCATTGCGCAGTGATTTGCGTCAGGCCCATAGCGGAAACCGCGATATTTATAACGCAATTGCGGATATGGAAGAAAAAACGGCTGATAACATCATTCAAATCGAACGGCATATTACGAAAGCCGATACCATAATAGACGATTTGAAAGACGAATATAAAGTTTAAAGGCACTATATAATGGATAGAGTAGAAGACCTGAATAGCGATCCATCATCGGTGCCGGGAAAACCCTCTCAGCGAAAACATGGCATGTCAGTTGATGTTGAGGATTATTTTCAGGTGTGGGGGTTTTCTGATGTTATTCCCCGTAATTCATGGGATGGATTTGAACTGCGTGTTGGACAAAGCACACGGGCGGCCCTTGATTTATTTGACCGTAAAAATATAAAAGCAACTTTTTTTACACTTGGCTGGGTTGCAGAGCGCGACCCCGCATTAATTCGCGAAATTGTTGGGCGTGGTCATGAACTTGCTAGCCATGGGTATGAGCACATAAAGGTTTTTGACCAGAACGAAAAAGAATTTTTTGAAGATGCGGGACGTACCAAGAAGATTTTAGAAGATATTGGCGGGGTTGAAGTTACGGGATATCGTGCCGCCGGGTTTTCTATGGATCAACGCACACCTTTTGCCCACGACGTATTAGCGCGACTTGGTTATCGCTATTCTTCTTCTTCGCACCCCATTGCCCATGATCATTATGGAGATCCAAACGCCCCGCAAACACCGTTTAAACCTTTGCAAGGGTCTGATTTTACCGAGTGCCCCGTGGCCACGACGACTGTGATGGGAAAACGCGTGAGTTGCGCTGGTGGTGGTTGGTTTAGGGCGATGCCTTATGTGGCGGCACGGACATTATTAAAGCAAGCTGAAAAAGAATCAGGAAGCTCATTGATCTTTTATTTTCACCCGTGGGAGATAGATGTGGATCAACCCCGTATTGAAACGGCTTCGCGAAAATCAAAGCTACGCCATTATTTGAATTTAAATAAAATGGCCCCGAAATTAGAGTCGTTGATTGATGATTTTACATGGACGCGGATTGATGAAACTCTTCATGTGGATTCTTTAATCGCTGCAGCATAAGCATGAAACCTCTTTCATTATATTGGGCTAAAAATGGTGCAGACACAATTGGAAACCCCTGACTCAAACCCTGAAATTTCTATCGTTCAAGCGAACCTTAATGATAAGGCCCGATGGGATGCCTATGTTGAAGGCAATAAAGATAGCCGTTTTTTTCACCGGTTTGGTTGGTCAGAGATTATTCAAAAATCATATGGGTACAAACCTTATTATTTGATGGCACTGCGTGATGACCATCTTGTCGGGGTGTTGCCGTTGACCTTTGTGAAAAGCATGATATCGGGCAATGCTCTTATATCCACGGCGTTTACGGTTGGCGGGGGTGTGATTGCAGATGATATCCATATTGCACAAACCCTTTTAACGCAGGCTAAAAATGTGGGAGAGCAATTAGGCGTTGGCTATGTTGAGTTGCGCAGCGAAAAAGCCAGTTTTACCCATCTGGAAAATAAAAACACGACTTATGCCGGGTTCGTTAAGCCTTTACCTTCCGATGAAGAAGCAATATTGCTCTCTATCCCCCGTAAAAGACGGGCGGAGATTCGCAAGGCTTTTAAGTTTGTTGAAAGCGGTGCTCTTAAATTTTCGTTTGAGCGCGATTTGGATAAGTTCTATGGGCTTTATGCGCGGTCATTGCGTGATTTAGGGACGCCGATTTTTCCTAAAAGGTTTGTCAAAAATATTCTTGATGTTTTTTCTGATGAGTGTGATTTGCTTACTGTTGAAAATGACGGGGTGCCGGTGTCTTCCCTGATCAGTTTTTATCATCATGATTGTGTGATGCCTTATTATGTAGGGGCAACACCCGAGGCTCGCGCGTTGCGGGCGTTTGATTATATCTATTGGCAACAAATGCTTCGGGCTGCGGATCGGGGTGTGACACAGTTTGACTTTGGCCGCAGCAAATATGATACGGGATCATTTGGATATAAAAAGACATGGGGTATAGAACCACAAGCTTTAGAATATCAATATCAACTGGTTAAAGATAATACTGTGCCCGACATAAACCCTAATAATCCTAAATTTGCGGTTGCCACGAAAGTGTGGCGCAAGCTACCTTTACCCCTCGCAAATTTTGGAGGGGGCGTTCTAGCCCGTCATTTTGCCTAATGTCAAAATCGGATATTCTTTTCCTTGCACATCGCATCCCTTATCCTCCCGATAAAGGCGACAAAATTCGCTCGTGGAACTTGCTGCGTCATCTTACGGAACGCTATAATGTTCATTTGGGTTGTTTTGTGGATGACCCTGAGGATATGGTGCATAAGGAGTTTTTAGAAAGTATAACAAAATCCTGTTCTTTGTTACCTTTATCTCCCAAAATAGCGCGCTTGAAGTCACTCAAAGGATTGCTGACGGGTGAGGCTTTATCATTAACCTATTATCAGTCGCCGGTGATGAAGAAATATATATCTAAGGTTAGACGGAAATATCCCTGTGTTGCACAAATTGCTTTCTCATCATCCATGGCGCCTTATTTGGTTGAACAATCCGCTGCTACGAAAATTGCAACCCTGATTGATTTTTGTGATTCTGACGCAGAAAAATGGCGCGCATATGGACAGGCCAGCTCTTCGTTAATGGGGGCGGTTTATCGGCGTGAAGGTCGCGTGCTTGCAAAAGTTGAAAGTCAACTGGCTAATCAAGCGGATATCGCCTTCGCCATTACCCCGCAAGAAGCAAAAATATTTAACGATCGTGATGACTTAAAAAACACAGTTGACTATTGGGAAAACGGTGTTGATACGGTCTACTTTGATCCTGATGCAGACTTTAATGGTGAGATTGACGTTAATAGTGAGATCGGCGCTAATGATATTGTTTTTGTGGGGGCAATGGATTATCAGGCCAATATTGATGCGGTGCAATGGTTCGTTGAAACCGTTTGGCCGGATATTTTAAAGCGCAGAGAACAATGTCGCTTTGCGATTGTCGGCTCTAACCCTGCCGCCACAATTAAAGCAATGGATGGGCATAATAATATAAAAGTGACGGGCCGTGTGGCGGATGTGCGTCCGTGGCTAAAGAGTGCGTCAATGGTAGTTGCACCCTTGCGGGTTGCGCGCGGTATTCAAAACAAAGTATTAGAAGCCATGGCGATGGCAAAACCTGTTGTGGCGACCAGTGGCGCAGCGCAAGGCGTAAATGTTGAAGACGAAAAAAACATTCTTATTGCGGACGATGCCAAGTCAATGGGCAATGAAATAATAGCAGTGTTAGATGGATCAAAAAACGGCACGGTGATTGGCGAGAATGCCAGACAGCTTGTGGTGGATCATTATGGATGGGCCCCAAAGTTAAAACGATTTGAAAACCGGTTGGAAACATTAATCGGCAAATAAGGTGCTTTGTTCTTGGGAATATCGTGATTGCCCGCGGCGCCCGGTGCTGGTTTGACTATAAAAACCTTCAAGGCCAAATAGGGTCAAGATAAAATAGGATCAATGAATTGATCGAAAGCACGCCAATATTCTTGGCGCAGACTATCTTTTTCCATCAATATTTCGTGCAAGGCGTTCTTTACGGTAATGACATGAATATGTTCATTGTTAGTGGCGAGAATTCCATGGTCTGTGCTGTCGATTAAACCGTCTTTTTCCGCTGAAATGATAAGTGTGGGTGTTTTATAATTGCGCATATAGTCCGGGTCGTGAATTTCATCAATGGCACTGGTTGCGGCTTTTAACCAACCATAGGTGGGTGAGCCAAGGGTTGCGTTGGGGGCTGCGGCTTGTAAAGCCCGAAACCGGGCGTGGCGATCTGCATCGCTTGTTAAAATATTGCCTTCAAATTCTAATGAATATTCTTTAACCCCCATAATGCATTGCCTTGATGCCCCGATGGCGACAGCGCTTTTGGAAAGTGTGCGGGCAATCAACCGCATGCCCCGTGATTTGAACAATCTTGTCATTGGCGCACATAAAATCGCTGCGATATAATCATCATGTTCATGGGCCAGAGTTTGTAATGCCGGTACACCGCCCATAGAGTGGGTCATTAATATTCTAGGGCCGGCAAAACGTGGTTTTGATACAGTTTCAGTAAGCAATCTTAAGTCAGCTGTGAATGTGGCAAAATTTGTGATATGCCCTTTTTCCCTGATGGGTAACAAGCGATCGGATAGTCCTTGGCCTCGCCAATCCATAGTTGTGACGGAAAATCCGCGTTGGTGAAGCTCTCCGATGACCTCGAAATATTTTTCGATAAACTCTGACCGCCCACTGAGTAATAAAATTGTGCCGCGTGTGGGTGTTTCACCGGGAAGAGGAAAGGTGGCCACGCGCAATTTCGCCCCGTCGGGCGTATCGAGGTTAAAACATTCTGCCCCCAAGGGAACTGGATTTTGCGGAACATCGATAAAGCTGACAGGGGTTAAGGCCATGGTTTTACCTTTATAGAATTAGGTGTTTTGAAATTGATATAGATTTATTGGTGAATATTTAATCTTGCCATTACTGCCATATCACCGGATATGGTCAGGCGCCCTGAAATAAAAGTGCTGGAAAAAGTCCGGCTATTATCAAAAATTGATTTTAAGGTAGAGCGAGCCGCATGCCATGTACAAATTCCAGCGCTTTTATCTGATCCGGCGTCTGGAAGAGCAGGGGCATCTTTGGAAGCATAGCTTTTTATTGAGGGAGGGTTTTTCGTGCCGTCTATAAAAATAATATCATCATTATAGGAAGGGCTTGGGTCTTGATTGGGGGAATGGCTTTGTGTTTTTCTGACTGTATCAGGGGTGCAGATAATAATAATGACAGCATCAAAGGCGTTTGTGAAGCAACGTTGTGCGTCTTCCACCAGTGATACTGTCATTATCAAATCCAATATTATTTGTGAGCGTGATTACTCAAGCAATGCCGCGTCCCCATCAAGTGGCTTGCGGAATTTTAAAGTCATACGGTCGCTTTCGCCGATCGCATCGAATTTTGAACGATCAAAGTTCTCATTGGTTTCGCCGCGTTGCGCTGAGCGCTTAACAGGGGGAAGGGTCCAAACACCAAAGGGGTGGTCTCTTGTATCTTTTGGATTTGCATTGATATCTGATCTTGCTTCAAGAACGAAACCGGCTTTTTCTGCAAAAGCAATCGCTGTTGATTCATTAACATACCCCGTGCGCGCACGTGGATCTTGTTCTGTTGCTTCGTCACCACGGTGCTCAACAAGGCCTAAAACACCGCCCGGTTTTAGCGCATCATAAAATTCTTTGAAGAATTGATCAGATACATCACCGGCCATCCAGTTATGAACGTTGCGGAAGGTTAATACAACATCAAGGCTACCTGCTTCGGCCATGGTTGCGCCGCCGCCGATAAGACCGTGTTCTACTTTACCGTATACTGACTCATCAGAAAAACGTTCTTTGAATGTGTTAAGGCCCGCAACCCGTCTTTCATTTGTGCCGGGGTTGAAGTTAACAGCGACATAAGTACCATCACCAGCCGCCATATAAGGTGCTAATACGCGTGTGTACCAGCCGCCACCGGGAAATAATTCGGCAACTTTTAAATCGGGTGTAACGCCGAAAAAATTTAATGTTTCTTTTGGGTGACGCCATGCGTCGCGTGGTTGGTCATCCGCGCGATGGGCGCTGGCGAGAACGCGGTCCAAAACTGCGCTTGGTGCTGCCGCGTCGTTGTGGCCAGCAGTGCTTTCAGCCGCTTTGGTGGCTTCTTTAGTCGATGCAGCCTGCGTGGTGGATGTTGAAGGAGTGGATTGTGTATCGCTACCGCCGCAAGCGCTAAGGGCTAAAATAGCCGCAACACTGGTCACAGTTTTTGCCAATAGTTTGAATGTCATTCTTATCTCCGTATGGGTTGCCCAATTTGTCTCAATTCGGGAATTATACTCTGATTAGTCCATAATTTCTATAAATATGATGTATTCTCTAGCACGTTAAAATTTTGCGTCTAGAGATACTTGAAAGATGATTTGGCGATATTACATCTATAGGAGCAGAGGTCATGTGACTCTGCTGGGATTTCACGGATTGATGACCCGGCCATAATTGGCGGGAAATACCAGAAATTCCTGTTTAACCCTTGCTTTTAGAAGAAGGAAAGAAAATGAGAAATTACGATTTAACCCCCCTTTACCGCTCAACTGTCGGTTTTGACCGCGTTTTCGACCTGCTGGAAACAGTCAGTAACAAAGTCGAGAGTAGTGGATATCCTCCCTATAATATTGAACGCGTCGCCGAAAATGACTACCGTATTACCTTGGCGGTTGCGGGCTTTGGCGAAGAAGATATTGACGTTGAAGTGCAAGAAAACGAGCTAAAAGTGGTGGCTGGGCGAAGTGAGGAGGATACTCCTCGTGAATTCCTACACCAAGGGATTGCCGCACGCGCTTTTGAACGCCGTTTCCAGATTGCGGAACATGTGATTGTCACGGGCGCCGAGCTAAAAAACGGGCTTCTCAATATCGATTTGAGACGCGAAATCCCCGAGGCTAAAAAGCCCCGCAAAATAACTATTAACGGGAATGATGCAGCGATAGCACCCCAAGATAATGTAAAAATCTTACGGGATAGTGATGTTGCCTAATAATCCCCTATAACCAATAGGTAATGTATAAGGTCCACTCTGTTGAAGGGTGGACCTTTCTTTATGGGCTTGTCTTTGGTAGGATTAATTGTAGTTAAAGCATTATGCGCTCAAGTGGTTACCGGTTTAGCTGCAATAATGCGATGATAAAAGAACGTTTTGTTGAGTAAAGATTATTTCGGAAAGGGAGCTTATGTCCCGTACGATAAGAGTAATGGGTAGAAAAAATTATAAAACCAGATCATTTTTAAAGACCAAAGCCTTTTGGGGGCTGTTGCTAACGGTTTTTTTGGTGGGGGCGTGTGCCAGTACTAGCAATTACCCTCCGGGTGGAGAACGTTCTGTTTCTATTCCTTACGACCCTTATAATTTTGACCCGCAAAGACTGGACGAAGAAGCCCAGGCCCATTGTGACGCTTATAATTTGCAAGCCGTTTATGAAGATGAGACGATTGATAATCAATCGGTTCGCTGGCGTTACCGCCATTACGTTTGCCTTTAGATATCAGTAGGCGTCATTAAATATCAGTAGGTTTCTGTCATTTTATCCTTATGCAAATCAGGTTCTAACCGTTAAACACCTTCAGCAGGTTGTAAATCAGACATTTATTTCAACAATCTCACACGATTTCGGCTCTAATTCTTTAAAGTGAGAGACTAAGGTGTAACGAGTTGGGGCAAACTGACTCTGATCCACAGCTTTTATATCTATCTCGCTTTTTCGTTTAGGCTCTAAGAGGCTGATGCGATAAGTAAGCGGGCATTTTCGAATAGTTCAGAATTTGCTGCAATGATGGAATTACCGTGCAGGGGATCAAGCCCGCCATTGATTTCTCCAACAATGGCTCCGGCTTCTCTGGCGATCACGATGCCGGCGGCCACATCCCACGGGTTTAGATCACGCTCCCAATAGGCATCGAAGCGGCCAGCGGCGACAAAAGCAAGATCAAGAGCCGCAGACCCTAAACGGCGAACGCCAGAGGTTTTGGCCAAAACGGTTTCGGTTTCTTTCAAAGCCAGTGCGCGCCCTTGTCGTCCTGCGAAAGGAAGGCCGCAGGCAAATAAACATTCGGTTAAGTCTGTGCGCACGGAGGTGCGTAGGCGGCGATCATTCAACCATGCCCCTGCGCCTTTTTCCGCCCAAAATAATTCATCCGATATCGGATTATAAATAACACCAGCATAGGGCTGGCGGTCGCGTTCTAATCCGATGGAAATACAAAATTGCCCCAAGCCGTGAAGAAAATTGGTTGTACCATCAAGGGGGTCGATAATCCATCGGTTTGAGTTATCTGATCCTTCGATGTTTTTGCCTTCTTCCAGAATAAATCCATATTTCGGTCTGGCTTCTCTTAAAATTTCGACAATGGTTTCTTCAGCGCGCAAATCGGCGGCGCTAACAAAGTCTGCAACCCCTTTGCGGGAGACTTGTAAATGTTCCACCTCGGTGAAATCGCGAGCAAGATCACGTGCGGCCCGACGTGCGGCTTCCATCATAATGGTGATAAGGGCGGAGTGTAAGGCCATAATTTAACTTTCAGTGGTGATGATACTTTGCGCACCATAATGCGCCGCGAAGAGGACGCAACTAAAATATTGAGATATGAGAAGGTCGATATTGATTAAATGAAAATAATTATCTTTTAAAGAGTATAGGCGCTAATATCCTTAGTCCTACGGATATTTCCTTACGTATCAGGGGGATATTGAGCTCATAAATATATCAATATCTGTTGCTACTTGTGCCGGAATCTCTTCCATAGGCAAATGGGCTGCATTTTTATAAATGATAAGCTGACTATTTTTAATGGTCTGTTTGAAATATGCGCTTTGTTGTACGGGTAAAACTTCGTCATGCTCTCCCCATACAATTAGAGTGGGGACATTGATTTTGTGGAGTTGTTGAATTTTCTCCGGCATTTGATCAGTAGTCGCACGAATGGCGGCGGCGCGGCGATTACCCTTTTGTCTGAAAAGCTCCCAATAACGGTCAACCATTTCTCCGGTGACAAGGGCATCATCATAGATCATGCTTTGAAGTTGTTTTTTAAACAGAATACGGGGTGTAATATTGCTCACCAAAGGCCGCATCATTGGCATTTGCATCACGCGGACCCCCAAACCAATTTTGGGTTTGGGACCAAGTGAGGGGGCATTGATGTATTCAGCCCCGGAGGGGTTCATCATGATGAGAGCCGATAGCCGGTCTTGATGGGCTAGAGCATAATGCCAACCAAGGCGTGCGCCCATTGAACTGCCTACATAGGTGAATTTGTCTAAATCAAAATTGTTGGCGACCGCGTGAATGGCCTCAACCAAGGCGGACGGAGAATAATCATCAAGGATTTGCGGTTGCGATAGTCCGTGGGCAGGTAAATCCACCAGAATAATATGATAGTCTTTTTCAAGATGGGGCACCAGCTTATCCCATAAATGCATGCTGGCAGTTGACCCGTGGACAAAGATAAGGGCCGGGTTTTGTGTGTTGCCCCGTTGATGAACATGAATGCAAGTGCCATCCCCGTAACATAAATCGGTTTTAGGGGTGCGGCCATATTTGGTGATCATGTCTTCGCGATTGGTGTCGGCTGTGCGCAAAAATAAAAATGCCATGATACTTAGGCATATTACGATGCCCATGAAATAAAGTGTGTTTTTAATCAAGACGACCTCTCCATTTCATAATGCATCGAAAGATAAACGCATTTACTGTTCATCAAATAGAATATTAGTTTGCCTAATGAGCATGTTCATCTCTATCAAGTATTGGCCTATTTTTATCTAGCCACATTGACCCCGTTGCAGCAATGCATGGTCAACCAATGTCAGGGCCATCATTGCCGCGCCAACGGGTACGCCGCGAATACCGACACATGGGTCGTGACGCCCTTTGGTTTGAATAGTCGTTTCCTGACCGTCATTGGTGATGGTGCGTCGCGGGGTTAAGATAGAGGAGGTGGGTTTGACAGAAAATCTGGCGATAATGTCTTGGCCCGTTGAAATACCGCCGAGGATGCCGCCTGAATGATTTGAAAGAAAATGGGGTTTGCCGTCTTTAATGCAGATTTCATCAGCATTGTCTTCCCCCGAAAAGCGCGCGGCTTCAACGCCCGCGCCGATCTCAACAGACTTAACAGCATTGATAGACATTATGGCCGAGGCTAGATCTCCATCAAGTTTACCATAGACCGGGGCCCCCAGTCCGGCGGGAAAACCGGACGCGGTGACTTCAATCATTGCGCCTAATGAAGAACCGGATTTACGTGCCTGATCCAGTACACTTTCCCATTTTTTTGCGGCTATCGGGTCGGGGCACCAAAAGAGATTGTTGGTGATTTCACCAATATCCATTTTTGTGCGGTCAATGAAATGGGGTCCCATTTGTGTCATATAGGCAGTGATTTGAATATCATTCCCGTAAAGATGGTTTAGTACTTTTTGTGCGACGGCACCGGCGGCAACGCGGCATGCGGTTTCCCGTGCAGAAGACCGCCCGCCCCCCCGATAATCGCGGATACCATATTTTTGGTCATAGGTGATGTCAGCATGACCGGGGCGATAGCTATCGCGTATAGCGCTGTAATCTTTTGACCGTTGATCAACATTTTTAATCATTAAACTGATGGGCGTGCCGGTGGTGCGGGGGCCGTCTGTGCGTTCATCTTCAAAAACGCCCGATAATATTTCCACCTCGTCGGGCTCGCGCCGTTGGGTAACATATTTAGATGTGCCGGGTTTTCGTTGATCAAGGGCAATTTGAATGTCTTGGGCTGTTAACCGAATACCCGGTGGGCAGCCATCAATTACACAGCCAATGGCAGGTCCATGGGATTCGCCCCATGTTGTAACCTTAAATAACCGACCAAAACTATTGATGGACATTTTGACCCCTAACGGACTTATTGTTATGTCTTTATGACTATAACTGACCATAAAGACTTGTTGTAAATTTGCCCAGTGCATTAGGGAATAATAGTGCATTAGGCAATAATAGTGCATCAGGCAAGAATATTGGCAAAACTGCTCTAACGATAAGGAAAGCCCTAATGCCCCCTTTACCGCCTGAAGATAAAACAGAGGATAAAAAACCGGATATTTCTCGGCATAAGCTTATCCCCTCATCTCCGAGCGAGGAATTTTACCGGATTGATGAAGATCAGGGGAATGTTTTCACCCATGAGAACCCGATCACCTTGTTTGAAGAATGGCTTGGCCTTGCGCGCGCCCATGAGGTGAATGATCCAAATGCCATGTCCTTAGCGACCATTGATCGCAATGGTATGCCAGATGTGCGGGTGGTGCTCTTAAAAGATATTGATGAAAGGGGCTTGAGTTTTTATACCAATGTTGAAAGCGCTAAGGGCCGCGCCCTTGCGGCAAACCCTGTGGCTGCGCTTTGTTTTCATTGGAAATCTATTCGGCGGCAAGTGCGCTTTCGCGGCAAGGTCGAAAGCGTTAGCCATGAAGAGGCGGATGCTTATTTCGCAACAAGGGCAAGGGGCGCCCAAATTGGAGCTTGGGCTTCTGCGCAATCGCGACCTTTATCCACCCATAGTCAATTAGAGTCGGATATCACCGCTTGCGAGGAACGCTTTACGGATAAGGAGGTGGAGCGCCCCAACCATTGGTCAGGATTTCGGATTATCCCTACACAAATAGAATTCTGGGTGAATAAGCCTTTTCGTTTACATGAGCGTTTGCAATTTGAAAGAACGCCAACCACGAAGAACTGGACCACGACAAGGCTTTATCCATAAGAGCCTGATCTCGAAAGCGGGGTAAGATATGAATTACTGAAAATAGAATTATCTCTTTTTGGGGCGTCCTCTTTTGCCCCCCGCTTTTCTTTTCGGCTTGGGTGTAGAAACAGCTCCGCGCTGGGTGCCAAGACCAATTTGTTTGGCAAGGCTTGACCGTTTCTTGGCGTAATTAGGCGCAACCATCGGGTAATCTGAAGGCAGGTTCCATTTACGGATATATTCTTCAGGTGTTAGTTGAAAGTGTGTTCTTAAATACCGCTTTAACATTTTTAGTTTTTTGCCGTCTTCCAGACAAATAATAAATTCTGGGGTTACCGATTTGCTGATAGGTACGGCAGGCTCTTTTGTTGTTCTTAACGAAGCATCGCCCGCCGCAATATCTTGTAGTGATTCATGAATATCAGCCATTAAAGCCGGTAGGTCGGCAGCGTTTACTTTATTATTGCTCACATAAGCAGCAACAATATTGGATGTTAAATGCAAAGTTTCTCCAACTTGAGATTGGTCGTATTTAGACATTATATGTCCTTCCTGAATTGTCATAAAATATTTTAAAAAATGGTATTGTTGGCAATATATTTTTTAATATTTATTTGTGCACAGTATAATTTCTTGGCATGATTTATAGTTTGTTAAATATGGGCTATGCGATAGCTATATAATCATTCATGTGCAAGTTAATAATGCTGTTATAAAAGATAAGTGCATAGTTTAAGAATATATCATTATCAGTTTTTAGCTTTAATTAAAGCATCATGTGCAGCTTAAACAGCTGACACTTTATGTTATCGTTTTGTTCTTTTTGTATGGTTGCAAGTTACAAAACTACTTTATTACAGCTGCTATTATTGAGGCTTCGGGGGGAAGATTATGCTCGTTCTCACAATCATGAGACGCTGCATTGCGGTTTAAGATTGAGCATCGTATATAACGGTTAAATTTATTTCGCAGGAGTTGAAGAGCATGAGCGTTAGTCCATCCGTTGAAGCAACAGACGGGTTTTTTAAAAAATCCCTAGAGCAAACTGATCACGATATTTTTGCATCGATTGGCAAGGAAATGCAGCGCCAGAAAGAGCAAATTGAACTGATTGCGTCAGAAAATATTGTATCGCGTGCGGTGCTTGAAGCTCAAGGTTCTGTTTTAACCAATAAATATGCAGAAGGATATCCGGGCCGGCGTTATTATGGGGGGTGTGAGTATGTCGATATTGCCGAGTCGATTGCGATAGATCGGGCCAAACAACTTTTCAATTGTGCGGAAGCCGTGGTTCAACCTCATTCGGGTAGTCAAGCCAACCAAGCGGTCTTTATGGCCACTTTGAAACCGGGTGATACCATTATGGGGATGGATTTATCAGCCGGGGGCCATTTGACCCATGGCAGTAAAGTCAATCAATCGGGTAAATGGTTTAATGCGATCCATTATGGTGTGCGTAAAGATGATATGTTGATTGATTATGATCATGCAGAAGCATTGGCACTTGAACATAAGCCTAAGCTGATTATTGCAGGGGGCAGTGCTTATTCCCGTATTATTGATTTTAAACGATTTAGAGCGATTGCTGATCAGGTTGGGGCAATTTTATTGGTTGATATGGCGCATTTTGCGGGCCTCGTTGCGGGGGGTGAATATCCAAATCCGCTTGACCACGCCCATGTGGCGACCTCCACGACCCATAAAACATTGCGGGGGCCCCGTGGCGGCCTTGTGGTTACCAATGATCCCGACCTGGCCAAAAAAATCCGATCAGCGCTTTTCCCGGGCCTTCAAGGGGGGCCGTTAATGCATGTGATTGCGGCTAAAGCTGTTGCCTTTGGGGAGGCGCTTCAACCTTCCTATAAAACCTATATCCGTAATGTCATTGCAAATGCACAGGCAATGTCACAAGCATTGGTAGAAAGCGGATATGCCGTTGTTTCCGGGGGAACAGAAACGCATTTAGCCTTGATTGATTTGCGCTCTAAAGGGGTTAAAGGCAATGAAGCTGAAGACTATCTTGAACGCGCGGGCATGACTTGTAATAAAAACGGCATACCCGATGATCCTGAAAAACCGGCTATTACGTCCGGCATCCGGCTTGGTTCTCCGGCCGCGACAACACGCGGCTTTGGCTTGGCCGAGTTCCGCAAAACGGGACAGATGATTGCCGAGGTTCTCGATGGCTTATCTGCGCACGGAGCGGGGAGTGCGGAAATGGATAAAATTGTTGCAACGGTGGGCGATGAAGTGAAGGCCCTTACCGCTCGCTTCCCTATTTATCCATAGAGCCTAACCGAACAAGCGAGATAAGATATAAAAGCTAATGGATCAGACGTCAGTTTGCCCCACTTCGTTACCCCTCAGGCTCTCACTTTAAATAGAGAGAGCTGAAATAGTATGATTTGTTGAAACGAACGTCTGATTTACAACTTGCTGAAGGTGCTTTACGATTTTTGATTTAAGCGCTTAAGTTTGTTCTTTTACATTAAGTGATACCTGTTTTTTAAGACCGATATTTTTGAAAACCGATACTTTTTAGATCAAGGCTGTTTGCATATGCGGTGCCCTTTTTGTGGATGTGAAGATACACAGGTAAAAGATTCCCGCTCTGCGGAGGATGGGTCTTCGATTAGGCGTCGTCGATTATGTTCTGCATGTGCCGGAAGGTTTACCACATTTGAGCGGGTGCAACTGCGCGAGCTTGTGGTGTTAAAAAGTTCCGGACGCAAAGTGCCCTTTGATCGTGATAAGCTGATGCGGTCTATTTCTATCGCCACGCGCAAGCGCAATATTGATCCGGAACGTGTTGAACAAATGGTCTCCGGTATCATCCGCCGTCTTGAGGCAACGGGTGAAAGCGAGATTGCCTCCAGCGAGATCGGTGAAATGGCCATGAAAGCACTGGCCATGCTCGATGATGTGGCGTTTGTTCGCTATGCCTCTGTTTACAAGAACTTTCGCGAAGCAAAAGATTTTGGTAAAATTCTGGATGCTTTGGCCGAAGCCCCCCCCGATTAAGAGCGCGAATCACAATTCTACTTTTATTGCCTGCTAACGGGTTTTCTGGCTGATGACCCTCGTGAATATTACGTTAAAAAAACTTATGGTTCTTATAGTGAATATTCTATAGATTGCTTTGAATCCTAACTCTTGAACCATGTAAGGTCTATCCTTTGAAAGATATTGAACGACACTCCCGCTCTGCGGCGCGCATAGCCAGCGTTCAAGCGCTCTATCAGATGGATGCGTCAGATATTGGTGTAGAGCGGGCAATTCTGGAATTCTCGCAATATTGGATGACGGGCCGAAAAGAAGCCTTGGATGAAGAGGGGACAGCGCCCCTTGATTTGCATCATGCGGATCGGGAGTTTTTTGCTATATTGGTGCGCGGTGTGGTTGAGGTTCAAAACCGCATTGATCCCTATCTTGAGCGCCAATTGGCTAAAGGGTGGACTTTGAAACGGTTGGACACGACGGTACGGGCTATTTTGCGGGCTGGATTATATGAATTGATCCGCTTGCCCGACACTCCAGTCAAAGTTGTTCTGGATGAATATATTAATATCGCCCATGCTTTCTTTCATGAGGATGAACCAAAATTTATTAACGGAGTGCTTGATGCCGCCGCTAAAGAAGCAAGACATGACGAGATGGTAGTGTGACTGTTAAGAAACAAAAACCCAAGAACAAGATATCCGCTAAAACGGGTTTAAAATCTGCCTCTAAATCTGGTTCAAAATTTTCTGGTGACGAATTCTCGATAATCCATGATCTGTTTGCCCCCCTTAGTGCAAATGCTCCCGGTGCGTTTAATCTATCTGATGATGTGGGTGTGCTTGATGAAGCGCGATTGGTTGTTACAAAAGATTTATTGATTGAAGGGGTGCATTTTCGCCCGCGTGATCCGCTTGATCTGGTTGCACAAAAATTAATGCGGGTGAACATTTCCGATCTGGTGGCAAAAGGTGTGCGTCCAACCGGTTATTTTTTAGGCTGCGCTTGGCCAGCAAAAACCACCAGAGCGATGATTGAAAAATTCGTAACAGGTCTCGCTAATGCTCAAGCAGAGTTTAAAATATCTCTCATGGGCGGGGATACAACAAAACATAAAAGCGCAACGGCTCCGTTGACATTGTCGGCCACTTTTTATGGTGTTGCCGCATCAGCGGGGCCAACGGGCGGGATTGTCCGCCGTTCCGGGGCTAAAGTTGCGGATGATTTATACGTAACCGGAACAATTGGTGATGCAGGATTGGGGCTAGGCGTATTGGAGGGGCACTATAAACCCGCAAAAATTGAAAAAGATTTTTTAAAGCAACGTTATCAACTTCCCACCCCAAGAATTGCTTTTGGGAGTGCGATCAATAGTTTTGCAACAGCCGCGATTGATGTGTCAGATGGTCTGCTTGCTGATTGTGGCCATATAGAACAGCAATCCGAAGTCGGGGTCCATATTGATTTAAGCGCGATCCCCTTATCAAAGGCGGCCCATGATTGGGTTCATGATCAAGAAGATTATAGGGAGGCAATGAATTTTTTAATGAGTTGCGGCGATGATTATGAAATCTTGTTTACCGCGCCCAAACCCATGGCGCGGTCTGTGGCCATGGCGGCTAGGGCTTCAAGGACCCAAGTCACGAAAATCGGTTTAATAAGGCGAGGTCACGGGGTTCATGTATTAGACGATGAATTAAACCCCATTGAAATGGACATTAAAGGATTTAATCATTTCGGCTAATAACGGGATTAACTGATATGGCTTAACTGTTGTGACTTAACCGCCGGGGCGTCCGCCCGGTCCGGTTTGTTGCTGGCCACCCGGTAGTGGTAGTGATCCAACGCTACCTAAAAGCTGTTCCCAAAAAGAAAGCTCGCGGCCGCGAGTCGGGGTAACGCGGGAGACCTGTCTGATATTTTCACCATCATCAAGTGTAAAATCTTCAACTTCTTTAACCTTGCCTTCTTCGTCAAAATGAAAAGCAACCACCTTACGATCATTGGTTTTTGGTTTCAGGAAGGCACGGGTCTGGTCAACACTGGCTAGATAATACCAACTATTAGTCGTAAAAGTGGATGTAATGGAAGGTTCCCCATATTTCGCAATTATACTTTCTTTTGTATCAAGGCCGATATTGGCGGTCAGTTCTTCGGTTCCACGTTCTAGTGCATAACCATGGGTCGAACGCACAGAGATGCACCCTTGCAGGAGGGAGCTGGAAAATAAAGCAAGTGCAATTAATAAAGAAAAACGCGACAATATCATAATCAAAACCTTTTTGCCTGAAAATGAACTATATCACCACTTAACGTCTTGATCAAAGCCCCTAGTGTGTTTACTTGAAAGAAAATTCAGGAAAAATGCAATTGTGATCATTTCTCTCTTCTCTTTGTTTAAGAAAACCCCGCAAGAAGATGCGGCGACCAGTCTTTATCGTGCGGCGATGGATCAATCCCGCTTGCCGGGCTTTTACGCAGATTGGGGCGTTCCGGACACATTTGAGGGCCGATTCGAGATGGTGACCCTCCATGTATTTTTATTGATGCGGATGATCAAGGAAAGCGAAGATATTGATCCTGAAACCAATAAAATAATGGGCCAAAAGCTGTTTGATGCCATGTTTTTAAATCTTGATGACACTTTGCGTGAGATGGGGGTCGGTGATCTGTCGGTTTCCAAAAAGATCCGGAAAATGGCTGAAGCTTTTTATGGCCGTGTAGGAGTGTATGAAGCGGCTTTTGCGAAGCTTGAACAAGGCAGCAGTCAAGCAGAGGATGGGTTAAACATGGCAGTGCAAAAGAATGTGTATGGTATTAAAAGTGCCTTTGATGACCGAAAAGATAATGATAGGACGGATAAGGGGGCGCTTGATATTAAACACTCCGGACACCTAACTGACTATGCCATAACCTGTTTTCAGTTTTTACAAAAACAACCTGTTGGCCGTGTTTTAAAAGGCATTGTTTACTTTCCTCCCTTTAAATGATTAGGGCAATA
Source organism: uncultured Parvularculaceae bacterium (assembly GCA_938015425.1). Lineage (GTDB taxonomy): Bacteria > Pseudomonadota > Alphaproteobacteria > Caulobacterales > Parvularculaceae > CALLPQ01. Next base: position 9,173 of record CALLPQ010000137.1, on the reverse strand, counting down.
ATTCGAGCAAGATATTCGAGATATTATGACTGATAATGATTTAGAAACCGACACCCATATTATAGTCGAATTTAGTAAGGAAATCGCCATTAGTGCTTTGCCTGCGACAGGGCGTGAGTATGCCTTAGAGGCTAATGAGGCCGCTTTAAAGGCGATAGCCAAGCGCTTTAAGATTCCAGCAGTGAATAGTTTGACGGCTACATTATTAGTCACCCCTATCAAGGAGGGGATGGACTTTAAGGGACATATAAAGGCCAACCTAACCCGGGAGTGCGTTGCCAGTCTTGAATTGATGGAAGAAGAGATTGACGACAGGGTTGAAATTATTTTTGATCGTCATGTGGTTGATGAACTCCCTGATTTTGCAGATATGGATGCTTTAGAAGACTTTTCCAAAGATAAGAGAGAACCTTTAAAGGGGGATAATATTGATATTGGCGAGATTGTTGTTCAACATTTATCATTGATCATGGAACCTTATCCACGGCGCGAGGGTGTGCCCTCTTTAGCTGATCAATATGGACAATCGCAAGAAGGATCCCCGTTTGATGTTTTGAAGGATATTGTGGCGGACCGTAAACCATCTTGATGTAGTTTGGGGCTGAAAGCGGCCGAATGCCGCTCAAAGCGCATGAATTTACTGATCCGAATGTCTGATTTGTAACCCGCTGGGAACGGTTGATAATTTTAGATCAGGGCTTTTGGTGAGGTGAATGACCAATTTGGGTTGATCTCCGGCGAATGTGATCGTGCCATTTAGATTTCGCCTATGGTTTTTATCCCCAGAAACCATTAATAAGAACTAAAATATCGTCATATCAATCGCTTTAGTGTATTTACGAGTGACGATAGTTGGGAGAAATGATTTGACGCTTGAACAAGATAACCATTCTCTAATCCGCCTCGCCGTTGACGCGATGGGCGCAGATGAAGGCCCTAAAGCTGTTATTTTAGGGGCTGCCATTGCGATTAAGAAAGGTCTTAAAGCGAAATTTCTATTTTTTGGTGACGAAAATGTTTTGCAACCATTACTGAGCCGTGAAGCCTGTCTTGCCCATTGTGAAATCCGCCATGCCCCCGATACGGTTTCTATGGAAGATAAGCCAGGCCATGTGTTGCGCCGTGGGCGCGAGACCTCGATGTGGCTGGCTATTCAAGCGGTTAAATCCGGTGAAGCGGTGGCTTTGGTATCGGGCGGTAATACGGGCGCATTAATGGCGCTCTCCAGACATCAATTGCGCATGATCAACGGCGTTGATCGCCCAGCAATTACAGCTTTATGGCCAACAACCACAGGGCGGAGTGTGGTGCTGGATGTAGGGGCAAATATTGAGGCCAATGCCTTACAACTTGTCCAGTTTTCAGTCATGGGGGAAGTGTTTTATCGTGCTCTCACCGGTGCTTCTAACCCTTCCGTGGGTCTTTTAAATGTGGGTGCAGAAGAGTTAAAAGGCCATGATATTTTGCGTGAAGCAGCCACAAGCTTGCGCACCCATGTAGACGATATGGCTTTTTATGGTTTTGTTGAGGGGAATGATATTTCTAAGGGAACCGTAGATGTGGTGGTTACGGACGGTTTTACCGGTAATGTTGCCTTGAAATCTGCTGAAGGGGCTGCCCGCCTTGTGGGGGGGTGGACGCGCGATGCGGTTAAAGGGAGTTTCCTTTCCAAAATTGCAAGTCTTTTAATGTACCCGCAATTAAAAAAATTGCAGCAACGGGTTGACCCGTCATCGGTTAATGGCGGTGTCTTTTTAGGATTAAAAAATGTGGTGGTCAAAAGCCATGGCGGCGCTGATGCGGCGGGTATTGCCAGTGCACTGACGATTGCACAAAACCTTGCCGGGCATTCTTTTATTGCTGATATGGGGGCGCGGGTTGATGAGGTCATGGAAAGAATAAAGGCGGCGGAGCTTGCCCAACAAGATCAACCATTATCGAAAAGCGAAGAAACCAAATCTGTGCATGATATTGTCAAAAAAAAAGAAGCTGAGACAATAATGGAAACAGCGAATGCGGATAAATCCAGCGCGATCAGTAAACCTAATAATACGAATAAGAGAGTATCTGCATGACGATTAAATCGGTGGTGATTGGTTGTGGTACATACCTACCCGAACGTATTTTAACGAATAAAGAAATTTCTACTTTTGTTGATACTAGTGATGAGTGGATTCAAGAACGCACTGGCATAAAAGAACGTCATGTTGCCGCTGATGATGAAAAAACATCGGATCTTGCGGTTAAAGCGGCGCAGGCGGCACTTAATGATGCGGGTTTAAAGGCTGATGATATTGATCTTATTATCGTTGCGACCACAACACCGGATCTAACTTTTCCGGCGACCGCCGCGATTGTTCAAGCCAAACTGGGGGTGAGCGAAGGGGCAGCATTTGATATACAAGCTGTGTGTTCGGGCTTTATATTTGCTTTGTCTACGGCGGAAAAATTCCTCGCATCGGGGCAACATAAGCGTGCTTTGGTGATTGGTGCGGAAACGTTTACGCGTTTACTGGATTGGAATGATCGGGCTACATGCGTTTTATTTGGTGATGGTGCCGGCGCTTTTGTGTTGGAAGCTCAAGGTGGCAATAGCGGGCAATCTCGCAATCAAACCTCTAACCAAGCCACTAATCACCATAGAGGTATAATTGAAACCTATCTGCGTACAGATGGCCGTATGGTTGATTTGCTTTATGTTGATGGCGGTGTTTCCTCTACAAAAACGACGGGCCATGTAAAAATGCAAGGCAATAAGGTTTTCCGCGAAGCGGTAACGCGGATTTCTGAGGCAATGGTTACGGTCTGCGAGAAAGCCAATATTCCGGTCACCGATATTGACTGGTTCGTGCCCCATCAGGCGAATGAGCGTATTATCTTGGGGGTTGTTAAAAAGCTATCGCTCCGCACCGAGCAGGTTGTTTCAACCATCGCCCATCAGGGCAATACGTCGGCTGCATCCATCCCGCTGGCTTATCGGGCTGGTCTTGATGATGGGCGCATCAAACCGGGCGACCTTGTATTATTGGAAGCTTTGGGTGGCGGCTTAACGTGGGCGGCGGCTTTGTTGCGGGCTTAAGGCCTTACCCGTTGGGTGCGCCCTTGACCGCGGATTGAAAATTTTTCATTGAAAAACTGCAATAAGTTACAATGTCTTATTGACCTTTACAGGTTTCGGGGCGTAACATTAATTGTTATAAATTGGTTGGGAATGTCATGGCCGGAAAAACAATAACAAGAGCTGATTTAACAGAAGCCGTCTATAGAAATGTCGGAGTTTCCCGAAACGAATCCTCCGCTTTTGTCGAACGCATATTAGATGAAATGTCGGCCAGTCTTGAGCGCGGTGACCAAGTAAAAATATCCTCTTTCGGTACTTTTGCAGTGCGTTCAAAAAATATGCGTATGGGACGTAACCCGAAAACCGGTGAGGAAGTGCCTATTTCGCCGCGCCGGGTCATTTCCTTCCGTGCGTCACATGTATTAAAAGATAGCATAAATGAGGGACATCGTTCTGGGGCTAACAAGACGGATGACCAAGCATAACCTAATGCTGCCATAAAGATGGCTTAGTAAATTAAAGCACATATGATAATGGCCATTAAAACTGTGCCTAAAACTGTGATAGTGTAAAACAATAACCAGCGACTGCAAGTTTGGTTATAACAGTAAGGTTGGTTATAACAGTAAGGTTGGTTATGACAGTAAAGTTGGTTATATTAGGATGGCCAACGGGATTAAAGGGGCGCATGGAGACTTAAAGTGTCAGCATCTAAATCTGCAGAAGCTTTTCGGACAATCTCTGAAGCCTCGAAAGAGCTTGGGGTTCCCCAACATGTTTTAAGGCATTGGGAAGATGTGTTCGGCCAGATAAGACCGATGCGCAGAGCGGGGGGGCGGCGTTATTATCGCCCTGTTGATCTGGATTTACTGCGTGGGGTGCGGGTTTTATTATATGATGAGCGCTATACAACAAAAGGCGTTCAAAAAATATTCCGGGAGAGCGGCGCTAAATATATTTCCGAAATAGGCCGCCAGAATATTGGTGGGTCTATTGATGATAAAGCGGTGCAGGGTGATGTATCCAGGCTGAAAGCGCTGGAAGGTCAAGAAAATAAGAGCAATCAGAATTCATTTAATCAGTCACCAAAAACACAGCAGGTGAATCAAAATGGGGTTCACCAAAAAGAAAACCACCATGATGACCCTTTAAGGACTCCTCAGGGCAGGGCCCATCTTGCGCAATTGATTGCGAAACTGGAAATGATCCAGGAAGCCCTTGATGATACAGTTCTGGCTATAGAGGCGATTTCTAATAATACGCAACAAGAACCAGGTGCGGATCTTGATCAAGTGCCCGAGCGTAAAAAAACCGGAAAAACGGCAATGGTAAAACCGGAAATAGAATCGGATAAAGATAGTTAAGAGAGCTTGGGGTAATTATTCAGCCCGTAAAATACTCTCTCGCTTTTTCGCATAAGCCTCTATTTATCAACCAAGCATTCACAATTTGAAGCCTGTGAAAAAATATCTTTCATGATGCTATCGCAAGGTGTAGCCATAGGGGTAATGGAAGAAGCGAGACCATAGCTTCACTCACAATCTGCGCAATTTTATGGATGGAATTTTCAAGATTGCCAATCTTAACAGGTATTAGAGATGATAAACCCCAAGGATTATTTAGATCGAATTTTAACCATTGAAATAGGGCGTTGCACAGAAGCGGCGGCGGTCGAAGCGTCAAAAATGATCGGACGCGGCGACAAAGAAGGCGCTGATCAAGCGGCGGTGACAGCCCTGCGTGATGCTTTGAATAAGCTGGATATTGATGGCAAAGTGGTCATTGGTGAGGGGGAGCGTGATGAAGCCCCGATGTTGTATATCGGTGAAAAAGTGGGAACCGGAAATGGCCCTGCAGTAGATATTGCCCTTGACCCACTGGAGGGAACAACTTTGGCCGCGAAAGCTATGTCAAATGCATTAGCGGTTGTGGCGATGGCCCAAGGGGGCTCTTTACTCCATGCGCCAGATGTTTATATGGATAAGATTGCGGTCGGGCCGGGTTTTCCTGACGGAGTTGTGGACCTTGATGCAGATGTCACAGACAATATTGCGGCCTTAGCAAAGGCCAAAGGTGTTGAAACCAGTGAAATTACGCTGTGTGTTCTAGATCGTGAGCGTCATCAACCCATTATTGATGGTGCCCGTAAAATGAATGCACGGGTGTTCTTCATCCCTGATGGGGATGTTGCCGGAATTTTCCATACGACAGAGGCCCATACGGGGATTGATTTATATGTGGGGCGCGGCGGCGCGCCTGAGGGTGTGTTGGCGGCGGCGGCGCTGCGCTGTGTTGGCGGACAAATGCAAGGACGGTTACATTTTCGGGATGATGCCGAGCGGGGCCGCGCCGAAAAAATCGGGATAACCGATTTGAACAGAAAATACGAGCTGATGGATTTGGCGTCAGGTGATGTGTTCTTTGCGGCAACGGGGGTCACGAATGGCACAATGCTGGATGGTGTGAAATGGGATTCAGGATTTGTCAGTACCCATACGGTTGTTATGCGCTCCCATACGGGTACGGTGCGTTATATTCGTGCCAGATCTCCTGTATAAAAGCCCTCCTATTTAAAAAGGTCTCCCCTTTAAAAGATATCTGGTTTAAAATGCTATAGGAGTATAGGCCGTTACTAGTCTTAACCCGCATAGAAGGGATGATGGGCGTTCCTCATCATCCATGATTGTCGAGAACTCTGTTCGGGCAATGCCATGGTATTTTCGTGATGTTGATGAAGGGGAAGTGTTCAAGCTTGCCAGTGAACATCAAATTGACGAAGTCATTGCCCGTATTTTAGTGGCCAGACACGTTGATGGCGGTGATGTTGGTAATTATCTAGACCCCACTTTAAAGACCATGATGCCGGATCCTTATGTGATGCTGGATATGGAAAAAGCGGCAACCCGCTTGGCAGCAGCGATTATGGCGGGGCAGAATGTCGGCATTTTTGGCGATTATGACGTAGACGGTGTAACGGCCACTTCCTTATTGTATTTATATCTTAAAGAGTTAAAGCAAGATCCTGAAATCTATTTGCCGGACCGTGTGGTGGATGGATATGGCCCAAGCATCGAAGCCTTTCGAAGTTTGAAAGAACGCGGCGTTGATATTATTGTAACTGTTGATTGCGGGGCTTCGGCCCATGATCCGATTGAGGCGGCGGGTCGTGAGGGCATTGAAATTCTGGTCATGGACCACCATCAAATGAGTGCGCCGCCACCCGCCCATGCCCATGCAGTGGTTAATCCTAACCGTCCTGATGATTTATCCGGCCTTACCAACCTTTCTGCGGTGGGGGTGACTTTTATGTTGTTGGTTGCCGTCAACCGGATTTTACGGGAGGACGGTTTCTTTTCATCGGCCTCGTCATCTGGCCTATCTTCTATCCCTCAACCCGATTTGCGCAAATGGTTGGACATTGTGGCCCTTGGGCTGGTGTGTGATGTGATGTCCGTAAAAGGATTAACCCGTGCGATGATTGCCCAAGGGTTAAAGATATTAACCCATCAATTAAAAACAGGCGAGGGCGGCAATGCGGGACTTAGCGCATTGGCCAAGCGATCAGGGGCAAAAGGCACCTTAACGCCTTATCATTTAGGATTTTTAATTGGCCCACGGATTAATGCGGCGGGGCGGATTGGCCATGCCAATATGGCATTTGATGTTATCACCACACCTGATCGCCAACACCGCACCATGATGGTAGAAAAACTACACGTCATGAACGCAGAGCGCCGGGAGATTGAGACCGGCGTATTAGAAGCGGCAGTGCGCCAAGTAGAACAACTAAAGACGTTGCCGGATGTGCTGGTATGTTCGGGGGATGGTTGGCATCCGGGTGTGATTGGCATTGTGGCAGGGCGCATTAAAGAACGTTTTGACCGCCCTGCTTTTGTGATCGGGTTTGAAGGGGATGTAGGCAAAGGGTCTGGACGCTCTATTGACGGGGTGGATCTTGGCGGCGGTGTCAGTGCGGCAAGGCAAGAAGGTTTATTGGTTGCTGGCGGCGGCCACGCCATGGCGGCGGGGCTTACTATTGCCCGTGAACACTTAAATGGGTTTCAGGATTTTATGAGCCGGCGTTTAGCAGACGATATTCATTCTGCACTGGCGGCGCGGTTTTTAAAAATTGATGGGGAAATCGTCCCCGGGGCCGTGACGGCTGAATTTGCTCATCTGATTGGCAAGGCGGGACCGTTTGGGGCGGGCAATAGCGAACCTTATTTTGTTATTCGGAACGTGCGGGCAGTTTATCCTAAAATTGTCGGGGATGCCCATCTTTCTTGTGTTTTACGCAGCGATGGCGGCGAGGAGACACGGGCGATTGCATTTCGATGCCTTGAAGACGGGGTAGGCGATGCCTTGAAAAGCGGGGACCGTTTGCATGTGGCTGGCCGCATCAAGGTGGATGATTGGCGCGGCGGAAATGCGGGGCAATTCCAGATTAATGATGTGGCTTATGTAAAAGCCTGAGATTAGGTGGTTTCAAGGCATATAGGTCTTTTTCAGCTTTATCAGTGAAGCTCTGTGCAGATTTTTAGAAAACAATCTTGCAAATCTTTCGCTTCACGTCATTTTTCGCTTGCAAGATTGTCTCCCGCTTAATATATCACACACCTAGTATGGTCCCTTCGTCTATCGGTTAGGACGCCAGGTTTTCAACCTGGAAAGAGGGGTTCGATTCCCCTAGGGACTACCACTGTCTCCCCATGCTAAATTATTGTTTATATCAGGGTTATGATGTCTTGATAGACGCTTAAAAAGAGCATCAGATATATATTTAAAACGCTTCAAGCAAGCGTTCTAAATATTCTATTTCTTCGTCACTGCGACCTTGTTCACCAAGGCGCTTGCGTAATTTTTCAATTAACTCACGGGTCAGTGCCGGATCGTTTGCTTCCGGCACTTCGACGCCGCCGCCATTGGCGCGGCCCCCTGTGGGCCGTCCGGAAGGGTCAAGGCTTTGTCCTTCATTACCATTCTCACCAGATTGATTGCCCTCTTCTCCGCGCGCTTGTTGTTGTCGGCTTTGTTCTTCGGCTAGTTTTTGAGCCCCTTCACGTAGGTTGGAGATTGCGCGATCCATGGCGGTTCCTGCTGTGCCAAAATCGTCTCCATTCAAAGCTTGTTGGGCGCGGTCCATTTCTCTGATGGCCTCACGTAAGGCTTGGCCCGCTTCGCCGCTTGGGTCGGGATTTGAGCCGCCATTTTGTGACTCGCCATTATTGGCGTCTGCACCATTGGTGATTTGATCCAGAAGATCTCTGGTGGCTTCTGCCAGATCTTGTTGTTGCTGGGCCAATTCATCGCCAGACCCGTTACGTTGTTGGCCTTCTTCAAAAGATTTGTTGGATAAATCTCTTTGTCGGCCAATTAATTCACCGGCTTGATCTGATGGCTCGTCTGAGGGGTCTTCACTTTGACCCGCGCCCGCGCCTTGGCCACCGCCTCGTGATAGTTGCAAGTTTTGCAGAATGTTTTCCAGATCGCTTAAGAGTTGGCGGGCGGCATTTTTGGCGCCGGACTCTGATAAGTCCCCGATACTGTCCAACATTTCTTGTAGGGTGTTCGCACCAAGTTGTTCATTGCCTTCGCCCCCGCTGCCTTCGGGAATGCCGGCTTGGGCTAAGGCTTGAATATAATCTTGTATCGCTTGCTCTAGGGCGGCGCGTCTTTCGTCGACAATCTCATCGGAGGCATTTTGCTCCAAAGCTTCGCGTAAAGCTTCAATCGCTGCATCGAGGCGACGTCTGGCCAATTCTAAGGCTTTATCTTCTAATTCTAACGCTAAGGGCCAAAAATGATCGACGACATCTTCTGTTTCATCTTTTTGGGTTTTTTGTGCACGCCAAAATGCCGTCCGTAATAAAAGATACTCCGAAGTGTCATCATAAAACTCTTCTGGCAAAAGAGTAATCGCATTTAAAGCATCCCGTACACGTTGTATTTCATGACTGGCGACAGCAATATCTTGCCGTTGCTCGATAATGGCTTTGGCCAAAGGATTAAAAAATTCTCTAGCGGGGAGAGTGATTTTAATCTCTTCGCTTTCACCTGTTTGCTCGGCCCCATCGGTGATGATGACCTTGGCATAAACGTCAAGTCCTGCCCA
>CALLPQ010000136.1 GCA_938015425.1 uncultured Parvularculaceae bacterium | reverse complement strand
AAACCCTTAAAACCGTTTTTGGCTTTGACGATTTTCGTCAAGGGCAACAAAAAATTGTGGAAGATGTATTAACGGGCCAAAATATTTTGGCGGTGATGCCAACGGGGGCAGGCAAAAGCCTTTGTTATCAATTGCCCGCCTTACTCACTGATGGTTTAACGATTGTGGTCTCCCCGTTGATTGCCTTGATGGACAATCAGTTAGCGCAATTGAATGCTCTGGGGGTTGCTGCGGGGGTTATCCACTCTAATCGCGCGCGCGAGGACAGTGTTGCTGATTGGCGACGTGCCGCCACGGGGGACTTAAAACTACTTTATATGGCGCCGGAGCGCTTAATGTCACCGCGCATGCTCTCGGCGCTTCGGGGGGTGAAAATTGCCCGCTTTGTGGTGGATGAAGCCCATTGCGTCAGTCAGTGGGGGCATGATTTCCGGCCTGATTATTTAGCTCTTGGGGATTTAACCACCCATTTTCCCGACACCCCTATTTCCGCGTTTACGGCAACGGCCGATGAACGCACCCGCGATGAGATAGCGGTGCGGTTATTGGGTAAGGCGGCAAAAATGCATGTACACGGATTTGATCGGCCCAATCTATCTATTGCAATTATGGAAAAAAGTCAGGGCCGTGATCAATTAATTTCTCTATTATCTGACCATCGGGGGGAGCAAGGCATTATTTATTGCCTTTCGCGTAAAGAAACAGAATCAATTGCTGAATTTTTGTGCGATCATGGATATCGCGCCCTTGCGTATCATGCGGGGCTTGAGCCGGAAGAACGTAATGAACGGTTAAACGCTTTTTTAACCGAGCCTGATTTGATTATGGTTGCAACGGTCGCTTTTGGCATGGGCATTGATAAACCGGATATCCGCTTTGTGTTTCATTATTGTTTGCCCGCTTCGATTGAAGCTTATTATCAGGAAATTGGCCGGGCAGGGCGGGATGGACAGCCTGCGCGCACGGTGATGCTTTATGGTGCGGGGGATGCGGTGCGTAGAAAGCGGATGATTGAGATGAATACGACCGATGCCAGCGCAGCAGAACACCAGCGCCTTGACGATCTGATTATGATTTGCGAATCGACAAACTGTCGGCGGCAATCGCTTTTAGCCTATTTTGGGGATAAACGTTCGCCTTGTGGTGCATGTGATATTTGTTTGAACCCGCCGGAAATGGTTGACGCCCAACGCGAGGCACAATTGGTGATTGGGGCGATGCGCGAAACAGGGGAGATATTTGGTTCTGCGTTTTTGGTTGATGTCTTGCGCGGGGCGGACACGCAAAAGATAAGAGATCGCAGTGCGGATCAATTACCGTGTTATGGAAAAGGTAAATTCCATTCAGCGCAAAAATGGCGCACTATCATTCGGCAAATGTTGGCGGCGGGCTTGTTAAAAGCTGACCCTGAATTTGGCAGTATTAAAAGAGGACCAAACCTATCGACCCTTGAGGGGGTTAGCCAGTTTCAAATTCGGAAACAAAAGGGTCAAACCCGCAAAACTTCTGTGGAAGTGGCGGCAATGGATGGAGCCTCGCAAGATTTATTGGCCGCGTTAAAGTTGCACCGTTTAAAGATTGCCCGCGAGCGCGGGGTGCCCGCTTATGTTATCTTTACCGATAAATCCTTGATGGATATGGCAAAGCGTAAGCCGGAATCTCCCGAAGAATTCGGTGCTGTGTTTGGTGTGGGAGCCGCAAAGGTGCGCGATTTTTCAGATAGTTTTCTGCATGTGATTGCGGCGGCGGCTTAATCAATGGAGCCAGCGCAACCCTGAAACGGGCTGAAAGTGAGCCCCACACAAATCAGGAATGAACCAATAAAGGGCGGTTTGACGAGTATCATCATCGCTTTATCGCAAAGCCATGGGCACTTCCTTGCTTGTCAATGTTAGGCGTGGCTATATCGTTTCAGAAAGCTTTATCAGAAATTTTATTGTGAGGGATAATAAAGATGATGAATAGAAAAAAACTCATTTTGAATGCCGTAGCCCTAACCGTAGCCCTGGCCGGATCCTTTACTATTTTGCATGGTGCTATGGCCCGGCAAGATAATGTGAATCCTAATCAGGAAGAAAAATCCTACAGTGTAGAGACGTTTTCAGCTCTAAAAGCCTCTCGCGGTGTTAATGTGAATATTAGTATTGGTTCTGAGCAATCTATAAAAGCTATTGGCCCGAAGGGAAAAATGGATAGGGTAGAAGTTTTTGTTAAAGATGACACACTTCATGTTCGACGTACGCACCGTAAACGGGGCTGGGGATGGAGCGTGAATTCGGGTAAATTTGTTGTTACTATTGTCTCGCCAACATTAGAGGCGATTGATGTTTCCTCGGGCGCTGATGTATTTGCCTCAAAAATCAATAGCCCAACATTCACCCTTGATAGCTCTAGCGGTGCGGATATAAAAGTTAGTGGCACATGTGGTTCCTTAACCGCAGATGCCTCAAGCGGGGCTGATATTGATGCTAGAGCTCTTGAATGTAAAACCGTCATTGCCGATGCTTCAAGCGGGGCCGATATTGATGTTTATGCCAGTGAAGGGTTTATCGGTGAAGCGTCCAGCGGAAGTGATATCAATGTTTTGGGGTCTCCGCCAAAAGTGGATAAAACAACATCGTCAGGCGGCGATATCGACGTGCGGTAACCCGCATTTTATGTTCTAGTCTTTTTATTGCTGTTACGGCTTATTACTTTTGCGGATTGATTATTGTTGCTGGGCCCAGAAGTTTTTGATTTCTTCCAGAATTTCAGGATTGGCTAATCCTTTGCGCTCTAAAATTAAGTGTGCAAAATTATCGGCCAATGTTTCTTCCGGGTGGATAATATAATTTGTATTGCGACCGATTAGATCAAAAAAATCATCAGATGGTGGGCGTAATCCCGGTTCACTATCTGCAATGGTGCAGGTTCCGTTTTCTTCGTTAACAGCTAATAATCCAAATTCGATATAATCCCCAAGTCCTTCCCCTTTTTGTGCATTATAAGGACCGGCCACCGTGATATAGGGGATGACGCCATCGCTTTCTTCACTATCAAGGGGCGCATAATGGTTATAATGGGGAGCATCAGGGTTTGTGAGCCGCCGCGCTTTAAGCTTTGAGGGTTCAATGAAGGTGCATGGTTTAAAACCCAATATAGAAAAGTAATCATCGTGAAGGGTATTGTTGTGGCGCGATAAAACATGATGTAGTTCGTGTAGGAATAACTCCTTCAGATTTTCAATTGCTTTATCTGGCGATGATGCAGCGGTTGCAAAATAATCATCAAGTGAAGATTGTGCAAACAAAATCAAATTGCCCCGCGTATGGGGTAGGCCGCCTTCAACGAGGGCAGAGGTTTTTCCCAAGCTAATTGCCGAAGGGAGATGTTTTTGATAAGGCGTTAAATCTTCTCGCAGCTCGTTAATGATTTGGCTTAAGGCTTTACTTTCATCGGGGGTCCAATCCAGAGCCCCTGTTTTATAGTTTTGTTGCAAATCGCTCAACGTGGTTTTGGTAGCATCTTTATTCTTTATACCGATTTCGGTGGGTTGTAATGCATTGGTGTAATCATCATTTTTCGATAGAACATCACCCGTTGTTTCGGCGGTTGAAAAATAATAGAAAACCAAATCAGAAGTCTGGGCAAAATCAGGCGCAGGCGCGCGGCTTTGCGCTGATTGATTTGTTTGAAGAGGTGAGGTGTTCTGACGTCTTGGAATAGCTTGTCTTGTTGCGGCTTCTTGGGCGGGAGAAGTGGCCTCTCTTACGCTGTTTTGGGCGATGCCTACTTGCTCCGTATCTACTTGCTCAGTATGAGTTGTGGTGCAGGCGCAAAGCCCCCCGATGCCAAGGCTTATAAAGGCAATGCATCTTACGGGCGCGAAGGTTGAGAAGTAAGCTTGAACCTGACGGTAGGGCATGAACGATCTCCTATGATTGTTCAATCCTACTGTGGAAAGGGTTAAGCTTCAAGCGTGGCGCAAATTATTTGGTTTCTTTTATCAAGACTGAAAACCGTAAAGTGCTCACGGGGCGGCCATCATTATGGGTGAACCCTAATTCTTGGACGTCGATTTCAACAGTGGCATGTTGGCCTGTGTGGGTGGCCAATCTGGGTGAACCAACGGTTTCCCACCTCCCGCCTTGGGATAATGAAATATTTGAATCAACCAGAATTTCATTATTGCTCGTATTTTGAGGGCGAAGGGTGATGGAAATTTTTACATCATCAGGGTCAGTCACCGTAAGCTCGATAGGCTCGTTTTCAGGGATGTTGAATTTAGGCGCGGTAATCAAAGATTGATCTTGCCAGAATTGCATACTCAAATGATAATCTTTCGATACCGCTTTAAGGCTCGCGCCGGAGTTGTGGGTTGTTGTGCTAGCGGCGTGAGCGGGTTTTGTTTCTTCTGCGGCGGCGGTCGATGCTATACCCAAACTTGCCCCCGAACTGGCCCCCAAACTGGTGACAGCAAACAGGCTGATGACCCCTACTGTAAATCTGGTTCTTTTTTGGTTTGGCTGGCCCATGGTTTACCCTCATATGAATAAGCGTTCATTCTTTAACGAGCAAAGCCTCATCATTTTGGCCAACTCACTCTTGTAAAAAGCAATATTGATGCCATCAATCTCGATCCTCGTGACACAGGGAATATGTTAATGTTGGTTCTAGAAATAATAAGACGAATAGATGAGACGATCACTGCATCATCTTAATTCTTTACCAACCCTTTGTTTCGTTTGATGTGGAGAATGTTTATGTGCCATAATAAAACAAATTGTAATGAATAGGGTATGATGATGGAAAACCAGAAAAAAGCACGGCAAATGTATAGAAAACCAAGTTCCGGAAATAGATTTCTAAGAGATGGGATTGTCGCTGGCTTATTAATCGCCTTCATGGGGCTGGCTGTTCATGCTATTGCAGCAAGTGATGTCAAAAATGATGGAGCGGCCTCCGCGCAAGACAATGATACTCTTCCGGTGATTGAACCATGGGGCTATCCTTTGGATGCTTTCGACGGGGAAATCCGTCCGCAAGATGATTTTTATCAATTTGCCAATGGGGGATGGCTGCGGGATAATGATATCCCGGGGGACCGTAGCGGAATTGGTTTTTCTGTGGTGATGCGCGAACGTAATGAAGAACGCATGACACAGATTATTGATAAGTTACAATCAACACGTCTAAAAAGAGGATCTGACGAACAAAAAATTCGTGACCTTTATCTTGGTTACATGGATGCAAAACGCATCGAAAAATTAGGAACAAAACCGTTTGCAAAAGATTTTGAACGGATATTGTCACTGCAGAGTCATGATGATGTGGCGCGCTTAATGGCTGACCCTGAATTGGGTTTAAATGGTCCGTTTTCTATTTCCATCAATAGTGATTCTAAAAACCCTGAAAATTATGCGGTGTGGGCTTCCCATTCGGGATTATCAATGCCGGATCGCTCTTACTATTTACGTGATGATGAACGGTTAGCCGCGACCAGACAGGCTTACTTGAATTATATCCAGTTTATTATCGGCGTGAAGGATGGCGCCCTTCAAAATATTAAATCACAATATGCAAGACGAAGCCGAAAAAATCGCGATTTTCCTGCGACTGTTGATCAAACAAAAGTGCAATTCAAGCAGCGCGCTGAAGCTGTATTTGCTTTGGAAAAATCAATTGCGGAACGTCATTGGTCACGGGCTGAACGGCGCAATGCCTCACGCACTTATAATCCCTATACGTTGAATGAGTTGACGGCCTATGCGCCGGAATTTCCGTGGCAGGTTTTTGCTCAGGGGTTTAATATTGATGGTGAGACCACAATTATTGTTAGGGAAAAAGAAGCTTTTCCATCGTTAGCCAAGGTGTTTCGCCAAACACCGGTGGCGGTTTGGCGTGATTATTTATTGGTGCATTATATTAATGCCAATGGTGATTATATGCCAAAACTATTTGATGATTTGCGGTTCGGTTTTTTTGGGCAAACAATTTCCGGCCAAAAAGAACAGCGGGGGCGTGACAGGCGCGCCCTTGGGGTTGTCAATTTATGGTTAAATCAGGCCATTGGCAAAATATATATTGAAGAATACTTTCCTGAAAAATCCAAGCAACAAATGACGGTAATTTTTGAAAACATCCGTACAGCGTTTAAAGTCCGGATCGAAAATTTAACCTGGATGACACCAGCCACAAAGACGCAAGCCCTTGATAAATTATCGAAGATCACAGCAAAAATTGCCTATCCCGAGGTTTGGCGTGATTATTCAAATGTTTTGATTAAGCGCAATGACGTATTTGGTAATGTTAAAAGATTGCGCAAGGATGATTTTAATCGCAATGTGGCCCGCCTTGGAACAAAGGTTGATAAACGCGAATGGTTTAGTGGCCCACAAACCGTAAACGCATTCTATAGTCCCACACGCAATGAAGCCTTTATTCCCGCCGGATATATCCAATCGCCTTTGTTCGACCCTAATGCGGACCCCGCTTTGAATTACGGTGCTATTGGTTCTATTATTGGCCATGAGATCGGCCACGGATTTGATGATCAAGGCTCTAAATATGATGGCCGCGGCGTGCTTCAAAGTTGGTGGACGGATGAAGATCGCAGTGCGTTTGATGCCCTCGGAGATCGGCTAGCCGCGCAATTTGACCAATATGAGCCCCTGCCGGGTATTCATGTAAATGGTCGTCAAACATTGGGCGAGAATATTGGTGACCTTGCGGGCATGACCGTTGCTTATCATGCTTATATTTTGTCTTTAAACGGTGCGGAAGCCCCGGTGCTTGATGGGCTTACAGGGGTGCAACGTTTCTTTTTAGGGCGCGCCCAAGGCAGGCGCTTTAAACGGACCGAGGCATCCTTAAGACGCCGATTGCTTTCTGCGCCTCATAGTCCAATGAATTTGCGGGTTAATGGTATGATCCGCAATATGGATGAGTTCTATGAGGCTTTTGATTTAAAAGAAGGTGACGGATTATATTTGCCATCTGATGAGCGCGTTAGAATTTGGTAGCACCCGACTTCCGGTTAAGCGTGCGATTTCTGATTATAAGTGTCCAAAAGGTCAAGAGAGGCATGAAAAATCATAAGGTTTTTCATGCTATCGATTTTAATAGGTGAACTTGTTTTAATTGCTTTTGGCGCGTCGCGCATGACATTCTTGATAAAAGAAAAGGGCGTTGAATACTATTGTAAGCACTACCGGTGTAGGGTGGGGATTACTCATTGGTTGACATTGATAAAATATTATAATAACAGGAATTTATAAAATAAGTGGACTGATAGATGACTAAGCCTCTTTTAACGAAAAAAGCACGAACGATGATCGGTTTTTCCAAACCGGTTTTGGTATCGCTCTGTTGTCTCTAGTCTCGTACTGGACTGTATCGGGCAAGTCTATCTAAACAGATAATCGAAAATATAGATTTTCAATATTATCACGCTGAATTTTTTCCATTTTATCACCTACTAACTTCTAAATATTTTAAGTGTTTATTGCCTTTTATTTAGGGTTTTGACTTTTGCGCGTTACGCCAAAAGCTTGTCAAAACATTAGAGCCATTCAATCGGGTCTATGTGAACGTAAATCACTCTAAAACTAATTGACTGCTGAAAACTTATTTTATTTGAGCACAGGTTACTTTTTTAAAGGTTCATTATGTCTGTTCCATCTAACCCTGAGTTAAATATAACGCCTGAAGAGGATGTCCACGCTCCTTCTAAAACCCCATGGCGGGATGAGCTAAAGGCCACTTTGCTCTTGGGTGTTCCCATGGGCTTAACGCAATTGGTGCAGTTTTCAATTAATACGGTTGATGTGCTGATGATCGGACGTCTTGGCCCTGAAGCTCTTGCCGCGTCATCATTGGGATTGGTTATCTTTTTTGCCATCTGGATGTTGGGCTTTGGCCCTGCTATGGCGGTCTCCCCCATGGTGTCACAGGCTTTAGGGGCCAATAAAAATGATTTTCAAAACCCTCGCCGGTCCGTCCGGATGGGGGTGTGGACGGTTGCGTTAATGTTTCCTTTTGCCATGGTGGTGATGGCGTCAACCACCATGATAGCCTTAGCCCTTGGAATGCCCGAAGGCGCGGCGCGATTGGCTGGACCTTATGTTATGGCTTTAGGGCCGGGATTGCCGTTTGCTTTAAGTGTTATCATCTTGCGAAATTTTTTAGCGGCAATCGATAAAACGCGGATTCCGTTATTAATCATCTGTGTCACTACCATTATGAATGCGGGATTCAATTATTTACTGATCTATGGAAATCTTGGTTTTCCCCGTCTTGAACTTATTGGTGCGGGTATTGCGTCTTCCTTGTCCCATATAATTGGGTTCTTATTATTGGTTCTTTATATCCAGCAAGATAAAATTGCGCGACAGTTTGATTTATTTTCAAATCCTTTTCGAACCGATTGGCCGCGCCTGCGCGAGGTGGTGCGTCTTGGATGGCCGATTAGTGTGACCACAGTGTTCGAGGGAATGTTATTTAACGCATGCGTATTTTTAATGGGCCGTATCGGGGTGAATGAAATGGCGGCCTTTCAGATCGGGATTAATGTGGCAGCGCTTACCTTTATGGTGCCTTTTGGTCTGTCTATGGCGGGTAGTGTGCGGGTTGGGTTGGCGACAGGGGCTGGGAATAAACAAGCCGCAAGGCGGGCTGCGGGCGTATCTATTGGTCTGTGCACGGTGATTATGATGTTTTGGGCTTTGATTGTCGGGTTATTTCCGCGTCAAATCGCCGGATTATATTTGCAAGGGGATGTGGAAGCCAATAAGGCTGTGTTGACTTTTGTGATCGGTTTTTTACCCATTGCTGCGGCGTTTATGGTGTTTGACGGGGTGCAAGTTGCCGCCAATCAATGCTTGCGCGGGTTAAAGGATGTGCGTATGCCGATGATTTTTACAGGCATAAGCTATTGGCTTATCGGGTTTCCGGTGGCTGCGGGATTTGGTTTATATACATCTATTGGCGCTAATGGCGTTTGGTTAGGGCTGGTTAGCGGGTTGGCCGCCGCCTCTATCTTGTTGGGGGGGCGTCTATTATGGTTGTTGCGGGTTGATTAAGGTTGGGTATTGCTGTCAATAAAAGCCGATAGATTTTCACTGATGATTTTTACCCCTTTGGTATTGGGGTGAATGCCGTCCCGTTGATTAAGGGCGGGGTTGGTTGCCACCCCTTCTAATAAGAACGGATAAAGAGGAATTTTATATTGCTTGGCCAAATCGGGAAATAATTGGTCAAAAGCGTTTTGATATTCAACGCCGTAATTACCGGGCGCGCGCATGCCAGCCAATAAGACCGTCAGGTTTCTTTGTTGTGCATTTTGTATGATTTTCTCAAGGTTGTTTTTTGTAATATTGGGGGCGATCCCTTGCAGTAAATCATTTCCCCCAAGGGCAATAAGAACCCCATTGGCTTGGGGGCCAACAGACCACTCAAACCGGTTCAAGGCATCTTTGGTTGTATCGCCGGAAACGCCGGCATTAATGACGGTAATGTGATTTCCGTTTTTGCGCAGCAATTGCTCAAGCTTAACAGGCAAGGCTTGGGTTGCGTTTAAACCAAATCCGGCGGTGATGCTGTCGCCTAACATCACGAGTTGAAATTGTTTTTCTTTGTTAGGTTCCAGTTTTTGAGTTTGCGATGTTTTGGCTTGATGTTCTTGTTGTTGCTCCTGGTTTTGTTGTTCCTGATTAGGCGGGGATGAAGGCTCAGGGGAGCAGGCCTGTAAGGTTATGGACAAGAATAACAAGCCGAATAAACGAGACAAGGTTTTGAACCATGTGCGAGGAAAGATGACGCGTCGAACAATAAGGACGTTGAATACAATGAAGTTAGCCATATGAAAAACCTTTTATCGGCCAAATAAAACCTTTTGCCGCAATCACGTGAAGACACTCTATATCTATTCTTATCGTCATGCCATGACGATGGGAATATTATACCCCTAAGAGCCTAAAGGGAAAAGCGAGATAAGATATAAAAAGCTGTGGATCAGACGTCAGTTTGCCCCAACCCGTTACCCCTCAGGCTCTCGTTTAAAGATTTAGAGCCGTAATCGTGTGAAATTGTTGAAATGAATGTCTGATTTACAACCTGCTGAAGGTGATTTACGGTTTTTGATTCAGGGCCCAGAGGTTTGAGTGCCCAAATATAAAAGAGAAATAGAATGACGAATAATGATGTAGTCTTGCTTGCTAATGCGGTCAGTCTTTCCCTTAAAAGTAAGGCCGGATTTGTGCATATTCTCAATGAGGTCAGTCTTGAGGTGAAGGCCGGACAATCTATCGGTATTGTCGGGCGATCAGGGTCGGGCAAGTCATCACTTTTGTCATTATTGGCCGGGCTAGAAAAACCGACGGGGGGCAAAATTTTGGCGGGTGATATTGGGGGCCCGAACGAGGTGGACATAGCCAGTAAAAACGAGGATGAATTGGCCGCGTTCCGACGGGAGAATATCGGTTTTGTGTTTCAGGCTTTTCATCTTATCCCCACAATGACAGCTCTGGAAAATGCGGCATTGCCGTTAGAACTTATCGGAGACCCGAAAGCGTTTGAAAAAGCGGCGGGTTATTTGCAAACAGTGGGTTTGGGCGAGCGTACGGATCATTATCCTGATCAACTATCGGGCGGCGAGCAACAAAGGGTTGCCATTGTGCGGGCGGTGATTGGCAATCCACCAATTTTGTTGGCAGACGAACCAACGGGCAATCTTGATCAAGCCTCGGGCGCGTTTGTTGCGGATATGCTGTTTAATTTACAAGGCGAGGCCGGGGCAGCATTGGTGATGGTCACCCATGACCGAGAACTGGCCGCAAGGTGCGATTGCATTGCCGAAATGGTAGACGGCAAATTGACAGTTCAAACCACTGCTAAATCGGTCTCTGGTAAAACGGTTTCTGCTAAAGCGGTTTCTGGCTCATGAATAATTCATTGCAATCTGGTTCTCTTACTGATGGGGCGCAAGCTGGCCATGCTATGAATTGGGCAGGCGCCTTCAAGTTGGCGCGCCGCGAAGCGCGAGAGGGTTTGTCAGGGTTTCGTATTTTTGCCTTGGCTTTAATTTTGGGGGTTTTCGCCATCGCCGCCGTGGGGTCGGTTTCGGCGGCGTTTTTGCAAGGCTTGAAAAAAGAACAATTGCGCTTGGCGGGCGGTCAGGTGGAAGTTTCAACCATCGATAAGCCGTTTACGGATGACATTCTCCAATGGTTTGAAGAGAGGGGGAGTATATCGATTATCTCTGATGCACAATTAATGGTGCATCGGCTTGATCGTAAAACCCGTTCTGTGGTGCAGCTAAAAAGTGTTGATCAAGCCTATCCCCTATTGGGGGAGATGGAATTGTCGGTTGATAATTTGTCTCTTGATAATGCGCTTGCCGCTACCAGTGAGACCCGATTGGATCGGGATGAGACACCGCTATGGGGCGCGGTTGCGGATCAGGCTTTGTTTGATAAATTGGGCGTCAAACCGGGGGGGCGAATTACAATTGGTGCGGCAATTTTTGAAATGCGCGCAGCCATAGAAGAAGAGCCCGACCGCGCCAGTGCCGGATTTTTATTATCCCCGCGATTAATGGTGAGTAATGAAGGCGCGAAAGCCACAGGCTTGCTGGAACGTAGTGGATTGGTGCGCCATCTAGTGCGGATCAATCTGTTTGAAGATGATATTGCAAAATTCCGTGATGATCTGGAAGTTGCTTTTCCAGATAATTCATGGCGTGTGCGTAGTTCCGATGATACGGCACGCGGGCTCGCCAATACATTAGAAAATCTTGATGTGTTTTTGACCATGGTGGGTTTAGCCGCTTTGGTGATAGGCGGGGTCGGGGCCGCCAATGCGGTGCGGGCTTATATGCAACGCAAAATGCCCGTGATTGCCACATTGAAATGCCTTGGGGCCACGGGGGATTTTATTTTAAAAACCTATGCCATTCAGGTTTTAATGGTCGCTTGTTTCGCGGTGGTGATCGGGGTTGCTTTCGGGGCGATGACCCCCTTTTTAGTGGCGAATATTTTGGGCAATCTTTTACCTTTTAAAGCAATTGCCGGTGTTTATCCGCTTGTCTTATTAAAGGCGGGGGCTTTTGGCATTCTTGCGGCATTGGTGTTTGCTTTATGGCCGTTGGCCCAAGCGCGGTTGACGCCGCCCGCGCAATTGTTTCGTTCCTTAATTGAATCAGATAGGCAAAAACCGGCTTGGCGTGATATCGCTTTGGTCGCATTTTTTGCGATTATCTTTTTTGCTCTGGCGATCTTGCTTTCGAAAGAACCGGTGTTTGCTTTCTTTTTTGCCTTAAGCGGGTTTGCGGTTTATGGCGTTTTAAGAGTGTTGGCTTTTGGGTTTGTGCGCGGTGCGCGGCGCTTTTGGCACCCTAAAAAACCGGCGACCCGCTTAGCGGTGGCCAGCTTGACGCGTGAAGGAACAGCCACCCCCAGTGTCACGGTTTCTATCGGTATGGGGCTCACCTTGTTGGCGGTTATCTCTTTGATAGACGCGAATTTAAGCCGCGAAATCAGAACCGCTTTGCCGGATCGGGCGCCGGGATTGTTTTTTTCAGATATAGATTTTGACCAGGCCCAAGCGTTTGATGATATTCTGGGTGAAAATACAACCAATGCGGACTATGAGCGATTTTTTATGATGCGCTCTGGCATTAAGCTTTTAAATGGCAAGCCTTTAAGTTCGGTTGAAGGGGCGGAACGGTCTGGCTGGGCGCGGCAAAATGATTGGGGCGTTAGCATTATGGCGCGTATCCCCGAAGCCCTTGGTACTATTGTTGCCGGTGAGCGTTGGCCCCTTGATTATCAAGGTCCTCCCTTAATTTCACTTTCCGATGGGCAGGCTGAGCGGTTTCAACTAGAAGTGGGGGACACAATGACCTTGTCGATCGCGGGGCGTGATGTGACTGCTGAAATTGCGACATTGCATGATGTGAACTGGGATCGGGGCGGCATTAATTTTGTTGCCATCTTTGCCCCCGGCACTTTGGAGGCCGCACGCCCCACATCAATCGGCAGTGTACGCATAAATGGTGAATTAGAAGAAGACCGGCTGGTGGAAATCCTCGCGCAAAAATTCCCCGATGTTAGTGTTATCCGAACCCGTGAGGTGACGGCCAGCATTGCCGATATAATCGATAATATTGGCTTGCTTATTCGTGCCTTAAGCGGGGTGACCATTGCAGCGGGTGTAATTGTATTGCTGGGGGCTGTGGCCGCCGACTTTAGACGCAAATTACACGACGCCATGATTATGAAGGCTGTTGGGGCCGACCGGAAGCGGATTTTATCGTCCTATTTTGTAGAATATTCAGTGCTCGGATTTGTGCCGGCCTTTGCGGCTATGGGCCTTGGGGCCATTGGTTCATGGTTTGTGGTTGCCCAGCGTATGGAATTGAATTGGCAACCCACCCCCATGGTGTTGCTGGCTATTGTGTTCGGGGCGTGTTTTTTGACCTTGACCATTGGCATGGCGGCGGCGTGGCGCACCCTTGATACTCGCCCATGGCCTGTTTTACGTAGCGATTAAAAAGATGGTGATTAAAAAGATAGTGATTAAAAAAAGTGATTAAAACAAAAAGAGCGGACAAAGTGGTAGAAGCGAAATGCTGGCCATAGAGCCTGCATGAAAAATCGTTAAACTCCTTCAGCAGGTTGTAAATCAGACATTCATGTCAACACTTTCATACGATTTCGGCTCTGATTCTTTAAAGTGAGAGCCTGAGGTGTAACGAGTTGGGGCAAACTAACCTCTGACCCACAGCATTTATACCTTATCTCGCTTTTCCCTTTGGGCTCTCAGAGTATCTATGGCTCTTAAAAATATTACTGCACCATTTTAAAATGATCAGGCGTTAATTCTTGCACAGAAATATTTGGCAGTACTATTTGCTGCCCTTCATGAAGATCAATTATAACCCCTTCTGGACTGCCTTTCACGCGCGCAAAAATTGCCTTAACATCAGGTGCAATAAAACGGCTAAACCCAATTTTATCTTCGGCTGGATTAAAATCCTCGATCACATCCCGCCCTGAGCCACGACGTAAATAGGCAAAGACATCTCTGCCCGGGCCGCCGTTCAAAACATCATCTCCATTACTACTCATGATGATATCATCCCCTACCCCCCCATCGATAGAATTATTATCCTCACTACCAAAAATCAAATCATCCCCTGCGAGACCATGGATTTTTTTATCCGTATTAAACCCGTATAGAATATCACTTCCATCACTGCCCATGACAAGTTCAGACTTAGACCCTAAATAGATAATCCCGTTTGTGGACGGCGCTATATTACGTTCATCAACATCAATTTTATCAGCCTTCTTTCTTTTCTTTTTTAACAATCCTTTTCTACGTTTCTCTTTAACCACACCCACTCCGGAAATTACGTTCGGGGCGATATCGGTTTTCAAGACTGCTCGCGTTAAGGGTTCACCGCTTAATGATGGCAGTGAAAAGAAATATTGGTTTTCAGAAAAAACAGAGCTTGGGCGTGTTGGTGACCAAATTTCATTTTGCTGTGTCTGCAATAAAATTTTTCCAATGGTCTCATAAGCCGAAAGGGCCCCGATAGAATGGGTCAAAGCCAATTGCGTCGCAAGGGCTGATGCAAGATAAGAACTCGCCGAATCTGGATAGCCTTCCATATCAGCATTCTCAGGCAAGGTTTCATTATTATAAGTGGCCTCAGCAACCTTAGTCCAATCTTTGTAGGGCGTTTTTGTGTTCCCGTCTCGCACTGCAAAAATATAAGAACTTCCACGCTTGAAATCAAAGTCGGGGCTTAGAAACCGGCTCGTATGGAAGTTTTCACCCCACGATAAAAGAGCCCGCGCATCTTCATTCCCCCGATGGCTTGCCACCCATAAAGCCAGCATCAAATAATCTTGTTGCCATGGGCTAACACGGCTTGGTTGGTTACCAATGAATTCGTCAAAATAACCTTCAACCTCACCCGCATCTCTTCGTTGACGCTCATCCACATATTTTTGCTTCATCAATGCCAGATTAAATACCAAAGCCCGCTCTATATAGGCCCCGGTTTCGTTTCCATCGGGTAAAATAAAAGCAGCGTCACTAAGGTCACGCAGGGACCACGCAGACCCGCGCACTTGTTCCACATCAATGACCTTTAAGCCGCCTTCACGCAATGCCGGCCAACGTCCAGACAACGCCCACGCCGCCTGCATCGCAAGTTCATCCGCATAGTAATGATCACCCGTAATCAAGTAAGGGACATAAAAAAGAGAAGGTTTATGAGGGTGATCCGCTTCCCATCCACCGACCCCTGATTGCAACACGTCAGGGTGCATCCTATCTGGGGCATATTGCGCTTCTTGGCCTCTTGCATCTATCCAGAATTTCGGCCGCACTTCAACACTCACAGGTAGATTGGTTTTCTCATCACGAAAATGCCACGGAACAGCGCCCCCCGCATCAGCGATTGCAAGCATCGCCCTTTTTGCAACTTCAGATTGAGATACCAGATAGTTTGATGCCCATTGCGGATAAATGCCAATTTCTGCACGCCCACCCGTTGTTGGAAAATATTGCGTGATAATGGAAGGCGATAAAGGCGGCAGGTTTAAACTTGCTTTATCAAATTGATCTATGGTTTGGGCTAAAATACCTTGAGAATCATCAAGGGGTAAAATCGCACCAGTATGAACAAATCTCTCAATATTATAAACCACATGGGATTGGTTTGGCGTGCCGTGCCAAACACGGCGGCGCCACGTTGCGGAACGATGATGTTGCACATCGTCAAATGCCATCACCACATTGGAGCCAGTGCCAACTTTTACACTATAGGTTAAATCACGTAACCCTGGAGTATAAGTTTTTTCATTAGCAAAAATAATATCTGTAGAAATATCACCATCTGCATAAACACGCACATCAAACCGCAATTGCAAATGATCAGCTGCCTGACTTTCCACGCGATATTCTTTAACCAAATTCCCGTTAAGCCACAATGGATTCGACGCTTCACCTCTCTCCCAGTTTTGCTGAAAATCGTTCAACAGTAAATCACGCACATTGATTTGCTTTTGTGATACCGTATTTTCTGACCCACCTTGATCAGCAGGGGCAGCCAATGAAATCGACAAAGGCAGGGAATAATTATTTTCTATAACCGCTTTTGCATCAACAGAAAAACCGCTTGTAAGTGCGCCGGAGAGAGAGCGCCTAGCGAGCACCATATCGACAAATCCGCTCTCTTTAATGTCAGGCGTTACCATGGTGACGACACCATGTTTTACACTGCCATCCGCATAAAAGGTTTTTGGATCTATCTGGGTTTGATAAAATCGGCCCCCATTAACCGCAACCAATTGATCATCAATTTTCAAACCACCGGCAGAAAAAACATATCCATAACTTACAATATCTTTTTCAACGTTGGATTTAAGATTATTTTCCACCCGAATGGTGCCCAAAATCTCATTTGCGAGATCATCAGGTGCCAAACCGTTCAATGATGACTGCCCGTTAGCTTGAAGAATTTGAAGAGCGCTATCCAAAACCGGCGCATTCACCAGACCGCCAATCCCTAATTGCGGGTCAGGTTGCGCGGTAATGACCGTAAGGGGAGAAAATTTTTGGCTCTTACTATTTGATTCATTATTGTGCCCCCTACTTTGATTTATGGGCACGGCACCCGGCTTTACCGGTTTAAAAACAGTCTTTGCCGATACAAAATCAAGACTTGCTGTTTGCCGAATGTCTATATCTTCATTTCCTTCGCTTGAAGATACTTCCTTTGCACATGCGGCAGACGCAATCATGGAGAGTAACCCCACAAAGCCCACCATCGTCCGGCCTATAACTATATCTGCAAAAAACTTTGACGAAAAAACACTCATCCGACACTCCTATAGGGCATATTACGTTCAATCGAACATCGACTAAACTGCAAAACATTCTGCCAAACTAATATCACGCCGCTGATCATCAAGATTGTGCTATCACGCCTTGAAAATAAGCAATGGTCTTTGCAAGCCCTTCTTGCAATTGCGTTTCAGGTTGCCAATTGATTTTTTCTTTCGCTAAAGAAATATCTGGCTGACGTTGTTGGGGGTCATCTTGAGGAAGCGGTTGAAACACCAATTGTGATGTGGAGTTGGTCATCTCTATAATGAGTTCAGCCAACTGACGGATTGTAAACTCGTTAGGATTACCAAGGTTCATGGGCCCCGTAAAATCTTTATCCGTATCCATAAACCTGATGAACGCATTCACCAAATCATCTACATAACAAAATGACCGCGTTTGTTGCCCTTCTCCATAAATCGTGATGGGGTCACCGCGCAAAGCCTGCATAATAAAATTTGATACAACACGCCCATCATTTGGATGCATATGGGGCCCATAAGTATTAAAAATTCTTGCCACCTTTATTTCAAGACCATGTTGACGCTGATAATCAAAAAACAAAGTCTCCGCACATCTTTTACCTTCATCATAACAGGACCGAAGGCCAATCGGGTTCACATTCCCCCAATAGTCTTCCTTTTGAGGGTGCATGGTAGGGTCACCATAAACTTCCGAGGTAGAAGCTTGAAAAACTTTTGCGTTCAATCTTTTTGCCAACCCCAATACGTTTATAGCGCCGTGCACTGAGGTTTTAGTCGTTTGAACCGGGTCATGTTGGTAATGTACAGGGCTAGCAGGACACGCCAGATTATAAATCTCGTCCACCTCCACATAAATCGGAAATGTAACATCGTGTCGCATCAACTCAAACATGGGGTTCGACATCAAGGATGTCACATTCACACGCGAGCCGGTAAAAAAATTATCTAGACATAAAACTTCATGCCCTTGATCTAATAGCTTTTCACAAAGATGTGAGCCAATAAATCCTGCGCCCCCTGTGACAAGAATACGTTTATGAGACAGCATGACAATCCTGAAATTATGATTTACAACAATCGCAAAGAATAGCTTGCGTCCCCTATTTTATCAATGATCAATTTAACAAAAGGCACCCTATGAATAATCCTAGTAACCCGTCATTTTCATCACCCCAAAAAAACGGATCAAAACGCGGATATCTGTTTCTCGCCACCGGCGCCCGCAAATATCATGAAATGGCGATTAACGCCGCCCTATCCGCCAAATGGCATGAACCCCATATGCCTGTTTGTCTTATCCATGATCGGGCACCCGTGCCTGATTACGCAAAAGATGTGTTTGACGATATGGTTGAAATGCCCCCGGAGGAAGGGTTTGTCGGCGTAATGAATAAAATGCTGATCTATGATTTATGTCCTTATGACGAAGCCTTTTTCATTGATGGCGATTGCTTTATTCTACGACCCGATATGGCCCGCCACTGGGACAAATATAGCGTGCGGGATTTCAACATTGCCGGCGAAGCCGCATCAAGTGGCTCGTGGTATGGGTTTGATATTGCGAATGCGTGTGAGCGCGCGGGTGTTCCCTTTATGGTAAAGGGAAATACAGGTGTATTCTATTTCAAAAAAGGTCCCGAAGCACAGCAAGTGTTTGAGCAAGCTAAGGATTTTGTCCGGCACAAAAGCGATGTCCTAGGGGTTGTCCACCAAAAGCGTAGCCAACAATTCTCCGATGAGCCTTTTCTTGGCGCGGCAATGGGTAAATCGGGCATTCAACCCGTTGGTTACACACCTCAAGAAGGCACCATCATGGCCACAACCCTTTATGCAAGAGGATGTAAAGGAGACATGGAAACAAACCTTTCAGTCTTGAAAAAACCCTCGAGCAATTTGCCAACAGACCGGATCTGGGCGCTTAGCTATGTCACACACACACCAACCATCATGCATTTTATTAGCCTGAAACCACGTAAACTTTTCGCGGCGTTATCCACCCAGGTGCGGACAAAGGCTGGCTTACCGGATTTTGACTTTTTTGCTTGAGTGCGACAGCCTTGCATAAGGCTACTCTTTTGCCAAAGAGCAAAAGCTGGAATAAGAGCCAGAATCAGCTCGTGACACACAGGCTAGCGACGCACCGGCTCGTGACGCATTAGGGCACATCAGAACTACATCCTATCAAAGGCGCTTTAAGGTTTTGCTTCAGGGTCTCAAAATGGCCCTTTTCGGATCACTATCGTTAAGTGCCTGATTTAGCTGTTGTTACGGGTCTATTGTGGTCATAATTATAGAAAAAACAGCGCGGGGTGAAGCCAATCATTTTGGTTTTCTTCAGATAAAATCATGATCATCAATACAAATTGGTAATCATGAATAAGCTTGAAAATGCACACGGCTTCATAGATAATCAGGATAAATAACTGAAATAAATAATCGAACAAAACAAATATCATCAAACGATATAGTTCATCCCCAAAGGTTTTTAAAATGGCTGATAACCCGCATCTTCAAAGTTCACATAATAATGCAGGTACACAGGAAAGTAATAACATCAGCCCTCCGCAAGATAATATTGCCGTTTTAGAAAACATTCCCCACCCTATAGATAGACCCGTTCAAGAAACCATATCAGAGAAGAAAAAAGGCGATTACAGCTCCCTTGCTGGGTTTATTGATCAAATTATCGGCAACAAAATTCATGGTTGGATATTCACCGCAGCCGAATCTGTGACCCCACTCATCTTTGTGAACGGTCAACCAGCGACCTTGCTTACTTATCCCGATCTCCGGACCGATGTGAGCCAGGTCTTGGGCGTACCTGACGCGACCGGTTTTAGTTTCGAATTTTCAAATTTCACTGGCCCCACACTGGTTCAACTTTATGCCATCACAAATAAAGGCCTAACCCTGCTTAGTGAAAAAACGTTTGAAAAATATTCTACATCCGCTGATAATTTTCTCTCGCAGCTTGATAAAGCCGTGGAAATATCCAAAGACCCCGATAGTGTTGCTATCGCTTGCTGGGATGATAATCACAATCCTATCGGGCGGGCCAAGGTTCTTTATGATATCGCGGCTCAAAAAAGGCCCACCATTCTCATTAGCTATTCGTTCTCGGAATTCGGATCAGAGCTTTGGGCACCCATTCAGGATTTACCCTTTAATTTTCTCTCCATACCGTGGGACAAAAGACATAAATATGAAAGTTTAATCCGCTCCGTCGGCTTAACCTTTCCCACCATCTGGATCAGCAAACCCCGTTACCCAAATTTTATTCTAACGAAACTGATTGCATCGAAAACTACAAAACTGGTTTTAGACCTTGATGATAATGATTTTTTCTTCTCTCAATCACAAGCATCGAAAAACAAAGCCTATGGTAGCCTTACTTTAAACCAATGCAAACATTACACAAAGCAAATCAAAAGCCGGACGGCGGCGTCTATTTCTCTCGCCAATGAATTTGATGCAAAAATAGTGCGCCATGCCCGTGAACCTTATGAAGAGTCTATTTCTTTATTAGAAAAATTTGAGATAGAACAACAAGCAAAGATTCAAGAAGAGACTTTACTTGATGAGGCATTAGAAGAGGGTGCTGCTCCATCAACCGGCATATTAGACTCTGAAACTCCGGAAGCGACTATTCCAGAATTGGAAGCCCCTGAAACCGGAGTAGAGGACACCGAGGAACCAGAAGAAGTTTTTGGTCCCCTAAAAATTGGCTTTATCGGCACTGTAAGGTCCCATAAAGGGTTGATCGAAGCCGCGCGCGCCATGCGTGTTATATCTTGGAAGCTAAAATCTAGAATTGATCTCCATGTTTGCGGGGACATTCGACCAGTGGAACTAAATGAAACACTCCAAACTTATGGCGCCATTACTTATCCTTCTGTTCCAAGAAATGAGCTTTATCAAAAACTATCAGAATATGACATTGTCTTGGCGGGATATCCTGCGCCAACTGCCGAACCAGAAATTACCGATTACCAGATTTCCGCTAAAATTGGTGATGCTTTAGCCGTTGAAAGACCTGTATTGGTTCCTTTATCTCCGTCTACTGAAGACCTTGATAATATTGATGGTGTTTTTCTATATACCAACGACACTTTGATGCAACAAATAAAAGCCGCAAGGCAATTCCATAACCCTATTACATTGCCCGCACAATTTACCCTTGATGGGGCTTATAAAAGCTTCCAATCGGCTGAAACAAATGCAACCACAGCAATGGATGCAGGCCTCTTCACGGAAGTTATTCGCACGCAAACCGAACAAAAATCTATCGCGCTTCAACCGACAATCGTTTTAATCTGGAAACAACATGATGCTGGCCTTTATGGTCGCCGTGTTGACCAGATTGCCCGTTATTACAAACGTATCTTTAAATCCCACAAGGTCATTATTCTTGAACTTCTACACGAACGCACTCTTGAACATTACCTTAATCATGCGGGCTCCTTTCATGATGAAACCCACAAGATCATGGAACTGGCAAATGAAAAAGCGTACGGGTTAGAAGATGCTGACGGTGTCTTGTATCACCAAATTCAATACAATTCTTCCGATCGACTAAAAGGCGTTCTTGAAGATTATTTTCTTGAAAACCAGATATTTCCATCTAATTCCATTATTACACTTTTCCCGATTATTCAAAATATCGAAAAAGCATATAAGGCATTTAACGACTATAAGGTTATCGTTGATTTTGTTGACAACCAAACGTCGTGGGCCGGATATTCCGACCACAAAAAAGTATTGCCACAATATGCGCAAACGGCTCGATTGGCTGATCGTATTCTTTTTAATTCAGAAGAAAACGCCGCAACTTTTGAAGAATTAGGCATTATCAATAATAAAATGCGTACCTTCATTGTTAGAAACTGGTTTATGCCACCAGTTGATTTATCTATTGGCAACCGGCATGAAGGGTTAAAAGGCCCCGCCCAAATTTTATATAGTGGTAATTTAAACGACCGCGTAAATTGGGACCTTTTCGAAAAAATTGCAGATAGCTACCCTGATGCAATCTTGAATATTGCCGGTTCAATTCGCTCTCAGGGTGAGAAAAGTCTTCATGCCTTATTGGAGCGCGAGAATGTTTTCTATCACGGACCATTGAGCGAAAGAGATGTGGTCATCATGCTACAAAAAACCACCGTTGCCATCGTTCCGCACACTGTTTCCGACGTCTCACGATATATGAACCCGCTAAAGGTGGAGATGTATAAATCTATGGAAGTACCAGTCGTTACATCTGACGTGCCGGGCATCACCAACGAAGAGGGTGTAATCGTTGCCCAGACAGACGACGAGTTTGTATCTCTTGTGGGAGAGCTCATAGAAGGAAAACAATTATTACCCACCAGCGGTGTATTTGCACAAGAAAAATTAGGCGCAAATTACCTGAAGATCATTCAAGGGTTACGCAACGAAATCAATGATGAGAATGTCAAAGATGAAGACATTAAAGAAAAAACAAAATCGTAACCATCACTAAAACCCATTTCTAAAAACCCGGAAACTTATCCCCATCCCTCAAGATGGCGCTATGATCCCCCTGTTTATCCTATGCAGGAGTTATCATCGCCATGGAAAATAGTACTCACCTCAATCTCCCGTTTATCTTGCCGCAGCAAGCACAAAAACACGTTACCCATAACGAGGCCCTTCGCTCCCTTGATGCGATTATTCATCTTTCCGTGAAAGAACGTACACGCATAATACCGCCCGAAGCCCCCATTGAAGGGTCGCGATATATTATTCCAGAAAACGCCGATGGTGCATGGAGCGAGCGAGATTTTTTTATCGCCGCATTTCAAGATGGTGATTGGGCCTTTTATGAACCACAAACCGGCTGGCTGGCTTGGGTTGAGGCAGAAGGACAATTAACGCTTTGGGATGGAACCGGTTGGAGCGATATCTCCAGCAATAACGAACAAGACCCGAACAGCCCGTCAGAAGTTGGTAGTTTAAGCATCAATCATGCTTTTGCTGACGATATTAACCGGCTTGCCCTTAATGCCCCCGCCGCTTTGTTTAATCATGACGGGAGCGACCACCGGCTTATTATCAACAAAGCCGATTTGGATAATGTCGCAAGTCTTGTCTTTCAATCAAATTTTTCAGCCCGCGCGGAATTAGGAATTATTGGCAATAACAATTTTGCAATCAGGGTCTCAAAAAACGGCACAACTTGGCAAACCCCCCTCTCCATTGACCCCGATCTTGGCTCCGTTCAGGTTTCAAGCCTAACCATGACAGGGGCCGTAGGCGTGGATAATTTTTTTGGCCGCGCAAGTTTTCACCCCTCTGGCTTGCCAAGTAACTTAAGTGCCGCTGATTTTTTGATGTCGGGCGGGGTTAATAATAATTTTATTTTTGCTTCAAACGCTAACAACAATAATGAAGGCATTGTGTTTGGACAATTGCGCAACGGTAATTTTACCGAACAAATGCGCCTTGACGTTATTGCCAAACGATTTGGTATTGGCACCTCAAACCCGACCACCAAACTTCATGTTGAAGGCCCAATAAGAATAGGTCAGTACACCACTCAAAATGCGCCCTCTCCCATTCAAAGCGGTGTAGGGAGTATGATCTATGTGACAAATGAAACAGGTGGGCCCATCCCTGCCTTTTCTGACGGCCAGAACTGGAGACGGATCAACGATAGGGAAATTATTTCAGCTTAAATCAAGCAACGAAATAAATTGCAGCGCTGTTTTTAACCCGATAAAACAACATGTTTTCGGGCATAAAAAATTCCCCGGAAGAATGTGATTAAAAACCATCCCGTATCATTTGCTTGACTTCAACTATTGGCGTTGATAGAATCGCGACAAAACAAGGTAAACATTAAATGTATGAATTTTGTACGATTTGCGGAACAGAAGGCCCGACAAAAGAAGTCAGACCCAATACTGCCCATAATTTTGGATGTTCAAATTGCCGCGCAACATTGCGGTTTCGTGCCCTTGCAACATCTATCCTGACAAATTTTGGTAAAGGGCGACACCAAAACTTACAACGTGCTGTCAAAAGCGGTGACTTTGACGAGTTGGCCATCTGGGAATTATCCCTTAGGGGCCCGATTAAGAATATTCTCTCCAAGTCAAAAAACTACATTAATTCATATTACTGGGAAGATACAAAACTTGGTGAAATGAAAAACAATGTTATCTGCCAAGATATTACCAATCTGACATTCGATGATAATCAGTTTGATTTGGTGCTTTCAAGTGATGTGATGGAACATGTACATGAGCCATGGGCGGGTTTCGAAGAAGTTGCCAGAGTTTTAAAACCATCGGGGGCTTATATATTCACTATACCAATTAGAATACCTTTTAGACCAACAAGTGTGGTTCGCGCTTCCTTGGACACGAAGACCGGCACCATTACCCATCACCTGCCCGAAGTTTATCACAATGCCGGCGATGGGAGTGACACTTTGGTTTTCACAGATTTCGGGCAAGACATATTCGAACGCTTGCGCAAACTCGGGCTTTATTTATATTTCCAACAACCCTCAACCTTATCTCAACATAGCAATCGTTTCGGGGCATTTGTTGCGGTTAAAAATAGCAATTAAATTGCCGCTTAAGCAAAAGTTTGCTGACTGAAGATAGTTCCGGTTAGTTTTGGTCAAAACTCTAATTTAATCGCTTGCAAACATCATCGCCCGCCATAGCCCCCTTGTGGGCGCAAGCTTTTACGGAAAAAAGCATAAAAGGGCAGAAAAATTAAGCCCATCAAAACCATGATGAATAAATCAGCCACCAGCCAATGCATCCACGCAACGCCGCTCCCGAAATAGGCGATTGGAAAATACAACAGCGCACTCACAAAATACCCAAGCAGAGCGGAGTAAAGCGGGGCACGCCACCATTGCCCGCCGCCGCGAACAATATCGTAAAAAGCCACCGCCACTAATTGCCCGGACATCGCACCCGCGACCACCGCAATAATAAATTTCGACCCAGGAAAATCCCCCGCCTCAATCACGCTGGATAATACAGACAGTTCAAACAATACAAACATAGCAACCATAAACCATGATAGAATAATACCGCGAGATGCCTCTCGCCCGCCAAAACGGCGCGCATATAAAATGGCTAATAAAGGAACAAGCCCCAAAATGACCCGCCCCCAACTCAACCATTCACTTGGGCGAATCCCGAAAAGTGACGTAAACACCAGATCAAATGCCCGCACTTGAATATCCAATGTTAAAATCGCAGTTAATAAAAGCGGCGTCACCAAAACAACAAACCCGACCAAGCGCCCCGCAACGGACACTACATTGCGCAATTGTTGCGACAACCGTTCTGCTGGCGTCACCTGGTGTCGCACAACTCTTTCATGTACAGGGTCCATAGTCATCGGTAAATTATGCTCTAATTCTTTCCATATGTGAATAGATAGTAATGAATAAGGTAACTTGAAAGGCAATAATAGGATTAAAAATAATGCGTATGGGGATCACTAAAAATTAAAATTCTAGCTATCACCCATTATCATCATTATAGGAAAATTTTCTCTCGGCTCGCCCCATTATCATTATCAATATCGCTACCCATATTATGGCAAATCTAAGCAATAAATACGCCAAAGAATATCATTTCAACACCAATCAGGGCATGAAAAAACCCCATGATTTCATCACGGGGTTATTCGTCTTCATTAACCATTTTTACCGTTCGGTAAACAGGCCTGATATCTACCAAATCCGGCCTTGATTAAGCGGATGCTTTAACAAGGTCACGTTTGATTTTCTGGGCGTTTGCAGACAATTGGTCATCATTCGCTTTAGCCAGAAAAACATCAAATCCACCCACATGGTCGATTGTGCGCAATGCCGATGCACTAATCCGCATTTTAAACGAGCGTTCCAGCTTATCGCTATGAAGGGTCACATTACATAGATTGGGGAGGAAACGGCGACGCGTTCTATTTTTGGCGTGAGATACATTATTGCCTGTTGCTGGGCCAACCCCTGTTAATTCACACCGACGTGCCATTTTATCACCTTAACCATTAAAACATTGATTTATATAGCTTATTACCACTTAACAAGCGGCAACTCCATCACTTGATAATATCAAGCAAACCTAATGGCTGCGTATAGCCAAGCACCAGCTTTTCGTCAAGCTGATTTTCCCAAAGCCACCATATTTCCCAAAGCCACCATATTAAAGTCTTAATTTTACAGGCTTGGTATTTCCTTGCGGCTTGATAGTACCCAAAGGCTGGGCATTTATAAACAAAATCTTGCAAAATTTCCAAGACTATATCCGTATCCCGAATAAGTATAATTTGATTACATCACCACCTTTAAACCTCGATATGCTACCCAAAGCTTTCTACAAGTTTTAGCTCATTGCGAAATACCCCTCTATTGCTTATGTAGGGTAGATCATAACCGATGGCATTTTCCTGTGACCGATCATTTTCCCTTAGCGCCTAGTCAATCCGCATCTCTCTATCGCGATGAGCGACCCGTAACGGCTGTGATCGGGCCAACAAATACGGGCAAAACCCATTACGCTATCGAGCGCATGCTGGCCTATAAATCCGGTATGATCGGCTTTCCGCTGCGTTTATTGGCGCGTGAGGTTTATGACCGTTTATTGACCCGCCGCCCCGCTAGTGAAATTGCACTGGTTACGGGGGAAGAAAAAATCATCCCCCGCAAACCAAAATACTGGATTTGCACAGTGGAGGCGATGCCTCTTTCTGAACCGGTGGATTTTATGGCCATAGACGAAGTACAATTGGCGGCCAACCCCGAACGGGGGCGGGTTTTCACCTCCCGGCTGTTATATGCGCGGGGCAAAGCGGAAACCTTGTTTTTGGGGTCCGACACGATGGCGGGCATATTGCGCCATATGTTTCCCAATATCAATTTTTTGGGGCGTGAGCGGTTTTCAACATTAAGCTATGCCGGTTCAAAAAAGATTACCCGCCTGCCCCGCCGTTCCGCCATTGTCACCTTTTCTGCTGACAATGTTTATGCCATTGCCGAACTGGTGCGGCGCCAACGGGGCGGCGCCGCGGTTATATTGGGTGCTCTCTCCCCGCGCACCCGCAACGCACAAGCCGCCCTTTATCAAGAGGGTGAAGTTGATTATTTGATTGCCACTGACGCAATCGGCATGGGGCTAAATATGGATATTGACCATGTGGCTTTTGCCGGACGGCGCAAATTCGATGGCCGCAATATGCGTAATCTGACCAATGCGGAAAGCGCACAAATCGCCGGACGTGCAGGGCGCTATATGCGGGATGGTACATTTGGCATCACCGCCGATTGCCCGGATTTTGATGATGAAACCATTGAAGCCATTGAAGAACATCGCTTTGAACCCGTAACCGGATTATTCTGGCGGGCAGAAGCATTGGATTTTGCCTCCTTACCCGCGCTCTTGAACTCCCTTGAAAAGCCGCCCCTTCGCGAGGACCTTATTCGCGCGCGCCCTGATGATGATGAACGCGCCCTTGCCTATTTGATAAAAGACCATGCCATTGCCAATCTTGCCAAAGGGGGTGCGGCCCTTGGCTTGTTGTGGGAGATCTGCCAAATTCCTGATTTCCGCAAAGCCACCCTTGATCAACATGCAAAACTTTTGGGCGATATTTTTTTAGAGATCATGCATCAAGAAAAAATCCGGGAGGGTTTTCTGGCCCCGAACATCGAACCCCTTGACCGGATTGATGGCGATATAGACACACTCTCTGCACGAATTGCCCATATAAGAAGTTGGACCTATCTTTCTAACCGTTCATCATGGATAGATAATGCTGGCTATTGGCAGGAGCGCACCCGCACGATAGAAGACAAGTTATCAGATGCTTTGCATGAGCGATTGACCGCAAGATTTGTGGACCGACGCACCGCAGTGCTATTAAAAAGATTAAAAGACAATGCCCCGCTTATTGCCGGGGTCAACGAAGACGGAGAAGTCATAGTGGAAGGCCAATTTGTAGGACGCCTATTGGGATTTGAATTTATCATCGACCCGCGCGCCAATGCGATTGAAGCAAAACCGGTACGTGCCGCTGCAGAAAAAGCATTGCGCCCCGTTTTAGCCGCGAGAGCCAGCGCCTTGGCCAATGCTGATGCCAATGACTTATCATTGCAAGCGGACGGGTCCATCATGTGGCGCTCTTCTATTGTAGCAAAACTTGAAAAAGGCCCAACCCCGTTACGCCCCTCAATGGTGATCCGCAATCTGGACATGCTACCCCCCGTGTTACGCGGGCGGGTTGAAGATCGGCTTACGGATTATCTGGCTGCCCGTGTGGAAGGGTTGCTTGGTCCATTGATTGCTTTGCAACAAGCCTGTGACGCCACAGGAGAAGACGCATTTGATGGCTTAACCAGAAGCATCGCCTATCGATTGGTAGAAAATTTTGGTGCGACATCGCGCAATCAATTCGGGGATGACCTTAAAAAGCTGGAACAAAAAGAGCGTGGAAAGTTACGCAAACTAGGGGTAAGGTTTGGGGAATTCACTTTGTTCATGCCAGTCTTGTTAAAACCTGCTCCGGCCAGTTTCCTCACCTTGTTATGGGCATTATGGAATGATCGCGATACCAACAAAATGACGCCGCCAAAAGCGGGATTGGTATCCACACCAATAGAAAATAATGTTCCCCATGCTTATTATTATGCCTCAGGCTATCGCCCTTCTGGCAATCGGGCGGTGCGCATTGATATGTTAGAACGCCTTGCGGGTGAAATAAGAACTGCACGGGACAATTCAGATCGACGCGAAGGGTTTGCCGCCACCACCCAAATGATGTCTTTGGTCGGGTGTTCCGGCGAAGATTTTGACGCCATTTTAAGCTCTCTTGGGTTCCGTAAAAACATCGTAAAACGTAAAGCCGGACAAACCGCCCAAGAGGCAAGTGAAAGCACGCCTGAAGAACCCAGTGCAACACCAAGTGAAACACCAAGCCAAACATCTGGCGAAACAAAAATTGCATCATCAAAATCTGATAATGCAATATCCCAAAAAACCCCGCCAGAAGAAGAAATAGAAAAAACCTCTTCCCTAACGCCGCCTGTAAGTGATGCGATAGCCCCCCCGAAAGCCGAAACGCAGCCGGTGAATGAAACCGCAGAAGAACAAAACCAATCCGGTGCCTCTAAAGATAAAACAGAAACCCCACAAATCACTTCAGAGAAAATTGCAGAAAGTGTTTCAAAGACACTTCCAGGAATTTCAACAGAAAATCCATCTGCAGAAGAGCAAGCAGAAATAGAAATCACCCTATGGCGTTTCCAAGCCAAGCGCCCTCCGCGCAAATATAACCTATCGAAAAAAGAAGGCAGCAAAGACGGCCAAAAACGCAAGCCGTTCAATAATGGGGGCAAAAATGGGGGCAAAAAAGGAACCAAATCAAGCGACGATAAAAACCGCAATCCCTACGGGAAAAATACAAACCCCAAAGATCGCAAACCAAAAAATCCGCATATGAATAAACCGCGCCATTTAAAAGTTGCCGATCCGGACTCTCCGTTTGCTGTTTTGGCCGCCCTGAAGGACAATAAAAATAATTCATAGGCCAAGCCAACTTTATGCCTGACAAACCGGAACCATTCAGTACAGACTCTGCTGCTCCCGAGCTTGCATCTGGGCCCCCACAACGCATTGACAAGTGGCTTTGGTATGCGCGGTTTTTTAAAACACGCTCTCTATCCACAAAATTTGTCGGCAGCGGTGCCATACGGGTTTCAAGAACAAACCAACATCAAACCGAAGATCATTCTGTAAGGATCGATAAACCGGGTACCTTGATAAAACCGGGGGATGTTTTATCGTTTATATTGCACGATCATCTGAAAGTCATCCAAGTTATTGATGGTGGCACGCGGCGGGGCCCCGCCCCCGAGGCACAAACCTTATATGAGGATTTGTCCCCGCCGCCGCCGGAGAAAAATAAAAACCCAAAGCCATCCTTTGCTGTCAGACAAAGTGGCAGCGGGCGCCCCAGCAAAAAAGAGCGCCGCGCTCTAAACGCTTTAAGAGAGACCCAAAATGATTAACCCACTCCCGACATGGTATAGCTTTGTTTAAAGCGGGGCTTTACATCGCTCAATAATGTAGGCAATGGTTTGACCTAATATTATTCATTAAACATAAAATTCGAACAAAAAGATTTTGCCCATGCTTTCCACCCTTAAGAAATTATTTTCTTCCGCTGACACCGAAAAAGATAACCCAGAGGAAGAAACCAATAGGATTCAACTGGCGTTTGCTGCGCTTCTAATTGAAGCGGCAAAAGCCGATGAAGATTTCGATGAAGGGGAGCGCACTTTAATTCATTCTATTTTGCAAACCCAGTTTGCTCTTACAGACGAGGCAGCACAATCATTATTTTTATCTGCGCAAAAAGCACAAGACGATGCGGTGGATCTCCACAAATTTACTAAAACGGTCAAAACCCAGCCTGACGATGTGCGTATCCAGTTTATTCAGGACTTATGGGATATCGTGTTAAGTGACGATGTGCGTGACCCCTATGAGGATACTTTGATTCGCCGGATTTGCGGTCTTATCAATGTCTCTGACCGTCAAAGCGCCGA
Source organism: uncultured Parvularculaceae bacterium (assembly GCA_938015425.1). Classification (GTDB taxonomy): domain Bacteria; phylum Pseudomonadota; class Alphaproteobacteria; order Caulobacterales; family Parvularculaceae; genus CALLPQ01. The sequence goes on along the minus strand of CALLPQ010000136.1, from coordinate 2,251 downwards.
AGCGCGACAGCGGGTTCTCGCGAATAAGTAAAACAGCAAACGTCTTCCTCACCATAATACACGCAAAATTGTGTTCGTCTGGTTTGAGAAACTGTGTTTAATATCTTGCGCCAAAAATTTATCACGTTATGTAAGATGTTGACCATTATCGCCTAGGAGTTTCGAAGCCATGACTTATGTCGTTACGGATGCATGTATCCAATGTAAATATACTGATTGCGTAGAAGTTTGCCCCGTTGATTGTTTTTACGAAGGGGAAAACATGCTGGTGATCCATCCGGATGAATGCATTGATTGCGGCGTATGCGAGCCGGAATGCCCTGCGGAAGCGATCATACCAGATACGGATGATAATAACGGAAAATGGTTGGAAATTAATACAAAGTTTGCTGAAAGCTGGCCCAATATTACCGTTAAAATTGACGCCCTGCCCGATGCAGACGAGAAAGCCAAAGAAACCGATAAATTACCACAATTAAGTGAGAAACCGGGTAAAGGCTCATAATCGAACCCTAAAATCACTTGGTTATTTCATTGGGAGTGATCAAATTAAAGATCACACTGCCTGTAGGTGTTATTTTACCTATCCTCCAAGCAAAACTAGCAAATGATCAATTTTGTGGTGGTTTTTTTGCAAAGGTGCGCAAAAGTCGCGGGCCATACAATATTAATCTAGCTGATTTTGTGGTATGGTCCTAAATAAATAACGAACAACCATTCAAAAATTAACTCAACTAATTTTTTAAAAACCATCGAATCATTATCAACTAATCGAGGTAGTTTATCAGGGCACACCCATGTCCAAACCATTTGCCAACACGAAATTTTTAAGCGGTCATTTCAACAATTACCAGTCAACCCAAAAGCTTCAAGGTAAGATTGATATGGCAATTAAGACAAAAATGTCGGCACAATTCCAAGATAAACCAACCCCAATGATAAACGGTTTGATGATTATAGAAGTTTAGGTACTAAAGATGGCAACCAAAGCACAGAAAGCGACCAAAAGAACTACAAAAAAAACAACAAAAAAAGTCGCTAAAAAAGTGACTTCGTCCAAAACTGCGCCCAAAAAACAAACATCAAGTAAAAAAATCACAAAAAAAACAACCCCAAAAAAGACACCCCCCAAAAAAACAACGAAAAAAACAAACGTGACAAAAAAAACAACAAAAAAAGCAGCAACAAAAGCACCCGCAAAAAAGACCACCACGAAAAAACCAACGAAGAAGGTTGTAAAAAAAGCAACAACAAAAAAGGCGGCTTCCACAAAGAAAAAAGCAACCGAGAAGACAGCCAAAAAAGCGGCAACAAAAAAAACACCCGCAAAAAAAGCTGTAAAAGCCAAAACAAAAATAAAAGCAAAAACAGCGAAAAAGGCCCCTACCCAGAAAAAGGTAGCGACCAAGAAAAAAGCTGCGCCAAAGAGTAAACCGAAAGCCAAAGAAGAAGTGACAGTAGAAGTATTAGATAAAGGGGCCGAAACCACAGCCCCTCAAACACCGGATCTTTCAGAAGAAACATCAAAAAAGACCACAACTAAAAAAGCTGCAACGAAGAAAACTGCAACGAAGAAAACCGCGACGAAAAAGAAAGCAACCAAAAAGACCACGCGCAAGCGCACAACAAAAAAAGCCGTGCGCGAAAAAATTATCGCCACAGGCAAAGTCGGCCAAGCCCCACGCCGGACAGCGACCGAAGTTGCGGCGTCCAACCCATTTCCCGTGCCCCCGCAAATCCATGAGGCCATAGAAGAAGCGCCAACAACGCCCTCGCCTGAAGCAAAAGAAGCCAAAAAAGATTTTAAAGTTAATGATAAAATCGTATATCCCGCTCACGGTGTCGGGGTCATTGAAACAATAGAAAAACAAGAAATTGTTGGCACCACCATCGAGGTTTTTGTCATCCGTTTTGACCATGAAAAATTAAAATTACGCGTACCTACCGAAAAAGCCAAAGCCGTCGGTATGCGGCCTTTATCGGACCCTGAATTCGTAGAAAAAACGATTATCGTTTTGCAAGGCCGCGCCCGCATTAAACGCACCATGTGGTCACGACGCGCCCAGGAATATGAAGCGAAGATTAACTCTGGCGATCTCAATGCCGTGGCCGAAGTCGTGCGTGATCTATATCGCGCCCCTGAACAGCCAGAGCAAAGCTATTCAGAGCGACAGCTTTTTGAGGCCGCCCTTGACCGCATGGCCCGCGAAGTCGCAGCCGTGAAAAATGTTGATCTAAGCATAGCCATCGA
>CALLPQ010000135.1 GCA_938015425.1 uncultured Parvularculaceae bacterium | reverse complement strand
TTGCCAGTTGCCATCGTGTAAAAAGGGCGCTAGAAGCCGATATATCGACGTTCATTGTCTACACGCTGCCGTAGCTCAGGGGTAGAGCACTCCCTTGGTAAGGGAGAGGCCGGAAGTTCGAATCTTCTCGGCAGCACCATTTATCCGTTAAAAATTTGTCCCCCCTGACATTCCCTTTTGCAGTCGGCTTACTGATTTGCGGGAGGCCCCCTTTGGATAGGGAAAAGCTCTTGTTAGAAGGGTTTATAATTTAATGTTTTGTACATTATAATTTTTAAGTAAAAATTCAAAACCCTTCTGTACTGTTATATCAAAATGGAGGGTATTATCATGTTAAGAAAAGTATTAGGCAGTGTTGCTTGTTTAGTAGTAGGCGGATATTATTTTGTCACTGATAAATTTGTCGAAGATGTGGTTGTCGGCGGGTTTTCAAACGCGAGCGGAAATTTTAGTTTGTATATGGATAAACATCCAGATGGAACGGTTTTCGTTTCCTTATGGGATGATCAAGGATCCACCTATGCGGTCCTGGATTGGTTTCGCCCCACAGATCAATTAGCGTTTGATTGTGCAACACAAGATAAATGCATGGTTGTGCAAAAGGTAGATGCGGAAACCAATCAGATTTCAGGGTTTCAATTATCCATGCCTTCAAACGGTCAGGCTTTGTCGACGCGTCAGTTTCAATCCAGTACAAATCATAATTTTGTTAAGTTTTCCTATGAAATACCGGCGGAACAATTAGCGGGCTATCAAGAAAATAACCAAGCCGTTATGGCATGGCTTGAATAGGGTGCGGAGCCGTTAGTGTTAAATAGTGTATAGAGATTTTTAATCCGACATAAATTCTGGTCTTGTAACTGTATAAATGATTGTTGCGACTAATAAGAAGATGATGAAAAAATACATCCGATGCCAAAAGCTATAATTCCACAATCTAATCGATTGGATAAAAGTAAAAATTATACCGGCGAGTGTGAGAAAGAAAACAAAACCATCTACAAAAGCGGAATCAGCAATATTATCAGGGATGTATGTTCCGTCAGTTAAAAATAACAAAGCCAAAAAAGGCAATGTAAAAACCATATAGGTTATATAGAGACTATATCTATTAATTGTACGAATGATTTTCATGAATGATCCTTATCGTGATTACTCTGTTCGATTGCAAATGATATTTATAGTTTCCTTTGATATTGTATATTCGTGTATTTTGCCACGTTGTAAGGTGATTGTCAGCAAGGTTTTCATGTTGATTCGTAAAACCTATCATGAGTGCGACTAAGAACACTAAACATGATAATAAAACTAACTGTAGTTAAAAGGGCCATCAAAGAGCCCTAAAGTTTTATTGATGGCGACGATTATTATATCCGACATTTAAACTAGCAGGATGGTAAACCATCACGTTGGTAGGTTATTCCCTTTAGCTTGGGTTTGGGCGAAGGCTTTCCTCTCAAGACCGTGTGGATAATTCCCTAAAAATTGTCTTGGAAACTTTTTATAATCGCGTAAAACAAATACAAGTTAAAGGATAGCTTTTGGAACGGGCCATCGCCCTATAACCAGTGACTATCTGAACGGATCAACCGGGCGAATGTGCATCCTATTGGTTTTTGCCAAACCATGCGCGGGCTCTAAAAGTCGAGATAGATAATCTAAATGAAAACACGCGCTGCTGTTGCTTTTGAGGCAAAAAACCCCTTGGAAATTGTCGAGCTGGATCTGGAGGGCCCCAAAGAAGGTGAGGTGTTGGTGGAAATTATGGCGACAGGAATTTGCCATACGGATGCTTATACGTTGGACGGGCTTGATTCCGAAGGGTTGTTTCCCAGTGTGCTTGGTCATGAAGGTGCGGGCATTGTGCGCGAGGTGGGGGCAGGGGTCACCAGTGTCGCGGTGGGGGATCACGTTATCCCCCTTTATACACCCGAATGCCGTCAATGTAAGTCGTGCCTATCAGGCAAAACAAATCTGTGTACGGCAATTCGGGCAACCCAAGGCAAAGGCGTTATGCCTGATGGCACGTCGCGCCTTAGTTATAAAGGGCAAACGATTTATCATTATATGGGGTGTTCGACCTTTTCCAACTTTACGGTTCTGCCAGAAATTGCGGTTGCTAAAATTCGCGAAGATGCGCCGTTTGATAAGTCTTGTTACATTGGGTGCGGGGTAACAACAGGGGTTGGCGCGGTAACCAATACGGCGAAAGTGCAAGCGGGGGACAATGTTATAGTGTTTGGCCTTGGGGGTATTGGGCTTAATGTTTTGCAAGCGGCTAAAATGGTCGGTGCCCGTAAGATCATTGGTGTGGATGTTAATAATGACAAAAAAGACTGGGGCCATAAATTTGGTATGACCCATTTTGTTAACCCCAATGAGATTGATGGCGATATTGTTGAACATTTGGTGGCTTTAACCGATGGCGGTGCCGATTATACATTTGATTGTACGGGCAATACGATTGTGATGCGTCAAGCATTGGAGGCTTGCCATCGTGGTTGGGGCGTTTCTGTGGTGATTGGTGTTGCAGAAGCGGGCAAAGAGATTGCCACCCGTCCGTTCCAACTCGTCACTGGGCGGGTCTGGAAAGGCACGGCTTTTGGCGGGGCCAAAGGGCGAACAGACGTTCCTAAAATTGTTGATTGGTATATGGAGGGGAAAATTCAAATAGACCCCATGATTACCCATGTCCTGACCCTTGAAGAAATCAATAAAGGTTTTGACTTGATGCATGAAGGAAAATCAATCCGCAGTGTGGTGGTTTTTTAAAATAAGATGTAAATAGGATCATTGGTATGTTTTCACATATTTCTAGGCTGCTTTATTCTGTTACCTTTGGTCATGGCTAAGGTATAAACTGAAATAATATTACTTTTTAATTGCATTTTAATACTGATAAGATCACACGATCAAATGTTTGGTGGCATTTATGGAAGATAATAATAACACAGTTGATAAATTAGTCAGGCTTTTCGGTAGTCAGAAAGCGGTTGCCGAAATAGCTCAATGTTCCCCTAATTCGGTGTCGAATTGGCGTAAGCGCGGGGTGCCTTTAAAATCCGCGAAAGCCATATCAGATAATGCCCACTTGAAGAATGTGGATATTACCATGCAACAAATTGTGGATTGGATCGATATAGACAAAAATATTGAAAATGGGGCCATTAAGTCATCCGATTTTCAAAATAGTAAAGGTGAAGCTAATTACGGGCGGCTGATGAAAACTCTTTCCTCCATAAAATCTCATGGCGGTGTGCAGGGGGTGTATACGCATCAATCTGACGCCACTCATACTCCGATGACCTTTTCGGTGTTTGTCCCCCCTCATGAGGCGGGTCAAACTCTTCCCGTCCTATGGTATCTTTCGGGGCTTACCTGCACCCATGCCAATGTTATGGAAAAGGGAGAATATCGTCAAGCATGTGCAGAGCATGGGGTAATATTTGTTGCACCTGATACCAGCCCGCGGGGCGACGGCGTTGCTGATGATCCTGATGGGGCATATGATTTTGGTCTTGGGGCGGGGTTTTATGTAAATGCGACGCGGGCACCATATTCCAATCATTATAAAATGCGTGATTATATTGAAAAAGAATTACCCCGTTTGATCGCGGAAAATTTTCCCGCTGATATGAGCCGCCAAGGCATTACGGGCCATAGTATGGGCGGCCATGGGGCACTCACAATTGGATTGCGTAATCTTGATGTTTATAAATCCATTTCAGCTTTTTCACCCATTGTTTCTCCCGTCGCGTGCCCATGGGGACAAAAAGCCTTAACGGGATATCTGGGCGGCGACCAGAAAACATGGGAAGATTATGATGCATGTGCCTTGATAAAAAATGGTGCCCATGCTGATCATTTGTTAATTGACCAAGGATTGGCTGACGATTTTTTGGAAAGCCAGTTAAAACCAGACCTAATTGAAGCCGCATGCCGCGACCATGATATCAAGTTAAATTTGCGCCGTCATGCGGGATATGACCATAGCTATTATTTTATCTCGACATTTCTTGCCGATCATATTGCGTGGCATAAAGAGCAATTGAAATGAGACTATTGGTGCGCGACCCAATTTGCGGGATCCAGTTTAAAATATTTTTCTAGCTGTTGGTATAAATCTGGTTCAGCCTGTTTTAAGGCGTTGCTTTGCTCGAAAAATGTTTCAGTACATACCGAGAAAAATTCGGCAGGGTTGGTGGCTCCATAAGCATCGATTAAAGTGTCTTGCCCCGCCTTGGTGGCGGCCACATGGCGGGTAAAAGCCTCTTGGAATATACGCGCCCATTGGCGGTCTTGCTGGTCGCGGTCAAGCAGGGGGGCGCCATCGGTTACGCCTGTTTGGGCATCTAATTGATGGGCAAATTCATGGATCACCACATTGTGGCCGTCAGCGGCGTTGCGTGCACCTTCTACCGTGTGATCCCATGCCAGAATGACGGGCCCGCGCATCCAGCTTTCGCCGCTGCGGCTCTCCTCATGGTCTGAATGGATTTGGCCTTCTCGTTTTTGAATACGGCTTTTAAAAACAGCGGGGTAAACAATAATCGTTGAAAGCGTATCAAACCAACGGTTTGGTTTGTTGACCACTAGGATACATGCTTGGGCAGCGATCAGTAATTTCATATTATCGGTTATGACCAAAGATGCGGTATCAACATCATGATGTGAATTTTTGGAATTGTCCTTATACATTCCGCCATAAAATTTTTTTTCGGCCATGAAATGAACAATTAATCCCTCAAGCTTTAACTGCAATTGATTTGGCATATTGGCATAAAGGGGAAAGTTTTTGGTTAGGTAAAGACGTTGCTGCTGGGATAGGGTACTGGCCCGCCATTGGCTACGCTGGCGATGCTTACCATAAAACCGCACGATGATGATGGTTGTGATTATCATCAATATTGCGAAAACGATGGCCATGTTATTCCCTAATTCTAATGTGTATTGATGATATCTATTGACTAATATCCTAACCGAACAAGTAAGATTAATCTAAAAACCAGTGGATTAGACGGTAGATTGCTGCAAACGGATACTTTAAGCCCCGTGACGGAATAGAATGACATCGCCGTCTTGCACAATATAGTCTTTGCCTTCAGCGCGCATTTTTCCGGCTTCTTTGGCCCCTTGCTCTCCGTTTAGATCAACATAATCTGAATATGCAATGGTTTCGGCACGGATGAATTTTTTTTGAAAATCGGTGTGGATAACGCCAGCAGCTTGGGGGGCGGTGTCACCAGAATGAATGGTCCATGCTCTGGCTTCTTTTGGGCCTGCGGTGAAATAGGTTTGCAAACCCAGTAAATCATATCCAGCCCGTATAAGGCGGTTAAGCCCCGGCTCTTTAAGGCCCAGAGTTTCCAGATATTCCGCTTGTTCTTCGTCTTCAAGCTGGGCAAGTTCGGCTTCGATACGGGCAGAAATTGCAACGCTAACCGCATTTTCTTTTTCGGCTTGGGTGCGGACGGTTTCAGAAAAATCATTGCCTGTTGCGGCGGATTCTTCGTCAACATTGGCCACGAATAAAACCGGCTTTTGGGTTAATAATTGCAAAGCCAACCATGCTTTTTGTTCATCATCACTGACTGTGGCCGCGCGGGCCGGCTTGCCATTTTGTAAGGCTTCCAAGGCGCGATCAACCAGAGATAAAGTTTCTTTAGCCTCTTTGTCACCGCTGCGCGCTTTCTTTTCAAGATTGTTTTTGCGTTTCTCGAGGCTTTCAAGATCAGCGAGCATAAGCTCTGTTTCCACCACTTCAAAATCTGCTAACGGATCAATTTTACCTGAAACGTGGGTGATATCGTCATCTTCAAAACAGCGCAATACATAGGCCACGGCATCGACTTCACGAATGTTGGCCAAAAACTGATTGCCAAGGCCTTCCCCTTGGGAGGCGCCTTTTACCAATCCGGCAATGTCAACAAATTGGATACGCGCAGGGATGGTGCTTTGCGATCCGGCAATACGGGCTAGATTATGTAACCTTGCCTCGGGCACGGCGACATCACCCACATTGGGTTCGATTGTGCAAAAGGGGTAGTTTTCTGCTTGGGCCGCCGCGGTTTTCGTAAGCGCGTTAAAAAGTGTTGATTTTCCCACATTTGGTAGGCCGACAATGCCGCATTGAAATCCCATTTTATTCTCTCTTGAAGTTTGTTTGCTCGCATGATCAAAATCTTGTTAAGGCATGGTCAATGTTGCGATTTATTCTGGTTTCAGTTTTGGATAACCCCATTTGGATTATTGATAGTGAGGATGCATTTATTCTATCCCGTTTTCATCCTTACCCGGCAATATCTTTTTTAAAGCATCATGAAAGGGATTGAAAGAAACAGTTTTCTTATCCTTTTTGTTGCCCTTATTATTACCATCGTTAGTGTTTGTGCCCGTGCCGCTGTTTGATTCGGGGGCTTTATTGTTTTCGTTTGAGGTCGAAGGTTTTTTAGAGCCGCCTTTCGGGGCTGTTTTAGGAGAAGAATGTGTATTTGGTTGGAATTGGTGGGCGACTTCGCTTTGAAACCGCTCCAACCCTTTATTTTCATGGTCGGCCAGAAAGGGGGCCGATCGCGCCATTGCATCCAGAATGCGTTCCACCCATTGTGATTCGGCTTTTGCGAAATTGCCTAAAACATAATTATGTACCGCGGCCTTAGAGCCGGGATGGCCAATACCGATACGTATACGAATGAAATCTTTACCAATGTGGGAGTCGATAGAGCGCAACCCGTTATGGCCAGCGTGTCCGCCCCCTTGTTTGGTACGAACTTTGCCGGGGGCGATGTCTAGCTCATCATGAAATACTATAATATCCTGGGGGGCAATTTTGTAAAATCGCGCAAGGGCCGCAACACTTTTGCCCGAATCATTCATATAGGTGTGGGGTTTTAAAATGATGGTTTTTGTGCGCCCACCTTCTTTTTGTTCAATATAGCCTTCTTGAACTGTCCCATTAAATTTGGCGCGGGGGGCATCAAAATTAAAATGATCTGCAATGGCATCCACTGCCATAAATCCGATATTATGACGGTGGCCCGAATATTGTGCCCCGGGATTACCTAAACCGACCAATACAAGCATAGGTTTGATCTCCCGTTATAAAAATCCAAGCACAGTAAAGGCGAATTTAATGGCCCCTACGGATTATAATAGGGGACATAATGGTGGAGACATGATTAACATCAGGCAATGATTGATAAAAGCTAGGCTTTTATTCTTTTTCGCCACCCTCTGTTGCTTCTGCTTGTGTTGCCTCTTCATCAGTTGTTTGTGCTTCACCCTCATCATCACTATCGCTAGAGCGTAGAGCAGACGGGGCCGCGATGGTAGCAACTGTAAAGTCACGGTCAGTGATGAGGGGCTTCACACCATTCGGCAAATCAGTACCGGAAATATTAATAGAGTCGCCCACATCAGCTTCGGAAATGTCAAACTCGAGATATTCCGGAATAGCTGTCGCCGGTGCGTTCACTTCAACAGTGTGGCGTACAATATTTAACACGCCGCCTTTTTTGATGCCCGGCGAGGTTTCTTCATTAATAAAGCGCACTGAAACTTCGATATTAATCCGCGTTTTCTCGCTAATGCGCATCATATCAACATGAATTGGTAAGTCTTTAACCGGATCAAGTTGAACATCGCGAGCGAGAACCGATTGCAATTCTTTTTGACCGGGTACGTCAATTTTCAGCATTTGGGATTTTAGGGCACCTTTGGCAGCCGCATTAAAAACTTCGTTTTTACGAAGGTTAATCGCAACAGGGTCTTCGTCGCCACCATACAAAATACCGGGGATCCACCCTTCACGGCGGGCTTCACGTGCACCACCAGTGCCGGTACGTTTACGAACTTCGCAATAAAATACTTCAGTGTTAGCCATGGCGGCCCTCTTTTATCTGTTATTGTATGGTTACGTTAATCTGTCTGCAAAATCATCATACACAGCTGTTAAAATTCCAGATCATAGCTTTTGGTAAAATCTTTTACATTTGTCGGCGCTGAATAAAGGAAAAACACGGGTAGGGCAAGCCCTTTCGGGCTCTTTTGACGCCATTTCCCCATGTTTATTTCCCTTAATAAATATTGATTATTTCCCGAATTAAATGAAGGCCACCTTCATAATTTCATAGGCATGGGACCCGCCGGGGGCGGCAACTTCAATACTGTCGCCTTCGCTTTTGCCAATCATAGCGCGGGCAATAGGGGATTGTATCGAGATTTTACCTTTTTTCACATCTGATTCAAAATCACCAACAATCTGATAGGTTTTTTCTTCTTCAGTATCTTCGTCCAAAATCGTAACTGTAGCCCCGAAGATAACCGTTTCACTTGACAGTTTAACCACATCAATAACTTGGGCACGGCCAATTTTGTCCTCGAATTCAAGGATTTGTCCCTCGATCCAGCCTTGTTTCTCTTTAGCTGCGTGATATTCCGCGTTTTCTGATAGGTCCCCGTGGGCACGTGCTTCGGCAATCGCCTGAATTACTTCAGGGCGCTCGATATTTTTTAGCCGTCTTAGCTCTTCTTCCAGCCATTCATGGCCGGCAACGGTCATTGGTATTTTTTCCATCAGTCATGTTCTTTCGTCAAAAACCCAAAAAAGATTATGGCCGCGAGGTCATCGCGGCCAAATCCTGTAAATTCGGTGATCATCTATAATAAGGACTATTGCCCCTTGCTTCAAGCGTTCGGGCAATAAAAAACAAAAAAGCCTATAACATATTGTAAAATTTAATATTTTTGGTGCGGTTTTATTTTTATTTATGGAAAACCCCGTAATTTTAAAGTGTTTTGTCAATAAGAGGTGAGGGTATCAATACGAAAAGCGGGATTAATATCTAAAAACCGGACTTAGACCAGCATCAAGCCAAACCTGGATAGATATAGTAAAACCGTGCTGATGAAATTCAATTCTCATTCTGGTTTTGTCTAATTCTGGTTGTTGGTGACCAAGGCTATTCTTTTTTTGTCTTGGCTTACCGACATGCGAGAAATATTGCTCAGGCCGGCTTGGGTGAAATCGGCTATTTTCTGCCATTGGTCTGATGGGTTATCGGTGCGGTAATAAATTGCGCCGCCATCTGCGGTCAGGAACCCTGTTAGGTCAGGGCTGGCTGAATTTGCGAGTTCAACTTTTTCATCGAGGGTAACTTTTTGAGCAAGGGGAAAAAGGGCGAATTCTTCCGTGGCGCCTTTTAAAGGGAAAAGAGCTCTGGTCTTGCCGTCATCCTTATGATGAAAATGTAATATGCGGGGGCCTTCTTCTTGGTTGATGGTGAAATAGAGCCCGTCCCCGTTCGGGGAGGGGTGGAGTGGGCGACCAATATTATTGGCAATTTTTGTTTTTACACCGGACGCCACATCCACTTGATAAAGGGTCGGTGGTTCACTGCGGTAAAAAACAAAGGCGGTTTTTTCATCGCCTGTAAAAGCGTAATATCCAAGGGGGCCGAATTCTATGATGTGTTTTGGTTCTTGCCTATTTTGTGCATCTTCAACCGAAGCGGTTAAACTATCAGAATACAGATTGTTAGGTAAAGCAATTTTGTGAAGCCGTGTGTCATCGCCCGTTGGATTTTCTTGAATAAAGGCAATATGGGTTTTGTTTGGCATGAGGCGGGGGGAATATTCACTTTGTTCAGGGCTATTGGTGATTTGTGAATGTTGACCTGTTAAAACTTCATAGCGCCAAATATCTGTTTTGCCGCTTTCGCCTTGCGACGAATACACAAAGCTCCCACTGTCGGGTAGAAAATAAGGTTGATTATCATATCCTGCCCCCACGGCAACGGGTTTGGGATTTTGTATGGAAAGTCCCTGATCCGTAATAATTATGTCGGCCATATAAATATCGGTATTGGGCGGCGCGGCGGCATCGCTTG
>CALLPQ010000134.1 GCA_938015425.1 uncultured Parvularculaceae bacterium | reverse complement strand
AGATTGCCAGTTTTATTAGATTGCGCTTTTATGAAATAAGCCGTATATCTTCATTAACGGTTTGCTGATGATTGATGTAAGAAAAGATCATGAATCTGCAAATATCTGATACGTCAAAAACCACTCATTCCATCCTGTCGAGACAGAATTTTACGGAAATGGGTTATTTTCTGACCAATCATGAACCCCGTTATCTATGGTTTGGATGAGTATCTAAATTTCTAACATTAATCTTCTTTTTACAGATTGATTTTGGCAACTATAGTGATCACAAAACCAAAAAAGATATCACCGAACAGGTGATGAGCTTACGGCAAAATTACATTAGGAAGAGTTTCAGTAGGAAGAGTTAGAGCTAAAAAAAAGACTGCTAACCCTATATTCCTATCTTTAAAATCTATTACCTCAAGCCTGATTTGTAAGTCTGCCGTCCGCATTCCCCAAACGAGCATTATGTCTAAATTAGATCAAAAACCAAAAACTACCGTTGCCTCTATCCGGTCCCGAAAGAATAAAGAGCCCATTATTTGCTTGACCGCATACACCACGCCCATGACCGTTTTACTTGATCCCCATGTGGATTTGTTATTGGTGGGCGATTCCGTCGGCATGGTCATGCACGGCCATAACTCTACGGTGCCGGTCACGGTCGATGAAATGATTTTACACGCCAACGCTGTGATGCGGGCAAACCCTAACTGCGTTGTCGTTGTTGATATGCCCTTTGGTAGCTACGAAGCCAGTCCCCAACAAGCCCACGAAACCGCCGTTCAAATATTAAAAACTACAGGCGCAGACGCTGTTAAAATAGAAGGCGGGGTTCTACAAGCCCCCACTATAGAATTTTTGACCCAACGCGGCATTGCCGTCATGGGCCATATTGGTTTGCGCCCTCAAGCGGTTATGTCAACGGGGGGATATAGAGTTGTTGGAAAAACCAAGGCAGAAATTGAAGAACTTGAACAAGACGCAAAAGCCGTTACCAAGGCGGGAGCTTTTTCTATTGTTCTTGAAGGCGTTATTGAACCCGTTGCGCGCGACCTCACGAAATCCATTCCCATACCAACTATTGGCATTGGGGCCTCACCTGCATGTGACGGCCAGATATTGGTCACCGAGGATATGTTAGGATTGTTTGAACACACACCAAAATTTGTCAAAAAGTTCGCGACCTTAAACACAATTATATCGAAGGCCGTTGCCGATTACGCAGCAGAGGTTAAAGACAAAACCTTCCCTTCGGAACAAGAAGTTTATCACCCCCCCAAAAGCAAAACCTAATCTTATTTGATGGCTGGTTATGGCGCTCAATCACAAAAAAGACTATATCATAGATAAGGCTTTAAAGCCGAAACAGAATAGCAAAGCCAGCTGGATAATATGCGCTTTGGTTATGTTAAATGGCAATATTGTCAATCAAACGTGTTTTGCCAATCCATGCGGCAGCCAATAAACGACCCTTCACTTTACCCTGCCTTATCGCATCAATATCATCTATCATGGACAAATCAGCGCTATCCACAAGGTCAATATAATCAATTTTTGTGAATCCCGCATTGTTGAGGTGCGCAATGGCTTCGGCGTGAATATCTTGCCAAGAAATATCCTCATTATACACCCTATCAACAATGTTCTTTAGGGTGTTTTGCAAAAGCGGTGCAACAGCACGGTCTTTTTTTGATAAATATTGATTTCGCGAGGACATCGCCAAACCATCACTCTCCCGCACGGTGGCCCCGCCCAGAATGTCCACTGGAATATCCAGATCACGCACCAAACGCTTGATCATCGCCAGTTGTTGAAAATCTTTCTCCCCGAAAACAGCCATATGGGGGGAAACAATCATCAACAGCTTAGTGACAATGGTGGCAATACCCCCAAAAAAATTGGGCCGTGTCGCGCCGCAATGATTTTGGGTTATGCCCTCAACCCGGATATGGGTCGAGAAATCATCATCAAACAGATCACTATGACCGGGTGCAAATAGAATATCACAGCCACGCCCCTCCAGCAATTTTTGATCGGCCAACATTTGCCGTGGATATTCATCCAGATCCTCCCCCTCGCTAAATTGTAAATGATTAACGAAAATACTGGCCACAACACAATCGGATGATTTTTTTGCTAAATCAATGAGCGATAAATGCCCCTCATGCAATGCCCCCATTGTAGGTACAAAAGAGATTTGTTCATTTTTTTTTCTATGCTCGGATAAAATTGTCTTTAGTTGATCTTTAGTCGTACAAATTTTCATCGGTCACTATCGCTCTATTGTTTATTACTTATCATTTTTTATATTATTATCTGAACCATAATCAGACCCATAATTAGGCCCATAATCAGGCCAAGCCGCTTGTAAAAAAGCCGCATATAAGGTTCTTAATATTTCATCTTTCTCAAGAGCATTTTGATTGGCTTCAACACTTAGACGGTCATGCCGCGCAATCGGCCCAGTCATGGAGTTTGCCGGATTTTCGGCAAACCGGTCCATAACGCTTTTTATATAAGTACCAAAAACATCCGCGTTCATTTCATTCAATCCACCTTGCGTAAAATAAGCCGCAAACTCTTGCTGGGTCTGGTTCATCAAAAAGCTGATAAAATTTCCGCTTAAAACTGCTAATGCATGATAACGCCCACGTTCATGATCGGGAATAACAAAATTCGGATTTTGCGCCCCCGGAAAAATTGCTGCAAAATCCGGTCCTCTCTGGGGGCAGGCAAACACTATTTTTTCTAATTGCTGCTCACTTAACTTGTGAACCGGAAAAGAAAATAAAGGGTGATATCCAAACATACCCGAAATTGTCAGTGCACCGGAAAAGTGAATGGCCGGTTTATCGGTTAGTCTGTTTTTCCATTGATCAAACCATTTCCCAATTTTCGTATCAGGAAGGGCCGCCGCTACAATGTCCGCACTGGTAACCAATCGGGCGCAATCATCTGGTGCGCTCTTGACCTTATCATGACTGACCAAAGAGACTTTATGGCCAAGGCTTTTTAAATAGCCCGCCATATTAACGCCCACGCGCCCCGCCCCAAAGATGACATAGTCCTTAGCCAATTCTTTTTCCATGACACCCTTTTTTCACGGTCACCCCCATTTTCAAAACCATAACTAGTATATTTTGGCAAATATATATACACAAAATCGCAAATTCGATTTGCAACCAAAATTCAATTGCTATGATGGCTCATAAGAGAATCAATATTGTGTCATTTAACATCATTGGGCAATATCACTGGGCCCATAACAAATAATCAAGCAGCATATTATTAAAGCAACCTCACATAAGATGCCCCTAGCTTAACAGGAATAGATATAATGGATAAGGTTTTCATTACCGCAGATGAACTGCTCAAGGATTCATTTGAACTTGCCATCCAGATTTTGGAAAGCGGCTATCGCCCCTCTTATATATTAGGCGTATGGCGTGGCGGCACACCGGTTGGTATTGCCATACAAGAGGTGTTAGAACTTTATAATTGCCCGACAAACCATTTTGCCATTCGCACCTCTTCTTATGAGGGGGGCACGGTTCAAGCCGACAATGTGCAAGTCCTCGGGTTGCAACATCTTGTCGATACCATCAATGTTGACGATCAATTACTCATCATCGATGATGTATTTGATAGCGGCCGCAGTGTGCAGGCCATCATTGATCGGCTCCGTGAAAAATGTCGCCGCAACACGCCCGATGATATTCGCGTGGCGACGGTTTATTACAAACCCACTAAAAATAAAACCGATCGTGTGCCTGATTTTTATATCCACGAAACCAGCAAATGGTTGGTATTCCCTCATGAATTACGCGGCTGCACCATTGAAGAACTTCGTAAGACAAAACCATTGCCAGAACGGGCTTACAAGATGGATATGAAACTGTAACAAAAGCGATAGCGAGACAGAGATTGAAAAAATTATTAGCGGGTATTGATCGCCCGCATAGATCGCCTGCATAACATTTAACAGAAAGCTTTTCCATGACACGAAAACTCATCCTTGATTGTGATCCGGGCCAAGACGATGCGATTAGCCTGTTTATGGCCTTTGCTGCACGCGATAGGTTTGATATTCTAGGCGTCATTGCTGTCGCCGGCAATACATCACTCGAGAAAACCCACAGGAATGCTCGCATTCTATGTGAATTAACGCAGCATACAGACATCCGCGTTTATGCGGGATGCGACGCACCGCTTCATCACCCCCTTGCCACGGCCGAAGAAGTTCATGGGCGCGAGGGCCTTGACGGGATAGAAATTTATACCCCTCAAATGCCGCTACAAACTCAACACGGTGTCGATTTTTTGATTGATACTCTTTTGGGTTCAGAAGATGAAACAATCACTATTGTTCCAACCGGCCCCTTAACCAACCTTGCGACCGCTTTAACGCGCCAACCAAAAATTGCTCCAAAGATAAAAGAGATCGTGCTGATGGGCGGTGCTTATCGCGAAGGGGGAAACATTACACCGTCTGCAGAGTTTAATTTTTATGTAGACCCCCACGCAGCACAAATAGTTTTAGAATGCGAGCGTCCCATTACGGTTTTTGGTCTTGATGTTACGCATCAGGTCTTATCCTCCCCCGATATTCTGGCGCGCATTAAATCCATCAACAATAAAGTTGCTCAAGCGGCCCACCAGATACTGCAAGATTATAGCCGCTTTGAGATTGATCGCTACGGGATTGATGGCGGCCCGTTACATGACCCATGCACTATGGCCTATCTCCTTCAAGAGGATTTATTTGAGTTCAAACAGTGCAATCTAAGGGTTGAAGCGGATTCGCCTTTAGCGCGGGGGCATTGTGTTCTGGATTTTTGGAACACAAAACCACTGCCCAAAAATGTAAAATGGGCCCATCACGTTAATCATGAAAAGTTTTTTGATTTATTGATTACCCAACTGGAAAAATATTCTTAAAAAAAATCATAAGCAATTATTTCACTGGATTTAATGCGGCCTCTACTTCATGGCGATAGGGTGCTGCTGATTGTGTGCCCATTTTGGTCGTGGTTAACCCGCCAACGCAACAAGCAAATTCAAGGGCTTCTTTAATAGGCTGCTTTTCCATTAAGGCAACCGTCAACGCGGCGGCAAAACTATCCCCCGCGCCGGTTGTATCTACCGCTTTAACGGGCGGCGGTGTTGCCTTGGCAAGTTCGACCTTCTCTTGCACAATCTTCGCCCCTTTCGCCCCAAGGGTAATGGCCACCAACCCCTTATAGGGGGTCAAAGCCGTCTCATAAGCCTCATATTCCCCCTCATTAACGATCAGTAGGTCAACATAATCTAAAAACGGCGTCAAATCCGATCCGATGGGCGAGGCATTCAGGCAAACAAAACAATCGGTTTTCTTGATAGCGTCTAAAATCACCCCGTCAGGTATTTCAAATTGCGTTAAGATTGCATCGGTTTTTATGTTCCCCAAATGATTTGGCGAAAATGCCATATTCGCGCCAGATGCCACAGCGATCTGGTTTTCTCCCTCTGCCGAGACATTGATAAAAGCAATTCCGGTTGGGTGATCATCCAGATACTGAACATGATCAAGATTAACGCCCTCGGCTTTTAAACTGGCTAAAGCCGGTTGCGCCTGACCATCATCCCCAAGACAGGCAAAAAGTGTCACCTCGGCACCAAGACGCTTGGCCATAAGCGCAACATTGGCCCCTTTACCCCCCGGCAAAGAAAGAAAACTTCCGTTACCAATAGTCTCACCAGCCTTAGGCAGGGTTTGTGTTTGAATAATGAAATCAAGATTTACCGACCCGATAACAGCAATCTTTGGGGTGCTATTTTGGGAGTGGGTCCCACCCACACTTTTATCAGACATATAACTCCCTCACTCTCTTGGCTCTTGGATCAACCGCGCATCATTTTATCACGACAACGTCCAATCATATTGGGCCGATTTTATCCCAAAACAAAGTTAAATCCCCTACCTCTATGAATATCTATTTCATTCGATGAAACTTAAAAGGGGGTAGATCACAAGTTAGGTTTGAGGTTTAGCCCAGAACAGATTATAATTTTCAACCATTGACCGATAAACCATATACGTAGGCAGCCCTAAAATGATATCCACGTTCATTTTAAACGAAATTGGCCATTTAAACGAAATTGGCCAAAATATGAAAGAAATATCCATGATCAAGCGATCCCAAACTTCACGCAAAAACAAAAAAACTGACCTCTCCTCTGATATCTCCTCTGACCTATTCTCTGGCCTCCCCTTAAGTATAACTCCCTT
>CALLPQ010000133.1 GCA_938015425.1 uncultured Parvularculaceae bacterium | reverse complement strand
TCGTCACTTGAAGCGAGTTCGTCTCTCTCATCTGGTCTTAACTGCCGCAAGGTTAAGGCTTCGAGCTCGGCCAGTGCGTAAATAACTTCCTTTTTATCTTCTTCTTGGTTTGCTCCAAACGCTGAGGCATGGGTGCTTGAGGGGTAAATAGTTGGTAAGCAGATTATTGTGGAAACCGCTATAGTTGAAAATTTTGCTAACATTTCGGAACCTCAAAATTATTGGAATGAACTAAACAATACTGATATGTGGTTATGAAAACTCTTTAAGGCTTTCTTATGTTTATTCGTCGTGGCTGGTTTACAGTTATGGGAATTTGGGGAAGCGATCGGGTAGGCGTATGCCCCCGCGCTTTAATTCCACATTGTCAACAATGCCAACGGATTCTGGTGTGAACATGCCGATTGATGCCAATAAACTATAGGTTGCAACATTGGCATTGCGTTTTGCAGTGGCAAGACCAACCTGACTGTTCAATGCTTCCAGCTCGGCGTTTAAAACATCAAGGGTAGAGCGTGACCCGAACAAGGCTTCTTTTTTGACCCCTTGCAATGCCAGATTATTGGCTTCGACCTGGGTTTGCGCGGAGACTATATTGGCTTTGGCAGCGGTTAGTTGTTCCCATGCGGAGACAACTTGTGCTTGCACAAGGCGCTCGGCCTCGTAAATCCGTTGGCGGTCTCTGTCATTTACGGCTTTGGCCTGACGGACTTGTGAGAACCTATTACCCCCTTGAAAGATGGGTACATTAATCCTTGCCCCATAGGCAAAAGTTTCACTTTCGCTAATAAACGTACTTGGTTCTTCCGCAAACTGATAGTTTGCCGTGGCCGTAATGGTGGGTGCAAAACGGCCCCTTGCCACCCGTATACCGCGTTGTGATGCTTCTTCTGTGGAGCGCGCGATTAAAATTGATGGTGCGATCTCTCTTGCGAGGCTAACAGCCTCATCCAATGTCGCGGGTAGGGTTGGTGATGGAAGATTGGTTTCCAACGTACCGGGAGATTGCCCCACCAATTGAACATAGACGGCGCGGCTAACGGCTAATTGGGTGCTGGCATTGGTTAGATTGGACCGTGCCCCCGCCAAGCGGGCTTCGGCTTGGGCAACATCGGTTTTGGTGATTTCTCCCACCCGAAATCGCACTTGCGCTTGTTCCAGCTGTTTGAATAATACGTCCACATTGGCGCTGTTGAAGCTAAAAACTTCCATATCGCGCACCACGTCAAAATAGGCGGTGGCAACTTGGTTGAGGAGATTTTGTTCGACGCTAATAAGTTGCGCTTCAGCGGCATGGATTTGGGAAGCGGCCTGACGCACTGCGTGAATACTGGAAAACCCGTCAAACAAAAGGAGGTCGCCATTGGCAGAGGCCGAAAGTTGATCAAGGGGGACCCCTTGTTGATCAAAGGGTCCGCCGGCGGTTGAAGTTTGCGAAATCTCCGCATTCAAAAAACTGCCCTGTCCGCTAATTTGCGGCAGGAGGGCGGCCAAGGCTTGGGCTTTTAATTCGTCACTAGCGCGTAATTGGGCGCGTTCGGCTTTGATCGTGGGGTTGGAATTATAGGCAAGCTGTAGCGCGTCTTGAAGAGTTTCACCATAAGCAAAAGGTGTTGTTATGCTTATGCTCATTATGGAAGCGGCGGCAAATAAGCGCGAAGAGATTGTTTTTGCTACTCTTTTAGGGGGAAAATTGGTCATATATACTCGTCCGGATAAACTTCAACTTGATAAAATAGTAATGGCGTTAAAAATTCCCTGAAAGCAAGCCATGAACCCTAGAGCCTGAATCAAAAATCGTAAAGTCCCTTTAAGAGGTCGTAAATCAGACATATGTTTCAATATAGTCACATGGTTTCGGCGCTCACCTTAAAGCCAGAAGACCTTAGAGCTAAGAGCCTGAGACGTATCGGTTCGGGGCTAACGACGGTCTGATCCACAATCTTTCATGATTAAACTCGCTTTTTGTTTAGGCTCTTAGGGACATTATACTCTTTTGCTAAATTTTTAGAATAAATTTTTGTTAAAGAGACACCCCATATGAATAGTCATAATAGTCTAACTTAATAAAGCCATTCTTAATAGGGTCTTATGTGCAATCTGGCTTGCAATCCGCTAAACGCCCCTTGCGGGTTTTAAGGTGGGCCTTTAGGGGGTTTCAACCATAAGAAGAAATGGATAAGTAGATCACCCGTAAAAGGATTTTATTTAGAAAGTAAAGGCCGGTTTTGCTGTAAACTCGGTCAAAACCGCTTTGGTGCCAGCGTCAAATAACTCAATCCGGCTGAAGCTCTCATTATTGCGTGTGTATAATATACCTGTTGCGCCGGCGCCTTGCTTCCAGAATGTGGCAAGTTTTCCGCCCGGTTTAAGCTGGTTTAAAAGGGTGGTTGGTTCTTGGGAGATGGTTCCGCCGATAAATATCAAATCATAGGGCCCCTGACTGGAGACACCCTCGGCTGGCTCCCCTTCGACAATGGCCGCATTATCAATATCAAGGCTTAACAGGTTTTCTTGGGCTAGAGTGCGCAGATGTTCATCGCTTTCTACGCCCACAACCATTTCTGTTAATTGGGCTAATATCGCTGTTGCGTAGCCACTACCGCAAGCCACATCCAAAACCAGGTCTGTTTTGCGAGGAGCCGCGCCCGCAACGAGCTTGGCAAAATCACGCGCTTTTAAAAGAATGCGCGTTGATCCTTCATTTTCTGGGGTGCCTTTATCGCCATTATAAACATGCTCACACTCAATATAGGCCTGATTTTTCAGGTGGCCCGGCAAGAAATTTTCACGGGGAATGGTTTCCAGCGCATGTTGTAGCGCTAAATTCGTCACATCATTGGGCCTGACCTGACTATCAACCATATGCTTGCGCGCTGCGTAAAAATCCATCTATTTATCCTTTAAACATTTTGGCTCATGCCTAATAATTTATACCGCATAAGTCTATCAGGCATATGCTTGATAGACTTAGCTGCTCTTGGTGACAATATGAAAAAATGGTCATTATAAAGTTAGGGCTATTGAGCCTTTACCCTCTGGGCCTATTTCCTCAATTCGTTTTCTTGATATAGGGGCCATTAAACGCGTTAAAGCGGCTTCGTTACGTCTTTTAGCCAATCGGCGATAGGGGCTGGCAATAGGGGAGATAAGGTCTCCCTAACCCGATGATGATAATCATTAAGCCAATCAATTTCTATTTGTGTTAAAATAGAAGGGTCGATCATATCAAGATTAATAGGGGCCAAGGTGATTGTTTCAAAACCCATCATTGGGCGTTCCCCTTCTTTAATAGAAGAAAGCGGTTTTACCACGATCAGGTTTTCAATCCGGATACCATATTCGCCGGATTTATAATATCCCGGCTCGTTCGATAAGATCATGCCCGGTTGCAGCGCCACAGGATTTGGCCAACTTGCAATACGTTGGGGGCCTTCATGCACTCCAAGAAAACTGCCGACCCCGTGGCCGGTTCCGTGGTCATAATCAAGGCCTGCCTCCCATAATGGGCGCCGCGCAAATGCGTCCAGCTGGTGTCCACTCGTGCCAGTTGGAAAGCGTGCGGTTGCAAGGGCAATGTGTCCCTTCAGGACACGGGTAAAGCGATCTTTCATTTCGTCACTGGGGGTGCCAACGGGCAAAGTGCGTGTAATATCAGTCGTTCCGTCTTTATACTGACCACCACTATCAATTAAAAACAAAGACTGTTTTTCAAGTTTGCGATTGGTGAGCGTGCTGACACGATAATGCACGATGGCTCCGTTAGGGCCTGAACCAGAAATAGAATCAAATGATAGATCTTTTAGTTCATCGGATTGCGCCCGAAACTCTTCCAGTTTTTTGGCGGCGGTGATTTCGTCAGTTTCGCCATCTTGTGCTTCGTGGGCAAACCAGTGAAGAAATTGGGTAACGGCGACGCCGTCGCGAATATGGGCTTGTCTGGTGCCGTTTATCTCTGTTTCATTTTTGCAAGCGCGGGGTAACGCACACGGATCATCACCATGAACGATCACCGCCCCTTCCGATTTTAAAAGGTCTGCATAGCCAATCGGTGTGCTGCCTGCATCAAGCAGAATTTTTTGCTTCTTTTGGGCAAGTGATTGCAGGACCGCGTTTACCCGGGTTTCGTTATGGACTGACACATCCGAGCCTAGATGTTGCGTGAGGGAGTTGGAATTTTTTCGTTCATCAAAAAAGATATCGGCTTTTCCATCTTTATATAAAATGGCGCGGCTAAGGGGGAGGGGGGAGCGATCAACATCGCCGCCGCGAATGTTAAAAGCCCATGCAATAGAAGGCGGCGCCGTGATGAGTGCGGCATCAATACCTCTTTGCGTTAAGTCTTCGGCAATGCGTGCGCGTTTTTCTTCTGCGCTTTTTCCCGCATGGCTAAGAGGGTGCGGGACTATTTTTGCATCAGGGTGGGCCGGTTGGTCATCCCATGCTTCGTCAATGGGGTTTCTCGCAACAGGCACGAGGGTGCATCCGGATTTTTGCGCCGCTTGTTTAAGAGCGGAAAGCCCATGCACACTATGCAACATCGGGTCATATCCAATCGTTTGGCCCGATTTGGTATTTTGGGCGAGCCATTTATGGGGCGGGTTTTCCGATAGGCTTTCAAACTCAAAAAAATGATCGTCTGTTTGGTCACGGACTTGCAATGTGTAGCGACCATCCACGAAGATAACGGCCCTTTCTTGCATGATGATGGCGGAACCGGCAGAGCCAGAAAACCCCGATACCCACATTAGCCTTTCCGCATAGGCTGGAATATATTCATTTTGATATTCGTCATCATGGGGAACCAAAAATCCGTCCAGAGATTGGGCTTTCATGACTTCACGTAAAAGCGGCAAATGCTTGGATGCAAAAGATCGGTCGGAGACGGGGTCATAAGTTTGAAACATTTTGTCCTCAAATGTTGGTATACGAATTTATATCCGGTTTTAATGGTTAATTAAAAAATTCTATTCTTTAACGAAAAGCAGCACGGGCCATGTGGCGTGGTCAAGGCGATTAATTTGACGAAAGCCGTTTTGAGTGTAGGCATCAACTATTTTTGTCTCTTGATCGGCCATTAATCCGGCCAACATAACGCGTCCGTTTTTACCAATATATTTTGCCATATCCGGGGCTAATTGCGTTAACGGGCCTGCTAGAATATTGGCGAAAACAAAATCAAATGGTGCTTTTTGTGCCAGCGCCGGATTGTCAAACCCTTCGCTTTCAAAAATATCGACTTTGTCAGCGACGCCGTTCAGATGAACATTTTCTTCGGCGATCTCGACAGATTTTGCATCTATGTCACTGGCGGTTATTGGGCGTGCCCACATTTTTGTGGCGGCGATGGCCAAAACGGCGGAACCACAACCAAGATCCAGTACATTTTGTGGGGCCCAGCCGGCGAAGCGGTCTAGTAACATCAAACACCCTGCTGTGGTCGGGTGGTGACCGGTGCCAAAAGCCTGATTGGCTTCAATCTCTATGGGAATAATTTTATCATCTAACGGAATGGTTTCCCGATCATGGGCACCATGAAGATAAAACCGTCCGGCGGTAATCGGTCCGAGGGAGCCAAGGGCAAACTTCACCCAGTCATCATTTTGTAATTCTTCAAAAAACGGTTCGTGCCAAGGTTCTTGTTTTTCCATAACATGGCTGAATAGATTTTTGATTGAAAGCATATCAGGGGGGTCTGGAAAATAGGCTTCGGCCAGCCACTCGGTTGGGTGTGGTTCTCCATCTTTGATCGCCTTGCGCAAGCTGACCGCCTGCGCGGGCGGGTTTAATGCGTCTGACATCAAATCGGCGATAAAAGACATATCATTCTCATTGCCGCGCCATGTCAGCTTAAAAGTTGGGTCGATGGTTGGCATAGTATAGGTAAACCTGTTCGTTTAAATAATTTGTGGAGGAGATGAATTTGCTGTCTCTTTTCGTAGTTCTATTGAGCAGCTTTGGCAATTTCTAGATAAGGCAAAGGGCTTACGAGGGTGATGTCTTTGCGTTTTTTTAATTGTTCCAAAAACCAATATTTATGTCCTGCGCCATAAGTGATCAGGGCCGTTTTTCCTTGGCCACTCATTTTATCTAATCCGGCAGAGATTAGGGCATAATGGTCTTTGTTAATCTGCGTCCAGTCACCGCGGCCCAAATCATTGGCAAATAGCTCTGCATAGGGTGTTAAACCCTGTTTTATGATTTCATCATATTCATCCGTATGGATATAAAATGGGTCATCTTCCACATTTTTTAATTTATCATTCATTGCATCTAAAGCGGCTGTATAGGTTTTCCAGTCATTTGCTCTTGTTTCGTCGCGGGCTAGTTTGTTAAGGGCGGATTGACGATATTCGGCCATGGGCTGTGTCCATGCGGCGGCGGGGATGATTTCAAATTTCATGGATGTGGTAAGGGGGAAGACAACTTGCGTATATTCAGGGAACCGTTTGACGCGGGGCTCTTCGACTTGACCGGTCTGCGCGAACGTTTCAACAGCTTTATCAAACCGATCCGGGGGAATTTCGGTGATGATAAAATCCGGGTCTATCTCCTGAATGGTGCGTGTGAGAAAAGGAATTGAATATTTTGTACTTTCCAGATGACGGCTGTGGATCACGCCTAGCATAATCACTCTGGTTTTAGTTTGACTATTTTCACTATCGGCTTTTGTGCTTTGCGTCTCTTTTTGTCCGGAACATGCAATTAGCAAAAACAAAAAGCTAACCATCATGAGAAGATGCCGAGGCAACAGGCCCGGTTTCGATAAATGTGCAAAAATTTTCATAGGGTTATCCATAATAGGTTTATCCTTCATAGGGTTATCCTGTGAGCAAAAGAAAAGAATTGTGGTTCAAGGCCTTCATAATGATGATAATAATGATGTTATGGGCTTCAATAAAGCTGGATGCAACGGGCAAATTATTGAAAATGGCCAAGAGCCTAAATCAATGATCGTAAAACCCCCTCAGCAGGTTGTAGATCAGACGTTTGTTTCAACAATTTCATGCCTTTTCGGCTCTGTCTCTTTAACTTTAAGGGCCTAAATCAAAGATCGTAAAACCCCCTCAGCAGGTTGTAGATCAGACATTTGTTTCAACAATTTCATGCCTTTTCGGCTCTGTCTTTTTCGGTTAGGCTCTCAAGGGCGTAAAATCTACTATTCAACCGTGTTATAGTAAAACAGGTTTTAGGGGGTAGTAACCATCATCACACCGCCATTAATGTGGGCTTTTCTTGTATGCCCTTAAGAGGTTACCCGGCTTCCAGATAATTCTCCATTACCTTTTTTTCTCCACTATGGTCGAAAGCGACGGTTAGTTTCTGCCCTTCCGAGTGGGTGATTTTACCGTAACCGAATTTTTGGTGGAAAACCCTTTGGCCTTTATTAAATTGCGATTGACCGGGTGCTTGGCTTGCGATTGTCTTTGAGCGCCCTTCAATTAATGGTGGTGACGAAGGGGCTGTATGGCCGGCATAAGACGAAGATTTACCGCCAGCCTTTTTGCCTCTTTGCCAAATCGTGTTTGAGGCTGCGTAATCTTGGTCAACGAGCTCCGCTTCAAAATTTAATAATGTATCACTTGCGGCGGTTCTATTTCCATATAGACCGGACTCGGAATAAATCTCCACATGGTCTTCAGGCAGTTCATCGATAAACCGCGAGGGGGGGGCGCTTTCCCATCGGCCATACTTATGGCGGTTGGCCGCAAATGAAATGCGGCAACTTTCTTCGGCGCGGGTGATGCCCACATAGGCCAAACGGCGTTCTTCTTCCAACGCGCTTAATCCGCCTTCATCTAATGTGCGTTGGGAGGGGAAAACCCCTTCTTCCCAACCGGGGAGGAAAACCACTGGAAATTCCAAACCTTTCGCGGCGTGATAGGTCATCAACCAAACCTGCCCGTCAGCAAATCCCTCATTGTGTTCGGCCACTAAAGCAACGTGGTCTAGAAAAGCTTCAAGGGTTTCATACTCAGACACCGCTTGCACAACCTCTTTAAGATTGTCCAATTTGCCTGGTGCTTTTGGTGATTTAGAATTCTTCCAATAATCCGTATAGCCTGACTCTTCTAAAATAAGCTCGGTTAAATCGCGGGGGGATTGATTTTGTGTTTCCGCACTCCAGCGTTCGACCATTTGAATGAACGCACTTAACTTGTTTTTGCCAGCGCCCGTAAGCTCGCCATTTTCTATCAGCATTTTTGAGGCCATAATCTTGGGTATATTACGGGCCCTAGCATATTGATGAATGGTTTGCATGGTTTTACCGCCCAGTCCGCGGGCTGGTTTGTTGGCAATCCGGTCAAAAGCCAGATCATCGGCGTGGCTGCGCACAAGGCGTAAATAGGCAATGGCGTCTCTGGTTTCTTCACGCTCGTAAAAACGGGGCCCGCCAACAACGCGGTAAGCGAGGCCAAGGGTGTTAAACCGTTCTTCAAAAGCGCGCATCTGAAAAGAAGCCCGCACCAAAATTGCCATATCGTTTAAGGATCGGCCTTTTTGCTGCTCGGATTCGATATCATCACAAATGCTCCGGGCTTCCTCTTCGCCGTCCCAAACGCCGCGAATATTGACCTTTTCATCTTCTTCCCGATTGGTCCATAAGGTTTTACCCAAACGGTCTTGGTTCGCACTAATAAGGCCTGAAGCAGCGGCCAAAATTGACGGAGTTGAACGATAATTTTGCTCAAGGCGAATAATGTCCGCACCGGGAAAATCTTTTTCAAAGCGAAGGATATTTTCGACCTCTGCACCACGCCAACCATAAATCGATTGGTCATCGTCCCCCACGCAGCAAATATTTTTGTGTTTTTGGGCCAGCAATCGCAGCCATAAATATTGCGCAACATTGGTGTCTTGATATTCATCCACCAACATATAAGAAAACCGTGTTTGATAATTAGCGAGAACATCCCCATTGCTTTGGAAAATGGTCAGGTTATGGACAAGCAGATCGCCAAAATCGGCTGCGTTTAGTGTGATTAACCGCCCTTGATAGGCTTTATATAATTCAATCGCTTGCCCGTCGGCAAAAAGCCACGCTTCATCTTTATTGACTTTTTCTGGCGTAAGGCCGCGATTTTTCCAATCATCAATCATGGCGGCGAGGCCGCGTCCGGTCCAGCGTTTTTCATCCAGACCCGCATCAACAATCACCTGCTTGCATAGCCTGATCTGATCATCCGTATCCAGAATTGTAAAATTCGATTTTAATCCCACCAGTTCCGCATGACGGCGCAATATTTGTGCAGCGATAGAGTGAAAGGTCCCAAGCCAACGCATGCCTTCAACCTCGTCACCGATTAGTTTGCCAATCCGCTGTTTCATTTCGCGGGCGGCTTTATTAGTGAAGGTGACTGCTAAAATCTGGGAAGGCCAAGCCAGCCGGCTACTTAGAATATGGGCAAGACGTGTGGTGAGTGCGCGGGTTTTACCGGTGCCGGCGCCGGCAAGCATTAATAACGGGCCTTGGGTGTTAAGAACCGCTTCGCGTTGCGCATCATTAAGACCTTCGAGATAAGCGGCTGATGAGGCCGTATTCTCGGGGCGCGGCACGGTCTGCATAGCTCTTTGCGAAAGCGAGGGTTTATGGGAATTGGATGGTTTATTACTCATAAAAACAGTCTATGGAAAAGAGAACGATTCTGGAACATCTACTTAAACTGTTTTCTTCTTTTTGCAAAATAACCCCCTTTTTCAAGTTGTTGCCTGTTTTGCCTGATCCAAAACGTTTTATATCTTTTCTCGCTTTTCAGTTTAGACTCTTAGGGGTAGTGCGTACTTATATCCTGATCCAGAATATTGTTATGGTTATAAATTCTAACATTACATGGTTAATTGGCCAATTACTCTATAATTTTTCTTGTGTTGGTCGAAATTTCTCCTTTTGTCTTATTTACCTTGTTTTTGCCACATATCCTTCGTTTTTTTGCCATTTCCTTGCTGTTAAAAAGCGCAAGTTTAGGGGGATAATACGAGAAGGGTAAACTCATGCAGGGAAAATTCGAAGTTTATAGAGATCAATCAGGTGAATTCCGGTTCCGGTTTATTGATATGTATGAAAGAGTACTATTATCGAGTGAGAGCTATAAAGAAAAGCGTAGTGCGTTTAACGGTATTGCCTCAATCAAGAAAAATTGCCTTATTCCCAAGCGCTTTGTTAAAAAGAACAGTGTTGACGGGAAGTCTTATTTTGTTTTGAAGGCGGCTAATCACGAAATTATCGGTAAATCCAATAGTTTCCATGAAATGTCTGAATGTGATGCAACCATTGCAAAAGTGGTTGAACTAGCGCCGATTTGTGAGGTCCATGATATCACAAAGAGAAAGCGCAAAAATGACGTTGCTGCCTAACTTATTCACATTGTTTTAATATAATCTCGAACCCTACTTAGGGCGCTCCATTTTTGGGCGCCCTTTATTCTAGGCGCTCTTTATTCTAGGCTCTGGTGTTTCTTTTGTCTTGCTGCGCTGGTTTTTGTGTGAGATGACTTTGATTTTAACATGTTATTCAAAGCCATCTTTCCCTGATTATGACCGACCTTAGTTTTGCTCATCTGTCTGACCCCCATTTACCCATAATGACCAAGCCACAAGGGCGTGAATTATGGAGTAAGCGGATCATAGGCTATTCTAATTGGTCCCGTCGGCGGCGTTATCAACACACATCTTCTATTTTGCAAAAGATCACCGATGATATTGCCGGGCAAAATCCGGACTTAATCACCCTTACGGGAGATGTCGCTAACATTTCCTTACCGTCGGAGTTTGATCAAGCCGCCCGATGGGTGAAAAGTCTGGGTACCCCGGAAAATTTACTTTTTGTACCGGGTAATCATGATAATTATGTGCGCACCCAATGGTCTCAGACCCTTGGCCAGCTTTCTGCTTATATGAGCGGGAAAAGAGAAGGCGTTGACGGGCATTATCAAGACCGTACCCCTGAAGGGTTTGATGATTTTCCTTATTTACGCCGTATGGGCTCCATTAGTTTTATTGGTGTAAATTCCTCTCCGGCGACCTTGCCGGGCCTTGCTACAGGGGCCCTTGGCACCCCGCAAAGAGAGCGGCTTGTAAGATTGTTGAACTCAAAAGAAGTCGAGAATAGTTTTGTGGTGATCATGCTGCATCATCCAGCCGTTAAAGGTGTGGTGAAGCGACGCAAAGCCCTTGATGACCTTGAAGCCGTTCATAAAATTATTGCGGCCTCGAAAGCCGGATTGGTTATTCATGGTCATGCACATATCCCCTGTTTTGAAACAATAAAGGGTCACTATGGTGATATTCCTCATATTGGTGTGGCCTCTGCATCTTATGCGGGAAGAGGGGAAGGGGCTGATGAACAAGGATATCATCCTGCGGCGCAATATCATCTTTATACAGTCAAAAAGAATGGTGATGGATTTAAACTCTCCTTAAAAGTGCGTGGTCTTGATGTGGTTTCGGGCAATGTCATAGACTTGAAAGATTATCAATTTTAAGATGAAGCTGGGGAGCAGCCGCGTATAATCAAGTGGGTTATACCTGTTTTATTATTGCGATTTTATTTTGCGTTGGTTGTTATGAAAAATATTGACGATGGTGAAACGAAGATGACGAAAACGATGATTGACCAATTGCAATCAAAAAGAAATAAAACTGATAAACCTCAACCAAATTATGAAGGGTCAAACTTTCAAACGCAGTTGCAAGGGGCAATCAACGATAGTGGTCAGTGGTTAGCGGCGGCCCAAAACCCTGAAGGATATTGGGTGGGGCAACTTGAATCAAATGTGTGCATGGAAGCCCAGTGGATTTTAGCCCTTTGGTTTATTGGTCTGGAAGATCATCCGCTTCGCCCCCGTCTAGCGAAGGCATTAACGTCAACCCAGCGCCCTGATGGCTCGTGGGAAGTTTATAAGGATGCGCCAGCGGGTGATATTAATACAACCGTAGAGGCTTACGCAGCGTTACGGTCTATGGGGATATCGGCTGATGATCCGGCTTTGACAAAAGCGCGAGAGTGGATTTTTTCAAAAGGGGGGCTGACGAATATTCGTGTGTTCACGCGATATTGGTTGGCGCTGATTGGGGAATGGCCGTGGGAGCAAACCCCGAATGTGCCTGTCGAGGTCATTCACTTTCCCAACTGGTTTGCGTTCTCTATCTATAATTTTGCCCAATGGGCCCGCGCAACCCTTATGCCGATTGCAGTTTTATGCGCTTCGCGGCCCGTACGCCCCTTGCCCGAAGGGCGGCGATTAGATGAGTTATTTCCGTCTAAGGATGATAATAACCAAACGGGCGAACAAAAAAACGGACGCGAAGAGTTTGATTATACGTTGCCTAAAAAAGCGGGTGCTGATTTTTGGGATAGTTTTTTTAGATTTACGGATAAAATTTTACATGCGGGTCAGTCCGTTGGTTTCACGCCGCTTCGTAAAGGCGCAAAAAAGCGCGCTTTAGAATGGATTATCGAACATCAAGACGCTGATGGTGTGTGGGGCGGCATTCAACCCCCATGGGTTTATTCCATGATGGCAATTTTTAATGAAGGCTATGCCTTGGATCATCCGGTGATGGCGAAAACTATTGGTGCTCTTGATGATCCGCGATGGCGCGTTGATGTGGGGGAGGCAACTTTTATTCAAGCCTCGACATCGCCTGTTTGGGATACGGTTTTGTCCCTTTTAGCGCTAGAAGATGCGCACTTATTAGAGACTTACCCTGTAGAAGTTGAAAAATCGGTGCAATGGATATTGGACCGTCAGGTTTTGCGTCGTGGGGATTGGCAAAAAAAAGTGCCTGATGTGGAGCCGGGGGGATGGGCGTTTGAGTATTTTAATAATTTCTATCCTGATACAGACGACACAGCAGTGGCGTTAATTGTATTATCCCATTACAGGGATGACCCACAGTGGCAAGAAAAAGGCATCGAGAAGTCAATTAATCTCGGTGTCAACTGGTTACTTGGTATGCAGAGCAAAAATGGCGGATGGGGTGCTTTTGATAAAGATAACAATAAAACCATCACCACCAAAATTCCGTTTTGTGATTTTGGTGAGGCCCTTGATCCGCCTTCTGTTGATGTAACCGCACATATTGTTGAAGCTTTCGGCAAACTCGGTTTTCGCCCAAACCATCCTGCTTTAGCCCGTGCGCTTGACTATTTGCGAGATGAGCAAGAAGAAAACGGAGCGTGGTTTGGTCGTTGGGGTGTTAATTATGTTTATGGCACCGGCGCAGTGTTACCGGCTTTAGAAGCCATTGGCGAGGATATGAGTGCGCCCTATATACAGCGTGCGTGTGACTGGCTTGTGGAGGTTCAACAAGAAGATGGAGGGTGGGGCGAAAGTTGCGCTTCCTATATGGATTCTAAAATGATGGCGCGCGGCGTGACCACTGCCTCGCAGACTGCGTGGGCTCTCATGGGGTTAGCGGCTGGCGCAAGGCCGCAAGATCAAGCGGCGATGGAGCGCGGTGTCTCTTGGTTGGTTGAACGCCAATCCAACGGAACATGGGAGGAAAAAGAATATACGGGAACCGGATTTCCCGGATATGGCGTGGGGGCGACCATAAAATTAAATGACCCTTTATTGGAAGACCGTTTAAAACAAGGGCCGGAGTTAAGCCGGGCGTTTATGTTAAATTATAATATGTATAGACATTATTTTCCCTTAATGGCATTGGCTCGTGTGCGCACGGTTTTGAAAAGCTTTACGGGGTGACAAGAATAAATAATTTTGATGTGATCATCATTGGTGCTGGCGCGGCGGGACTATTTTGCGCTAGCCAAGCGGCTAAACGTGGCCGCTCTGTTCTGGTGCTTGATCATGCAAAAAAGATTGGCGAAAAAATCCGGATATCGGGCGGGGGGCGTTGTAATTTCACCAATATACATACAAGGCCAGAGAATTTTTTATCGCAAAATCCGAAATTTTGCGTATCAGCCCTCTCGCGTTTTACACCCCAAGATTTTATCAAATTTGTAGATCAAGCCGGTATCAAATGGCATGAAAAAAAACTGGGGCAGTTATTTTGTGATGATAGCGCTGTGCAAATTATTGATATGCTTTTAGCTCTTTGCACCAAGGAGAATGTGACCCTTAAAACGGGGGTGAGCATCAATAATGTTCAAAATAATAAAATGGGTTTTAGGATCGAAACCCAAGATGGTGCTTATCAATCTTCTTCGCTGATTATTGCGACGGGGGGAAAATCAATCCCTAAAATTGGTGCAACTGGATATGGCTATGAAATCGCCAAGCAGTTTGGGCTATCAGTGATTGAAACAAGGGCAGGGCTTGTGCCTTTAACATTTGAGGGAAAAATTAAGGAGCTTGCCCACGCTTTGTCAGGGGTTAGTGTTGAAGCCAGTGTAATGGCCCAAAAAACATCATTTCGGGAAGGGTTTTTGTTTACCCATCGCGGTTTGTCAGGGCCCAGCATTTTGCAAATTTCAAACTATTGGAAGGAAGGCGAACCTCTTAAAATTGATCTTTGTCCAGATTATAATATAAGCGAGATTTTAACATCTAGAAAAAGAACCCATGGGGGAATTGCGCTGCAACAGCTTATGGGGGAATTTTTACCCAAGCGATTGGTCAACAGTCTGGGTGATCTTCATATGATGAAAGGTAATCTGGCAGATTGGAGCGATAAAAAACTGGATTTATTTGGGAAAAACATCAATCAGTGGGAAGTTGTGCCTGTTGGCAGTGAGGGATATAGAACGGCGGAGGTAACCCTTGGCGGGGTTGATACGCGCGCGCTTAATTCCAGAACCATGGAAGCCAAAAATGTTGACGGGTTGTATTTTATTGGTGAGGTGGTGGACGTAACCGGCTGGTTAGGGGGCTATAATTTTCAATGGGCATGGGCTAGTGCTTTTGCCGCAGCACAAAGTGTTTGATGATGATGAAAAAAAATCGCCTTGATCATCATTTAGTGGAAAAGGGTTTTTTTAAAAGCCGTGCGGCGGCGCAACATGCCATAAAAGATGGACATGTTATTGTTGGTGGTCTAACGGCGTTAAAAGCGGCCTCTAAAGTGGCGATGGATTGTGTTGTTGAAATCGCGCCAGACCATCATGGTTTTGTCTCGCGCGGAGGGGTGAAGCTGGCTCATGCTATTCACTATTTTAATATTCAGGTCAGTAATAAAATATGCCTTGACGTAGGTGCTTCAACAGGTGGGTTTTGTGATGTGTTATTGCAAAATAATGCAGCTAAAATCTATGCGGTGGATGTAGGCCACGGGCAATTGCACCCCACTATTGCTGTTAATCCCAAAATCATTAATCTTGAAAAAACCAATAGCAAAACTTTATCTCGTGAATTAATCAGTGAACCGCCAGATATTATTGTTTGCGATGTTAGTTTTATCAGCCTTACGAAAGCACTCCCTAAGGCTTTGGATTTATTAAAACCTGATGGATGCATTATATCTTTGTTAAAACCCCAGTTTGAATTAGGCCCGGAAAGAATCGGGAAAGGGGGCATTGTCAATGCAAATGAGGCGGAGATGAGTGCATTAAAAGACGAAATCTATCAATGGTTTCTAGGGTATGGTTTTAAAGGTCCGATTGGATATGATAGTGCTATTATCGATAGCCCTATAAAGGGGGGTGATGGTAATCGTGAATTTTTACTCTGTATGGATAAAGTCAAGTTATGAATAATAAGCGGTCAAAAAATTCATCCCCATGGCGAGGAAAATCCAAGCGTAAAAAAATAGGCCAGCTAGTCGCCACCCCTCCTGGGCCTGCGGTTCAAAAAACGCTGGATATTACAGCTTTAGGGGCCAAAGGGGACGGCCTGACCGATTATGATGGTCGCCAGATCCATGTTCCCTTTAGTGCACCTGGTGATGTAGCCCGGATTATGGTTGCGGGCCAGCGCGGTCATATAGAAGAGCTTATTGAACCGTCACGACACCGTGCGGAACCAGTGTGTGAGCATTTTGGGGCTTGTGGTGGGTGCGCATTGCAACATTTAAGTGCGGATTATCAAGCGCGATGGAAGCAAGAGCGGATTATTGAAGCACTCAAACGCGAAGGCATTGACCATGATATAGAAATAACCCCTTCACCCATAATCGATGTGGCCACGCGTCGCCGTGTTATGTTATCTGTGCAAAGATTAAATGATAAAATCAATATTGGTTTTAAGGCACGTAACACCCATAAAATAATTAACATAAAACATTGTTATATTTTGCATCCCGATTTGTTTGCATTCGTTCAAAATCTATCCGCTCTTTTAAATATAGTGCCGCCCATGTGGGTGGATTTAGGGGTGCAGATAACCCATTGTGATAATGGTTTTGATGTGAATTTGGTGGGTGACTTTGATGCTGATACGTTACAACCTGATTTTTATGAGCGTTTGACGCCATTGATGGAAGCGCAAAAGATTATTCGGTTTAATGTTAACGGACAGTGGGTCTTAACGCGTTCTGCGCCGATTATTCATTTTGAGGATATTGCGGTTTCAATTCCGCCTGCTGCGTTTTTGCAAGTAAGCAAAGCGGGGCAAGAGGCGTTGTTGTCAGGGGTGAAAAATGTTTTAAAAGCAAAAAATGTGAAACAAGGGGCGCATATTGCTGATTTATTTACGGGGTGTGGTGCTTTTGCTCTGCCCCTTTTAAAAAAATATCGGGTGAGCGCTATCGATAGTGAAGCGGGGGCCATTGAATCCCTGCAGCAAGCTTATAAAAACCATCATCTTGATGATAAAATGTATAGCCTTGCGGCAAATAAGCGAGATTTGTTTCGCCAACCATTAGATAAAGAAGAGTGTTCTAAATTTGATGCGGTGATTTTTGATCCGCCGCGTGCGGGCGCTCCTGCGCAAGTCAAGCAAATTGCACAAACCCAGATAGAATTAATTATAAGCGTTTCTTGTAATCCGGCGAGTTTTTCCCGTGATGCCCGTTTATTAAGTAAAGGGGGATATAAGCTAACCCATATTCAATTGGTAGATCAATTTGCATTTAGTCCGCATATTGAGCTTATTGGAACGTTTGAAAAGTAAATTTTATCTTTTAACTTTGTCCCTAAACACTGCTCTTAAACACTGCTCCTAAATTTTAAAAGGAATTTTTCTTGGTTTCTTGTAGAGCATAGTCGCCAATCTGGAATTTTTCTTCGGCTTTTGGGTGTGGCGATCTGTATACCAATAGTGGATATAGTTTTTCATATTAAAATCGCGACAAATTAAAACTTCCCACGGTAAGAGCAGGTTTTTCTTGAAGATTTCGCTCTCATTCGGGTTTAAATCGGCTCTATAGCTGTTTTTTTCAATAGATGATAATTGTGCGTCAAGGCCAATATCAAATCCGAAGCGATCAATAGTTAGCTCAATCATTAGGGTTTCAATTTTTTGAAGATTATAGGGGGTGTCCTCTTTTTCTAATCGATCCGGATTGATATCTTGAGCATAAAATCCGATATCGCCCTTTTGCAGATAGAGGCTTGTTTTTAATTTATCATTCTCGAAATAAGCTGATGTTTGCATTAATGTCTCAAGCAGATGTTTCGTCAGCATATTGAGTGTTAAAATATTTTTATTCGGTATCGGGTTTGCGGTTTTATAAACACTACCCCAACTGCTGCCTTCTAACGTTGTCGGAAAAATTTTTGTGTAATTTTCTGCAAAATGAAACCCATATAATCCCGAATTGCTAAGGGCAAAGGTGCCGCCTGTATTATGGATGATGGGGTGTTTTAGATTTAAATGATCAATATCTGAATTGACTTCATTTCCGGCATAGGCGCGGCGTAAGCTGGGGCGTAGTTTTTCTTCTCGAATTGTACCGTTAAACCGGAACCGCGCGGTTTCCTCGTTCATGAAAAACTTTGCTTCGATTATTATTTTGTTCTGATGATTTTGCGGTTTTTGGTTTTGCGATCTTTGGTTTTGGATGTGCGCATCGGCTAATAAATGAAACTTCACGCCGCCTTTATGGGGAATAAGAGACAAGGATGAGCGCGTTATACGGAAAACATAATTTTCTTTTTCACTTTTGATTTGAGGTCTGTAATTTGCATACCCCATAATGAAGTTATTATTGTCTTCGCTGATAAAATCACAAATTTCTTTTTTATAAGGATTGCGGTTTTCAAGATATGATAGCACAAAATTGGCCATCGCTGGCGGCAGTATAATGTGCGTGCTTGATTTATTCTTGATAGTAGCGTTGTAAAAACCGCTTTTGTGATCGCGACTATCGTGGTAATCAGAAATTTTTAAATCAGTTTTGCTGGTATCACGATCAATCGTCAGCATGACTTTGTCATGTGAGGGAAGT
>CALLPQ010000132.1 GCA_938015425.1 uncultured Parvularculaceae bacterium | reverse complement strand
TCAAAAATGCCGGAGAAATTATTAAAGTCAATCGCACTCACCGTGCCCACCTGATTGGTGATATTACGGGCAAAGCCTGAAATCTCCCACGGGCCTTGTCGG
The DNA here is from genome assembly GCA_938015425.1 of uncultured Parvularculaceae bacterium. Classification (GTDB taxonomy): domain Bacteria; phylum Pseudomonadota; class Alphaproteobacteria; order Caulobacterales; family Parvularculaceae; genus CALLPQ01. The sequence continues at coordinate 17,926 of CALLPQ010000132.1, read as the reverse complement.
TACCCCGCGCGAAGACCGCCCACGATCCGCCCATCGGCTTCAAACTCTACAGATTCGTACAAGAATATATTGGATGAAGATTTATAAGACCAATCGGTCGAGCCAAAAATTTCTCCTTGGCCAAACGGTTTTGCGTAATTCAATACCACATTATAGATAAAGCGGGGGGCTTGGGGAAAGGGGTTACCGTCAATAAAGGCACCGCCCGAAACCGGATCAATCGGATCTAGAACCGTGCACGGACTTCCGCAAATACCAACAACCGCATTTTCATCTTGAATTTCTGTTTCATTCCACGAGAAATTTGTTGAAAGGGTTATCTCTTCGCTTACCGCCCAATCAAGTTCTGCTTCAATGCCATAACCGATACCTTCATCAACATTTAAAAGTTGATTAAAATTACCCGCGCCGCCAATGGCGGTTAATTGTTGGTCATTAATATTGAAAAAATATCCGTTTATGTTCGTGCGCACACTATTATTAAACAAGGTTGATTTAACACCGCCCTCATAAGAAAGAACGGTTTCACTATCCGCTGTGGTAACACCATCAAATTCCGGTGTAATCGTGCTGAACAAAATCCTCCCCTGAATTGACGGCGCTCTAAAACCGCGGGCGATACGTCCGTAAAAATTGGTGTTGTCGTTCAGGGCATAAGTGGCATTGATATCAAAGCTGAAATTCTCATCCCCCACTTCGCGTGTTGTGGGTCCTGCTGCGGGCCCACCAAAGGGCGCGATAGGACGCACCACGACAAAATCTTTTTGATCATCCGTAAACCGCACACCGGCACTAACGGTCAGTTGATCTGTTAACTCGTAAGAGCCGGATGCAAAAATAGCCCATGAATCAGTAATTTGTGTTTGGAATGCTTGGCCATCTTCAACGCCGCCGCCCAATGTATCAAAATTAAACGAAGAAATTTCCAGATTTTCATCAAAACGATAAAACCCAAGGGTCCAGTTGAACACGCCAGACTCCGTATTCGACAATCGCACCTCATGGGTGACTTGGTCTAAATCATCAATCCCGTCACCGCTTTCCGCCGGAAAGGGAATAAAGCCGGGGCCAAAATTTCCCTCCCCCAGAAATGCCGCGCCAAACCCGCCATCAACATCACCGCGTGAAAAAGCATCAACCGTTTCATAGCCAAAGATGTAAGTGGCCGTCACCCCGCCAAAACGATAATTCGCCTTTGACGTAATCCCGAATGTATCGGTTTCTAAAACACTAAAGCGCTGGGCATCAGCAAAAGATTCAAGGCGGCTAAACCCTTCGCGGGGTTCGTTCGAACCTATCTCAAATGCATTGGCCTGAAAACTTGTCTGGCCGCCATCAAGCACCCGCCCGTGAAAATTCAATAACCAATCAAACCTTTCCGTCGGCGTCAGCAACAGCTGTGCGCGATAGGCAAAATCGTCAAACCCGCCAGCATCCGCATTGGGATCATCATCAATTTGATTTTCGATAAAGTCACTGCGGAATTGATATTGCGCAGAAACCCGCAAAGCCGCCCAATCGGCTAGAGGAAGATTAACCGCCCCTTGCAACTGCGTCGTATCAAAATTGGCGTAGGAAGCACGCGCATAGGCATCAAACTCATCACCCGGTTTTACGCTTTCAAATTTCAAAATACCCGCGGGGGTGTTGCGCCCAAAAAGGGTGCCTTGTGGTCCGCGCAAAACCTCAACCCGTTCAAGATCAAAAACCGGAAAGCCTTTCAAAACCGGGTTTTCAAAAACCACTTCGTCATAAATAAAAGAAACGGGCTGTGATGCGTTAAAATCAAAATCTGTGTTGCCAAGACCACGAATAGAAGGACGCGGGAATATCCGGCCAAAGGAGGTTTCCACATTCAAGCTTGGGACCCGACCAGAAAGGAACAACGGATCGCCCCCATCCCCTTTGATCAAATCAAGGGTAGAACCATCAAGCACCGACAATGAGACGGGCACGTCTTGAATATCCTGCTCGGTTTTCGTTGCCGTAACAATAATCGTATCAAGGCTTGGGCCTTCTTGGGCTTTAGCCGGCAATGTGGCGCAGATTAAAGATAAAGCCAAACCGCTCACCGTAAGCTTGTTTATTCCAGCACCTACAGGGCAATACCAGTGTCTCAGCATTTAAAATATTCCTTATCAAATCATCGGTGTCTTATTGTGTGTGGCCTATCTGGCAATCTGTATTTCAATATAATCACCACGACAATTCACAAATAATACAAATGAACAAGCTTTCACAAAGTGTGACAAAAAAGGCCCGCCATTCTTAAATGACGGGCCTTGAACTTTAGAAGCTTAAAAACTTCAAGCTGTTTTAGGTATATCCATTAATGATGCGCGTCTGCTTCATCACCATCAAAACGCGGGAGCTCGTTAAATTGGTGGAATGGCGGCGGGGAAGGCAAAGTCCATTCCAACGTCGTCGCACCAACACCCCATGGGTTTGCCGCCGCTTTCTTACGATAGATAAAGAAAGCATCAAACATCGCGTAGGCAAACACCACCATGGCGAGCATGGTAATACCATAGCCAACAGATGAGACATAATTCCATTTTTCGAACGCCACATTATAATCGATATAACGGCGCGGCATCCCCTGAAGACCAAGGAAATGTTGCGGGAAGAAAATCACGTTAACCCCGATAAACATTAATCCGAAATGGAGGTTACCAAGGAATTCGCGATATTGAATGCCGTACATTTTAGGGAACCAATAATACCACGCGGCAAAGATCGTAAACACGGCCCCAAGCGAGAGCACATAATGGAAATGCGCAACCACATAATAGGTATCATGCATATAATGGTCGATCCCCGCATTGGCGAGCAATACACCGGTTACACCGCCAACAGTGAAGAGGAAAATAAACCCGATGGCCCACAACATGGGTGTGCGTAAGCTAATCGACCCCCCGAACATGGTTGCAATCCACGAGAAAATCTTGACCCCCGTGGGCACCGCAATCACCATGGTTGCCGCCACAAAATAGGCTTTCATGTTTACGCTAAGACCCACCGTGTACATATGGTGTGCCCAAACGATAAAGCCCACAAAGCCGATCGCCACCATTGCATAAGCCATGGCGAGATAACCAAATATAGGTTTTTTAGAAAAGGTAGAAACAATATGGGAGACAATCCCGAAACCGGGCAAGATAAGAATATAAACTTCTGGGTGACCAAAGAACCAGAATAGATGTTGATATAAAATCGGATCACCGCCGCCAGCCGCATCAAAAAACGATGTTCCAAAGTTACGGTCCGTCAGCAACATGGTAATCGCACCCGCCAATACAGGCAGAGAGAGAACCAGCAAAAAAGCGGTAACCAAAACCGACCACGCAAAAAGCGGCATCTTATGAAGGGTCATGCCGGGCGCACGCATATTGAAGATGGTGGTAATAAAATTAATCGCCCCTAAAATTGATGAAGCACCCGCAAGGTGGAGAGAAAGAATTAACAAATCCATTGCAGGCCCTGCCGAACTTACCGAGAGCGGGGGATATAAAACCCAGCCCCCGCCATAACCGATTTGCCCGCCAACCCCCGGCGCAAATAAAGACAAGGTCATCAATATGCCCGAGGCCACATAGAGCCAAAAGGAAATATTATTCATTCGCGGAAACGCCATGTCGGGCGCACCAATCATGATGGGTACAAACCAATTCCCGAAACCCCCAATCAAGGCGGGCATCACCATAAAGAAAATCATGATCAAACCATGATAGGTGATCAACACATTATAAAAGTTTTTTGCCGCCTCAACGTCAGCTGCAAACATCGTTAGAACCGTTATATCACTAGAGGCTAACTCCGCCCGTATCAGGCCAGACATGGCGCCGCCAACAATCCCCGCAAAAATCGCAAAAATAAGATAAAGCGTGCCTATATCTTTGTGGTTGGTCGAAAAAAACCAGCGCTTAAAGAAAGGCGGGGTATGGTCATGATGATGATCATGGTTTGCGCCATCTAGAGATTGGGGTTGTGTTTGAATATCAGCCATAATGGGGCTCTCTATTTTCTCGTGCTTCAATCATTATATTTTGTCTTGGTGTCGCACCAAGACAATTATTTATCTCGAATTATTGGTTTGCCGCTGCAATGTTCAAAGATGATTTAACGCTTAATACATCTTCTTTAGCCCTGCCATTTTGTGCATCAACTAGCCTAACAGCCGAACCATCAAACATAGGGTCAAGGCCCGCAAGGGCACGTTGACCATCCACCCATGTTTCAAATTCAGGCCGTGTCACCACTTTAACTGAAATCGGCATAAAAGAATGGTCTTTCCCGCAAATTTCAGAACACTGACCATAATACATGCCCGGCTCGTTGACTTTAAACCATGTTTCATTATTGCGCCCAGGCACCGCATCCACTTTAACCGCGAAAGCGGGCATGGCCCAAGAATGGATTACGTCACTGGCTGTCGTAATCAACCGAATAGATTCGCCCACCGGTAAAACCACATGATTATCCGTATCATATAAATAAAGCTCTTCGGTTGTTTCTTCTTTGGGAAGCATAAACGACGTAAATTCAAAATCACCAAACTCAGGGTAGGTATATTTCCAGTTCCACTGATTGCCTTGGGCTTTCAAGGTAACTGTGGGGCTAAGGGCTATTTCGCTTCGGTCTTCCCCAAACAGATCAAGGAATTTGCCAGAACCGATACGCGTGCGCCCCCCCTGAATAATCACTTGCTCTCCCGCTCTCACAGGTTCATTCAATGAGATGGTCAAAATTTCATCACCAAAACCATCGACCGTATAATCTTTTTTGTAGGTCAACCGGTTCTCGAATTTTTTGCTTGATACAAAAACATCCAGATGGCCTTTTTTAGTGACTGTTCTGCGCGCATTAAAATCATTGGCGAATTCAAAACTGGTCTGGCTGCCATTGCTTTGGGCAATCACTTGTTTGCCGTCCGGCATTTTGCCCTCTTTATAGAGCAGATCAAAAGAGGGAAGGGCAATAATCAACAAAATAACAATCGGGACAAAGGTCCAGATAATTTCAATGGTTGTGTTGTGGGAAAATGTTGCGGGAACCGGATTCGCCTTTTCACGATACCGGATGATCGTATAGGTCAGCAAAGCAAGAACAAACAGGCTAATACCTGTCATCACCGGCATGATAAGCCAATTGTGGAAAATATGGATTTCCTCGGCCAAGGGCGTGCCAGCTTTTTGTAGTGTATATCCGCCTTTTTCAGGTAATGCGGATGCGGAGACCGCACTCAATAACATGATCCCCAATCCGGATATCAATCCCAATACGGGTTTCATTAATACTGGCTTCATTAATCCACACTTTGTGGCAATGCTTTTTAATGTGATGAGAGCCTTCATAGCCAACACGCTTTCCTAAATCTTTCAAAAATCAAATGCAATTTACAGATATATCTGGTTCAATTTTTCTTTGTTCTCACTATCGCGCCCTTATAGGCATTCCAAAGCCAATCCGACAAGCGTTTCACATGGAAAAAAAGTCGCACATAGCATGTGGGATGCGTATATCCCTAACGGCCCAACTCAACAAGCTTCTTTTTACAGTTTTACAATTGCTTTAGGGCATTTTACTTTAAGATAATCTATGAATAAGATGTACGCATTCTTGGAGTTCATCCTCCCACCCCGCACCCGAATAAAGGCAAACCCGATTTATGACGAATTCTTTCTTTTTCTCCCAAACCGGATTGGATCTATCCCGCACCCAGTCAATCTTGAATGAAACCCTTCACGGGGCCGAAGATGGAGAGCTTTATCTTGAATATGCGCAGTCCGAAGCCTTTATGTTTGATGATAATCGTTTGAAAACAGCTAACTATGATGTTTCTCAAGGGTTTGGCTTGCGCACGGTTTGTGGTGATACAAGCGGGTTTGCCCACGCATCCGATTTATCGGAAGGGGCTTTAAAGCGGGCGGCCGCCGCGGTTTCAGCCATTAATAGCGGAAAAGATTTTGTTTACGCTGACGGCCCTGCCCGCACCAATATCAAACTATATACGGACGAAAACCCTTTGGACGAAATCCCGTTCGCCGAAAAGACTAAATTATTAGAGGCCATTAACGACTATGCACGATCAAAAGATGATCGCGTCCGCCAGGTCTCTTGCTCACTGACGGGGGAGTGGTCAGCCATAGAAATTATGCGCCCGGGCGGCGAAGTGGTTCGTGATTTTCGCCCCCTTGTCCGGCTTAATGTTTCCGTCACCGCCGGTATTGGCGATCGCCAAGAAACGGGCAGCCACGGCACAGGCGGGCGTGAAGGTTATAGCCGGTTTATCTCCCCCCAAGCCTGGAAAGCCCAAGTGGACGAAGCCTTGCGTCAAGCCTTAAATAACCTTGAAGCCGAACCCGCACCCGCTGGCGAAATGGAAGTTGTTTTAGGATCAGGCTGGACCGGCGTGCTTTTGCACGAGGCGGTAGGCCACGGCCTTGAAGGTGACTTTAACCGCAAGGAAACATCTGCTTTTGCAGGGCGTATCGGGGAGCGTGTTGCTGCCCCCGGTGTCACCGTGATTGACGATGGCACCCTTGCGGAACGCCGTGGCTCCCTAACCATTGATGATGAAGGCACCCCGACCTCCCGCAATGTACTAATCGAAGACGGTATCTTGAAAGGCTATATGCAAGACCGGATGAATGCTCGCCTGATGGGCGTAAAACCCACAGGGAATGGACGCCGTGAAAGTTTTGCCCATCAACCCATGCCCCGCATGACAAACACCTTTATGCTAGGGGGCGATAAAGAACCCGAAGAAATTTTAAAAACTGTCAAAGACGGCATTTACGCCGTTAATTTTTCTGGCGGTCAGGTTGATATCACCTCTGGTAAATTTGTTTTCAACTGCACCGAGGCCTATCGCGTTCAAAATGGTAAAGTGGGCAAACCCCTAAAAAATGTTGCCCTTATTGGGGATGGCCCCGCCGTTATGAACCAGGTCTCTATGATCGGTAATGATTTTGCGCTGGACCCTGGTATTGGCGTTTGCGGCAAAGCGGGACAAGGCGTGCCCGTGGGCGTGGGCCAACCCACCATAAAGATTGACGCCATCACCGTTGGCGGCGCCGGCATGTAAAAGCATCAGTTCTTCAGCAATAATGCTTTTATGAAACCCATTAAAAAAGCCTCGTTAGATTAACGAGGCTTTTTATTATCGGTTATTTTGGATATTAAACCATCAGTCTTTTAAAGACTGGTCTAGTTCAGCGCGTCTTTTAGACCTTTACCCGCCGAGAATTTAGGCGCGATACTGGCCTTAATCTGAATTGTTTCTCCCGTGCGTGGGTTACGCCCTTCACGGGCCGCCCGTTTCGCCGCCGAAAATGTACCAAACCCTACAAGGCGCACATCATCACCCTTTTTCAGGGCCTCGGTAATCGCATCAAACACTGCATCAACGGAACGGCCAGCTTCTGCTTTGCTAATGCCACCCAAATCCGCTACCCGATCAATAAATTCATTTTTGTTCATAATTTCACCTTAATTCTGGCTTTTATAAGCGCCGGCCAAATCTCTGGCCGAATTTCAATATTATTCTTGTTTATTATGCCTTCTCACAAGCCCAACTTGGAAGCCCTTGGGGGGTAAAAAACCATAAAACGCCCTAAAAATTATATAAGCAATTGAATTTATTATAGTTTTTCTTTTGTGTCTTGATGTTGCATATCCCAAATTTCGTGCTCGTGGGCAATACAACGCGTTATTAATTGACGCCAGACAGGTTCAGCGATTCGTTTTGACAAACCTTTTTTGTCGGCGTGGGCTAATACTTTGCTCACAACCTCTTCAATGCGCCAGTCAAGATGGACCTCGGATTTAGCGGGTTTGATGCGGCCAGCCGCCTCAATATATCCCTGCCGCTCGGCCAAAAGTTCCACAAGAATACGATCAAGGCGATCAATCTCATAGCGGACTTCTTCCATCTTCGTGCATTCAGGTGCAGCCTTTAGGGGCTTTTCCATACCAGTCTCATTTTCATTTGCCATATCCTTATATGGGCCTATCAGGCATTTGTTTCAATTGGAAATTTTGTAGCATGGTCCCGGCCAAGACCCCGCATATGTGACCAGAGATATGTGACCAGAGATCATTAAAATCTTAAGAAACAACCATTTTTCGTTGCTCTTCAATACCCATACTGACAATAAACGGGGTTTTTTCCTGTAGGGTTTTAAAGCTTTTCTTGCCTTGAAAAACCTGCCCCTTATGACGCCATTGATTGGCAATCAGGGTTTGGGCCACAGGGGGGCCCATAGTTGCTCCGGGGCCAAGGATGATAATCTTGTCAGGTGAAAATTCTTTCAGTCCTGTTTCCACCGATTTCGTAAAATCATAGGTCTGATTAATTTGGGTTCCCAATGTATAATCATAAAGTTGCTCTAAAGAACAAGCTTGGGGTGACCAAATATTACCGCGTCCATCAATCATAGGAATTTGCGGCTGGGAAAATAATTCAATCGGCAAAGCCTCTTGCGCCAACGGAATAACAAAATCAAGCAAAGAGGAATGAAACGCCGCATGGAATGAAAGGGCCATGGGATAACGCCCCGTTTGCGGCAATTTACTTTGCGCGAAAGCCAAACCGTTTTTATCACCTGCCAGAACAATCATGCCCCCCAAACGAATGGAGATAGACAGGTTCAGTTTTTTTGTAGCTGCCTCTTGCAATATTTCATCAATAAGCGCGGTTTTTTTATGGTCCGGCTGCCAATCATCATTGACGATGGGATAGATTATTTGTCCGCCCACCCCCTGTTTATGCATAAGGGTGCCCATATGATTAATTAAATGGGCCGCTCTATTTTCCTCGGATGTGACCGATAAAGCGCCCGCACATGCCAAAGACAAATACCACCCCATAGAATTTCCGGCAATCGCCACAATGTCATATCGCTCGCGATCAATCGCAAGAAAATCGGCCATCGCACAGGCATAAATTAACAAGGATGCATTTTCGCCATTTGTATGTTTTGACAGGGTAAAGCGTTTCGCTTGATCAAGGTCGGAAATAGGGATCTGGTCCAATCCTTCACGCATTTCATCTAGCTTTTTTAATAATGAGTGATCCCTACCATGATGTTTGACAAAATAGCCCAACTCATCATTTTGGTATGACCCTCGTCCCGGCGCAATAATCAATGCTGTCTGTTTGCTCATGCGGGGTTTCCTTTAATCGCTTTAGAGCCGCGGCGTGCTTTTGATTGACCCTTTGTTTTTCTGGTTTTTTTTGAAGCGGGCGTCTTTGTTTTCTGTTTTGTATTTTTAAGCGTGTTTTTATTTCCCGTCACAGTCTTAACGGTTTTCTTCTTTATTGCCTTACTGCGCGGTGCGTTTTTCTTGGGAGTGTTTTTCTGGGGGGTATTCTTCTTTGTGGCGCTTTTCTTCAGCGCTTTCTTCTTAACCGTCTTTTTTGGTGCTACTTTTTTAATGATCTTCTTTTTCACCGTTTTTTTAGGGCGGGTTTCACTCGCCTTTTTCTTATTTGCTTTTTTCTTAACAAGGTCTTTCTTAACAAGATTTTTCTGGGCTACTTTTTTCTTAACTACCTTTTTTCCAGCGGTTTTTCGCCCAGTGGTTTTTTTGTCAGTGGTTTTACGGTCAGTTGCTTTTCGTCCAGCCATCTTTTTCTTGTCTGTTTTTTTTGCCAATTGTAAGCGACGTTGGCTGCCCGGTTTATTTTCCGCGCCACACACATCAACAGCCGCATCAATAATTTTTTCAACACCGGGTAATAATTCATAAGCCGCAGGTCCTAGGGGAATAAAACAATCCTCCGCAGTCAGGCGGGATAGAGGTTTGTGGTTATTATTCTCAGCCAGTAATGTAAAAATCTGCTCGCTAATGGAACCCGTTTTTCGGCACTCATCGACAATAAGAATATGCTCGCAATCAGCAATTTGCTTTAATAGAGTTTCCTCCGGCAGAGGATGTAACCACCGTAAGTCAATAATCTTTGTATTGATCTTATGGTTTTCTCGCAATTGTCGCTCGGCTTTTCGGGAGAGATAATATCCGTTACCATAGGTGATAATACATAAATCATGGTTTTTCTTTTTCCCATATTGATAAACACCAACATCGCCCATAGAGATAGAGGCAGCCTTTGAGGGAGCTTGATAAAGACTTGACCACTGGCCATCCCCTTCGCTCTCCAAATCAACAACATTATAAAGGGCGATCGGTTCAAGAAAAACGGCAACCCGTTTTTCCGCATGGGCAAGACGAACACATTCCCGCAACATGGCCGCGCCATCGGCACCGTTTGAGGGGCATGCTATAATAATTCCCGGAATATCCCGAAGCACCGCAAAAGAATTGTCATTATGGAAATGCCCCCCGAACCCTTTTTGATAGGCTAAACCGGCAATGCGGATAACCATTGGGTTTGTAAACTGACCATCAGAAAAGAAGGGCAAGGTTGCCGCTTCACCGCGCACTTGATCTTCCGCATTGTGAAGATAAGCAAGGAACTGAATTTCCGGTATGGGAATAAACCCGTTCTGCCCCATGCCAATGGCAAGCCCCAAAATTGATTGCTCATCAAGAAGTGTATCAAAAATGCGGGCAGACCCGAAAGCTTTTTGCAATCCGGAAGTCACACTATAAACCCCCCCTTTCAAACCAACATCTTCGCCAAAAATTGCCGCATTTTTATGGCGAACCATAATGTCGGCGAGGGCAAGATTGATATGACGGGCAAGGGGCTGGGGTTTTTCAATCTGTTTTTTAAAAGACTGTAAGGCTTTATTTCGCACACTGACCGTGGGGTGCGGCGGGGTCTTAATCCGGTTTTCTTTTGAGGGAATAAGGGGTTTTTTAATTTTATCGGCACTGTCTAGTTTAGGTGTTTCAATCGCGCGCGATAAAGCCCGCGCCGCCCGCGTCCGCATGGTTTCATATCGCTCAATAATCTGTGTGCCGGTTAATATATCTCGGTCTATTAACAATGACGCGGTTTTTAATAATGGGTCTTCTCGTTCACACTCTTCTATTTTTGCAATAGGAGTGTAAGACGCTTCAATGTCGGCTCCGGCATGGCCCATTAAACGCACGGTTTTTGCGTGAATAAAAGCGGGCTTGCGGGTCACCCGCGTATAGCGCACAGCTTCATACATCACTGCCAACGCTTCAGGCAGGTTTGTCATATCACAATAAAAATATTTTAGAGCCGGACGGTGTTCGAATGACGCTTTAATCCAACCACTTGGCGTAGAAACAGATATGCCGATATCATTATCTTCACAAATAAACACAATCGGCATGGGGGCACCCTGAAACGCCGCCCAACTGGCAGTGTTAAATGCTCCTTGTGCGGTTGAATGATTAGCAGACGCATCCCCGAAGCTGGCCAAAATCACGCTATCACGTGGTAAAATATTAAAGCCCGCCTTTAATTTGTTAGAGATCGCAATGGAATGCGCCGCACCAACGGCTTTGGGCAAATGGGAGGCAATGGTACTGGTTTGAGGGGGCACAAATATTTCCGCCCCGCCAAGAACCTTATGGCGTCCGCCCGAAACCGGATCTTCACAACTTGCGGTAAACGAATGCACCATATGGTTTAAAGGCGTTGCGCCATCTTGCCCCTTGAGGCGCTGGATCAAAAAAGCAGCATCACGATAATGCAAAAACGCCATATCGGTAGTTTTACTGACCAATGCCAATGCCGCCATGCCCTCATGGCCTGAGCTCCCGATCGAGTAAAAAGTTTTTCCTTTAGAACGACGGGCCGCTAAATCAAGGTGGCGGCTCATCAATTGCGTATCAAAAAGGTCTACCAGTATTTCGGATGAGGGATAAGCGTCCAGATAATCAGGAATAGACAAAGGCACCGGAAAAACCGCCTTCGTAGCATGGTCAATAAAAGCCCGATCAATAGCGTCTGCGCGGTCAAACATGGTTTAAAAGGTCCTGCGATAAAAAAGAAAGAAGGCGTGATTAGTACTGGTGAATAAAGTTATTTTATTTACATTTCTAAAAACTCGCTTCAAGCATCTTTGTTCCTAAGTGACAATGGATTTTGTTGCAAGGTCTGGGTCTGAATTTGTCTTCGTTTCAAATAGGTTGGGGTTTCAAATAGGCTGGGGTTTCTAATTAGTTTTGAATTTTAATAAACACACACTGTATTTCGCGCTGAAGTAAAGCATCAGTTCAAAAAACAACCCTACCCCAGAAGAAATAAAAGACAATGATCAAACGGAAAACCCGTTCCAGCAATTTGGTTTTTAAACGCCCTTTTTGATGAACAAAATATTATTTGCAAGCTGATCAATTTGCCCATTTTTGAACACATCAAAACCTGAAATATTGTGTGTCTCTTAATATCCCTCGAAGGCTTACGACAGACATTGTATATATTTTGGGTGAAAATATTATATCTTCTTGTATGGCACCAGATTAGCCGATAAGCTTATAGTAAGCGCATACGAACCCCGTTACAGGAAACCCCCATGTCACAACAAACTGCCGTTTTGATCACGTTGATTTTGTACAAAGTGACGTTAATCGCGATCGGGTTTTGGGCCTCCAAACGTGTCAAAGATGAAGCTGACTTTTTTCTTGGCGGGCGCGATGTCGGGCCGATTGTGTCAGGGTTTTCTTATGCTGCCAGCACCTCTTCTGCGTGGGTATTACTGGGTTTTTCCGGTTTTGTTTACGTCAACGGATTATCGGCATTATGGATGGTACCGGGGATCTGGGCTGGATATATTGTAATGTGGTTATGGGTGGGGCCATCATTGAGAGCAGAAAGCGAGCAGCATTCGCAAGTCACATTAACCGATTATCTGGTGCGCGGCGTTGACCCTACATGGCGGAAAATCATTGCGGCGGTCAGCACATTATTGATTATTTTATGTTTTATCTTTTACATCGCTGCGCAATTTGATGCCGCCGCAAAAGCCTTTGTAGATCAATTCAATCTCTCTATGCTGGAAAGCGTTTTGCTTGGGGCTGTCATTATACTGATTTACTGCCTTTTGGGGGGCTTTTGGGCCGTTAGTGTCACAGACACACTACAAGGCATTGTCATGGCCGTGGTGGCAATCGGTTTACCCTTAATGGTCCTTTTATCCGCTGGCGGCTTTGGTGATGTTTTCACCACTCTTGGCGGCGCACTACCCGCCTCCTATCTGCAATGGAATGGCGGGTTTGGCCCCATGATTTTTTTAGGATTTGTCTTTGGCATTTGGGGCATCGGACTTGGTCCTCTAGGGCAACCCCATTTATTAAGCCGCCTGATGGCAGTGCGTGACGACAAGGCCAGACGGCAGGGTTTTATTATTGCTATGGGATGGGGGGTCGTCGTTTATATTGGCATGGCTGTTTTGGCCCTTGCGGGCAGAGCGTTGGTTGAGGGGGGCGCCCTTTCAGGGTTAGGCGATGGGGAGGTGATTTTCTACCGCGCCGCCAGTCACGTCTTACCGCCAGTTCTTGCCGGCATCGTGATTGCTGCCACCCTATCTGCGGTTATGTCCACGGTGGATTCCGTTTTACTTTCCGCCGCCGCAGCGGTTGCCCACGATCTTGGTTTCAATGAAAAATTTCCAAAACGCGCGGTATTCACATCAAGGCTGGTTATGGCCGCCATTGCGGTTTTGGCAGTGATTTTAACCCTAAGCCTGCCTGACACTATCTTTAACCGTGTTTTATTTGCCTGGTCCGCTTTAGGTGCAGCCTTTGGGCCTGTTGTGGTGGCACGGGTTTTTGGCTTGTTTCCGTCGGGCAAACGGATCATTGCCGCAATCTTATCTGGCTTTATTGTAACCGTAATTTTTTATAGCTATGGAACAATCACCATAGAAGAACAGCAAGGCCTCACCAAATTATTGTTGCAATGGGCCCATTTACCCGGTGACCCTTTTGAGCGGGTAATACCATGGATCATCCCGCTTTTGATTGTTTTTACAACTCCCAAAAAAAACACCACAGATAGCAATAATTAATCATTATACAGATCAGCTAAAACACACCATCTAAAACTTAATGTAATTCACATAATCAACAAATATGATGGGCACGATAAGAATAAGCCATAAATGCACTTAAACATTTATGGCTTATTTATTGGGTTTATAATTCTATAGAGGCAATATTCGAAAGAGAGACAATATTCGAAAGCAATCATGGCAAATGGTTTAATGCTTCAAAAGACCTTCACCATCTCCTGAAACCACGGCAGCAACAGGCTCTATCCAGTCGATAGGTGTTAACGGCTCTACCAAGGCATGGGCCAAGACTTCATCCACAGTTTCTACAGGAACAATTTCAAGGTGATCTTTCACATTATCCGGAATATCCGCCAAGTCTTTTTCATTTTCTGACGGAATAAGAACTTTTTTCACACCGGCACGAAGCGCCGCTAAAAGTTTTTCTTTAAGTCCGCCAATCGCCAACACGCGGCCACGAAGTGAAATTTCTCCGGTCATCGCAATATCATTGTGAATTTTGATACCCGTCAGCACAGAAACAATTGCCGTCGCCATAGCAACCCCGGCTGACGGCCCATCTTTTGGTGTCGCGCCTTCGGGCACATGCACGTGGATGTCTGTTTTTTCGTAGAGAGGGGGTTCAATACCAAACTCTTGCGCTCTGGAGCGAACATAGGAGGATGCGGCGGAAACAGATTCTTTCATCACATCTCGCAAATTACCCGTCGGCGTCATCCGGCCTTTACCCGGCATTTTCACCGCTTCAATGGTTAAAATATCACCGCCAACCGAAGTCCACGCTAAACCAGTGACAACACCAACTTTGTCCTCACCTTCAACTTCACCATATCTAAATTTGGGCACACCGGAATAATCATCAAGATTATCACTGGTCACAAGCACCGTCTTAAGTTCTTTTTGTTCCAGTTTCCGCACGGCCTTACGGGCCAATCTGGCAATTTCACGCTCAAGGTTACGCACCCCGGCCTCGCGGGTATAAAGCTGGATAAGGCGCAAAAGACCCTCATCATTAATCGCCCACTCACCCTCTTTTAAACCATGATTTTGCAACTGTTTGGGTATGAGGTGACGGCGGGCAATTTCCACTTTCTCATCTTCCGTATAGCCCGGAATACGAATAATCTCCATTCTATCCAATAGAGGTTGCGGCATATCAAGGCTGTTGGCTGTGGTCACAAACATCACATCCGACAAATCATAATCAACTTCAAGATAATGATCGGCGAAGGTCGAATTTTGCTCAGGGTCCAGCACTTCCAGCAAAGCAGATGCGGGATCGCCTCTAAAATCTTGTCCCATTTTATCAATCTCATCAAGCAAGAACATCGGGTTCGATGTTTTAGCTTTTTTCATGGACTGGATAATTTTACCGGGCATTGATCCGATATAAGTACGTCGATGGCCGCGGATTTCGGCCTCATCGCGAACACCGCCCAAAGAGACACGCACAAAATCGCGGCCTGTTGCATTGGCAATAGATTTGCCCAACGAGGTTTTACCAACCCCTGGCGGCCCAACAAGACACAATATGGGTCCCTTTAATTTATTGGTTCTTTTTTGAACCGCAAGATATTCCAAAATACGTTCTTTAACTTTTTCAAGACCGTAATGATCCGTATCAAGAACCTGCTGGGCTTTGTCGATATTATTCTTAACCTTGCCCTTATTATTCCACGGAACAGAGAGCATCCAGTCAAGATAATTACGCACAACGGTTGATTCCGCAGACATTGGCGACATTTGACGCAGTTTTTTAATTTCCGCATCCACTTTCGTGCGGGCCTCTTTTGTGAATTTGACTTTCTTGATACGGCTTTCGAGTTCACTCACCTCATCGCGGCCGTCTTCGCCTTCACCTAGTTCTTTTTGAATGGCTTTCATTTGCTCATTCAAATAATATTCCCGCTGGGTTTTTTCCATTTGTCGCTTAACGCGATTGCGGATTTTCTTTTCGACCTGAAGAACACTCATCTCCCCTTCCATCAGGGCATAAACACGTTCCAACCGCTCGGTCACAGATATGATTTCCAGCAATTCCTGTTTTTCAGAAAGCTTGATATTAAGATGGGAAGCAACCGTATCCGCCAGCTTGTCAGGATCATCAATTTGATTAATCGAAACAATCACCTCTGGGGGGACACGTTTATTTAATTTCACATAGGATTCAAATTGCGTTCCCACAGAACGCATCAAGGCTGTTACCTCTTCATCATCTTCATGATCATCTTCCAGCATGGAAACCGAAGCCTCAAAATAATCTTCGGTCCGCGTGAAATTTTCTATCTGTCCGCGCCATTCCCCCTCAACCAAAACTTTCACTGTTCCGTCAGGCAATTTCAAAATCTGGATAATGGTCGCTATTACCCCAATCGGGTAGATTTGCTCTGGACCGGGATCATCATCCGCAGCATCTCTTTGGGACACAAGCAAAATTTTACGGTCATTCTCGATGACATTTTCCAGTGCTTTAACCGATTTTTCACGGCCCACAAATAATGGGACAATCATACTGGGGAAAACCACAATATCGCGCAAAGGCAGTACGGGATAAATGGATGTTTCGCTCATGTTATACTCCTGCTTGGTTCAGCGCGGATCGCCTTACCTGAATTTTGCTTTAACCGTTTAAATTAGCAACGGGTCTTAACCGGATTAATGGACTTAAATTAAGATAGACGGCTATTCGAATTCATATGGTGATTATTATGATACAATAATTCGGTTGAAACTTCCGTAACATTTACTCACTTTATTAAAACCCCATCACTCAATTATCAGATACTATATTTTGGGTGTTTGGTGGGGAGTTTCAACCATCTCGATAAACTTTCCGCATAAAAGCTGCAAATCTATGGCTATGGTTGAAGCAAAGGTTTGATTTACGGCTTGCTGAAGAGGGTATACGATGACTGATCGGGTTTTGAGTGTGGAAAAATAATAAAGTAGTTTATGAATGGCCGCACATTGATCGGGCTCAGAGTTTCGTCTTAAACGTGTGGAATGGCACTCACAGGTTTGTGACAAAAGTCCAATTGCCAAAACCAATTATGGTCCCAAACCCAAATCAAGTTAGACTCGGATTAAATTAAAGCTCAAGTTAAACCCAGTTAAAGTTAGACACACATCAAGTTAGAAACTGGCCAACCCAGACATAGGTAGGCCAACTTAAACCAACTCACCCTTTAAAAGGTATAGAGGATTATTAAGTGTGGCGGCAAAAGCCTCAATCGTTATTTGGCGCTGATTGGCGCTGATTAAGCGCTGACGTCCGCTTCAACTTTTTCCTTTGCCCGCTCATCATAGATGAATAAGGGTTTTGCTCTTCCATCAACGACTTCGCCATTGACCACGACCTCGGAAACACCTTCCATGGTCGGTAATTCAAACATCGTATCCAGCAAAATGCCTTCCATGATAGAGCGCAAGCCACGTGCACCGGTTTTGCGGGCGATCGCGCGACGCGCAATCGCAGCTTTTGCATCATCGGTGAAAGTCAGCTTTACATCTTCCATTTCGAAAAGACGCTGATATTGCTTAACAAGGGCGTTTTTAGGTGTGGTTAAAATCTGCACAAGAGCATCTTCATCCAGATCTTCCAAGGTCGCGATAACCGGCAAACGTCCCACAAATTCAGGAATAAGACCGAACTTTAAAAGGTCTTCCGGCTCGACTTCGCGCAATATCGCCCCAACACGGCGTTCATCAGGATCTTTAACTTCGGCTCCAAAACCAATGGATGCCCCCTCACCGCGGTTAGCAATCACTTTTTCAAGCCCAGCAAATGCACCGCCAACGATGAACAAGATATTGGTTGTATCAACCTGCAAAAACTCTTGCTGCGGATGTTTACGGCCCCCTTGTGGTGGCACGGACGCAACTGTGCCTTCCATAATTTTTAGTAAAGCTTGTTGCACGCCTTCACCGGAAACATCGCGGGTGATGGATGGATTATCGGATTTACGGCT
>CALLPQ010000131.1 GCA_938015425.1 uncultured Parvularculaceae bacterium | reverse complement strand
CATATTTGAGCATCCTTGTGCGAGTGCAAGAAACAGTTACGCACCAGACCTGCTGGCAGTTGCATCATCGATTTTATTCTCAACGTTTGTATACCGGGCGTTCTTGATACCAAACAGACGTTTTATATCTTCAAGCACAAGGTAATTAACCGGAATGAGAATTAAAGTAACCAGGGTTGCGAAAAGAATTCCAAAACCAAGCGATACGGCCATTGGAATGAGAAACTGGGCTTGCGTGCTACTTTCAAAAATCAATGGCGTCAGCCCGAAGAACGTGGTCAGGGATGTCAGTATAACAGCCCTGAATCGCGCAACACCTGCAACTCTGACTGAACTGAACAACGGAATACCTTCCGCTCGTCGTCGGTTCACATAGTCAACCAATACCAGAGAATCGTTCACCACAACGCCACACAAAGCAAGCATACCCATGTAACTCATGATGCTCAGGCTCATACCCATGATCATATGCCCGAGTATGCCGCCAACAACACCGAACGGTATAACGCACATCACCATCAATGGCTGCACATAACTCCTGAACGGAATGGCAAGTAAGGTGTAGATGACCAGCAATACAAACAGTAGACCACTTTTCAAACTGCCGAACGATTCTCGCTGTTCACGTGCTTCACCTTCAAGAGACACACGGATATCAGGATACCGATCTTTTATTGAGTCAAAATACTCGGTCAGGTTGGCTTTAATGCCTTCTATATTGGCTGTTTCTTTGTCAATGTCAGCCTCTACGTTCAGTGTGCGCCGCCGATCTACCCGCTTGATCGCAGAAAAACCCCGACCAAGTTTTACATTGGCTACACTGCCCAGCGGTATCTCTTGCCCCGACGGTGTTCGTATAGGCAGGCGTTGCAGGTTTTCAATAGAGGCACGTTCGGATGCCGGGTATCGAACAACCACTTTGACATCATCACGATTACGCTGAATGCTTTGCACTTCAGTGCCCAGAAACGCCGGCCTGACCTGGCTTGCCAGCATGGATAAACTCAACCCAAGCTGTTGTGCCTCGGGTTTTATACTCAGTTGAATTTCCTGCTTTCCTCCCTCGAACGAATCGCTGATATCGGAAATTCCCGGATAATTGGCAAGCTCTTTTTTGAATAACGCAGCAACTTCCTGTAACTCATCGAAATCAAATCCAGTGATTTCCAGATCAACAGGGCTTCCACCGCGCCCAATTTCTGCTCGGTACGATACATTCTTGGCACCCGGAATATCGCCAATGAGTCTTCGAAGTTCACCAACCACTTGATTGGTACTGACATCCAATGTGCGTTCTTCGGGTGGTGTCAACTCAAACATCACCCGCCCAACGTGCGAGCCCGTGCCACCGCGCCCCGCACTGCCAGCGGTAGACATGATTCCCTCGATAATACTCTCGTTCGTATCCGGGTCGACATGTTTGTCCCGCAATTGCTGCACCGAATCCACGATTCGATCAATGTGCTTTTGCGTTACTTCGAAAGGGGTACCCTCAACCATTTCCACTGATACTCGTGCCACTTCACTTTGAACACGTGGGAAAAAGATAAATCGGACATGCCCTGCACTGACATAGCTGAACACGATAATTGCAGCACCGATAAAGAGAGATAAAACAAGGTAGCGATTTCGCAAAGCCGCTGCCAGTACGGGTTGATATATGCGCTCGACAAACCACTCGAAACCGTCGGCTATTTTGTGCTGCATGCGGGCAAAAATATTCGGTTTGGTTTCCTTGTGAAAATTCAGGTGGCTCATGTGTGATGGCAAAACGAACTTGGACTCGATGATTGAAAACAACAAAACCGGAATAACAACTAGCGGTATTTGCGAAAATATCTGTCCACTTAGCAGATAAGTGTATAGGGTTATCTTCGCGAAAAGCGTAGCAAACCAATAGAATGCTTTGCCGGTAAGCGTCCAGTTTTCTGCATCATAGGTATAACCAATGAGAGCCCTTGTAGATCACACATTAAAAACGCCCATTGAGGTATCACGATTTTCTAGGCATCACAATGTGGTGCCTTTTGGTGTTTTACAGTGATGTTTATTAAAAGACCTCTTAAACTTGCGCCATGAGATGGTTTTGGAAAATACCGCTAGTCGGCACGTTGGTTTACAAAATTTGGCTATTAGATGCCAAACGTAAACAATTATGGCTGGCCCCCTATCTTTCAAAACAATCAGCCCTATTGGAAATGGGATCCGGACCCGGGAGTGTATTGCAGATTTTACGGGAAAATGGCCACCATACGCAAGCTATAGACATTCATGATAGTAGTTTTGATAATACACTAAGGCCAATTTTATATAACGGAAAAACCCTTCCGTTTAAGGATGATAGTTTTGATGCGGTCTTGTTACTCACCATGTTGCATCATACCCCCGATCCTGATGCTATCTTGCGCGAAGCTTTAAGGGTTGCCCCCCAACTCTATATCATTGAGGATATCTATACCTCTCCATGGCATGCCCGGTTCACAAAGCTTGCCGACAGCATAACCAACCTTGAATTCTGGAACCACCCCCATTCAAACAAAGATGATCAAGGATGGCGTGACTGTTTCAAGCGATTGCATTTAAAACTTATCCATTCCAGCCACAAACCCATGGCAGTTTTCTTTTTACAAGCACTCTATATTGTCGAGCGCGAGGGGGGAACATGACTAAAAAACAACATGTTCGACCAAATCAAGCTTTAAAAGGCGTTGCCATTATCACCCCGATATACAACGAAGCTCTTGAGTTACGACGCTTTCATAAAACCATTAGCGCACTAACACCACCGCCTCATGAGGTGGTTCTCGTCGATGGCGGAAGCACTGACGGGTCCGTTGTGATCGCACAAGAGCTAGGGTTTAAGGTTATAACGTCAAAAATTAAGGGGCGTGCTGCGCAAATTAATCTGGGTATTGATAATATTCAAAGCCCTTTAGTGATGGTTTTACACGCTGACAGCGCGCCGCCGGTGGATTGCGTTACCGTCATCCAACATGTCTTAAGAGATGAAAAGATCAGCCTAGCGGGGTTTACACCATTATTATCTGGCCCTGATAAAACCAGATGGTTAACCAGTTTTCATAACTGGATTAAAACCTGGTATGCACCGCTATTATTTCGCCCTTACCATTTCATTAAAGGGGGGCGGCTATTGTTTGGCGACCATGCAATGTTTTTTCGGCGAGACGATTTCATTAAACTAGGGGGGTGCGACCCTAGCCTTTTGGTGATGGAAGATGCAGATTTATGTTTGAAGTTTACAAAACTGGGCCGTACACGTCTGATTAGGCGTATAACCCACACATCAGATCGGCGCATAGAAAAATGGGGTGGCTTTAAATCGAATATGATTTTTATCTTTATCGCTATTGCTTGGGGGTTTGGGTTTAAACACGTCGTATCAAGATTTTACCCTGATATAAGGGACCAGTAATCAAGCCGATTATCGCCAAAAAAACTCCCTGACCCAAAAACTCCCTGACCCAAAAACTCACTGGCCCAAAAACTCACTGGCCCAAAAAACCTATCCGTCCAAAAAGCTTCTTAACTTAAAACGGGGCGCTCTTTGTGGGCGCACACACAATGCAATAATCGTCATTACACCTATGTTCAAAACGCTAATGGCGAAAAGTTCACTAAAGGTCACGCCCCCACAGCCATAATTCGTAATTCTTAAAGACGTAAAAAAGAATAAAATGGTCAGCAATAACAACAATATTCCGCGCGCAATCAAAGCTGAGGTAAACCGCCCCCTTGCCCCTAAAATGATTGAAATAAAACCCGCCAGAATACTGGCAATTACGGGGATAATGGCCCCGATCACACCCTTCATTCCCCAAAATAAAACCGATGAAGAAACGCCAAAAACAATATCCACAAAGTCTTTAAAGCTGATGGAACGTAAAAATAAATACCCCCCCGTGACATTCACCCCGCCTCTAAACAAAGCGCAATGTCCTCCTAAGGCCACAACCGTCACCACGCCCCAAATGATTGTCCACCCCGCTAAAAGCCCGACAATCACTAATGATAAACGAATGATGATATTCATAAATGCCTTTATCAAAAATTAGATACAGCCAGAAGGCATTAGATGTAACCCGTTATTGCGGCCATGCGGCCAGTGGCCCTCGAATATTAGAGTGGCCCCCGAATGTTAGCGGCTAAATTACAGGCTCATTACGTTTGCATAATTGATCAAGGGGAATTGAACTACCATCTTCTTGAACAATGCGCACATGGTGTCGTTGCAAGTCTCTGGCATGGGCCGCCCCGCAAGAATGGGCAATCATGGCAACATCTTTACGGACTTTTTCAACATAAGTCGCCGCATGTTTTGACTTAATTTTAGCATCCAACCCACCTTGTAAACTTTTCTTATGGGTCGTAATGCCTGTTGGGCAGTGATTTGTATGGCATTTCAGCGCTTGAATACACCCGATTGAAAACATAAATCCGCGTGCGGACAAAACCGTGTCAGCGCCGGCACAATAAGCCCAAGCCACTTCCGCCGGTGTCACCAATTTGCCTGAGGCAATAACTTTTATGCGACTTTTAAGACCTCGCCGCTCCAATATATCCACCACCATGGGTAGAGCTTGTTTCAAAGGCAGGCCCACATTATCCATTAAAGACATAGGCGCCGCGCCCGTGCCGCCATCACCGCCATCCACCGTTATGAAATCAGGGGCATGTTCAATACCGCGCCGTTCTATTTCATCACAAAGCTCATATAACCAGCCATAAGCCCCGATCACGGTTTTAAAACCTGTCGGTTTTTTTGATATTGTGCGCACACGGTTTATAAAGTTTAACAAGTCATCAACATTATCAATTTCTGGGTGGCGATTAGGTGAAATAGAGGGCTCGCCTTTAGGAATACCTCTGATTTTAGCAACTTCATTATTAACTTTCGCCGCCGGCAAAATTCCGCCCTTACCAGGTTTTGCCCCTTGGGCTAATTTAATCTCGATCATTTTGACTTGTGGGTTTTCGGCCAGTTTTGCCAATTTTTCTTCTGACAAAGACCCATCGGGATTACGCACACCATATTTGGCGGTCCCGATTTGAAAAACTATATCCGCACCCCCTTCTAGATGGTAAGGCGATAAACCACCCTCCCCCGTATTCATCCAGCATCCGGCTTGTTTGGCACCATATGATAATGCTCTGACCGCAGGTTTGGACAACGCGCCATAGCTCATACCGGAAACATTCAGAATTGATGCACCGTCATAAGGGTTTGGCGTATAAGGTCCATACACAACGGGCGGGGCTTCAAACGTGTCTTCATCTAATTTTGGGAAAGCGCAATTTACGAAAATTGGCGTTCCCGTTAAAGAGAGATTACGCGTGGAGCCAAAAGGGACTGTATTATTGCGCCCTTTCGATGATTTATAAATCCAGTCGCGCTCAGCCCGGTTAAAAGGCATTTCTTCACGATCAAGGGCGAAGAAATATTGCCTAAAAAATTCCCCTAAATGAGAAAAAATATCGCGAAAGCGGCCAATAACCGGATAATTGTGGCGAATCGCATCCCTTGACTGTGTCCGGTCCACAAAAAATAAAACAACCAACAAAAGGGCAACGAGGCCGATCGCAAAAATAAACAAAGACACAAGTATATTTAATGCTGGTATCGTTGCATTCATCAAAATATCCATAATCATTCCTTTAACTGCCCAATGATGCGTACCCCAAAACTGCCCCGGGCGCATTTTAAGGGGTACTATTGCATATCTATATGATAAATAAACCCAATCATGACGAATAAACGATCAAAAATTGCCCCAAAGGCAAAAATTGAAAATATCCAGGCATTACGCGGTGTTGCAGCGTTGATGGTATTTTTTGCCCACATTATCGGCGCTGAAAGCGATTATGGTGGTGGCGAACAAATATTGCCTACATTCTTAAATATGGGTGTAACTGGAGTAGACCTATTCTTCCTGATTTCGGGATTTATCATGGTCTATGTCACAAGGGATTTAGCTGACATCAAAATGGCTAAAGGGGCCACCCCTTCAAGTCAAAACCAATCGCGCATCAAAAAACTTGGCTGTTCAAAACTAAAAACCAGCTCAAGTTTTTTTCTGCGCCGCGCCGCCCGAATATATCCTCTTTATTGGGTCATGACATTAAGCTTGCTTATTTTATATGCAGGCAAAAAGGCTTTGTTCGCGGAAGACACAATCATCACCAACTACGTATCATCATTTTTA
>CALLPQ010000130.1 GCA_938015425.1 uncultured Parvularculaceae bacterium | reverse complement strand
ATAACCGTCATTCCATCAAAGGGTAACCCCTCTAGGGCTGCATTAGCATCTGGAAATAATTTCTTCATTTAGTCATCCCATCTCTATTGGATTTATGCCTTTGTTATTCTCCTAGAGCGGCAAAATTGCAAGCCTCTTCGTAATAATTGTTTAAACCTATCAAGTCACGTTCATGCCCTGTCTGTGTCTTGTTTGCGTCCTGTTCGGGGCGATAAATTCAAGTGGAGGTGCAACGCTTTTCCTCCGGGCACGCTTCCACAATAGTGACGGCAATCTTAGGGTCTGGCGCACCTTTTTTAAGGTGCAACCCTTTAAACAATAACTTTATGGCTTCAATATGAATAGCAAAAATGACTTTAAAGGTTAAAAATGGATACCTCAAAAACAGCCTTTTTAACGATGCATCGCTAATCTGGCTGCGTTTGCCGGAAAAATTGGCCATTAACAATGTCCCCGCATCATCATCAACCCTGATCGAAAGGGATAATTTCTCCCCCGGCGGCCTGACCGTAAAATAATAACGCATATCCATATCAATAAAGGGGGACACATGAAACAGTTTATCTGTTTGCTGATGAATACTATTTTTTTCAACAGATCCAACCTTGATCAAGTAAGCATGACGACCCCCAAACGTATTACGCACCGCATATAAAAGGGCCACCAGATTTCCTCCTTTATCATAGCAATAATATGTCGCTATGGGATTAAAGGCATATCCCAAAATTCTTGGATAGAATAATAAATATATCTTATCCACGGTTACAATATCGGCTTTGGCCAACTCACCGCGCACCCACGACAAAATATTATCCGGTCGACCCGCACCATGATCACGGTCATAAAACGACAATAGATTAAACCGGTTACGAGAAAAATATTTTAATTCTTTAGAAAGGGCATCTATTTTTTCAAGGTCAACAAACAGAGAATAAACACGGTAAGAAAGCTTATGCGGTTTGGGTTTAAACCGCGCATGCCGCACCATCCCTTCATAAATGCCGTTCTCGACCACAAAATTACCCAACTTTATTCATCAGCGTTAAGATAAATACGCGACGATTCATTTTCAATCCGCCACGGGCGGCGAAAACCACCAATCGCTTCGGCAACGGCAAGTCCCGCCTGCAATCCGTCCTCATGAAACCCCGCCCCTAAATGGGCACCGCAAAACCAAACACCAGGGTCGTTATCTTGTTCTTTATTGTTTTTTCGCGATCCATCCGCTTGATCGAATTCACTACCCTTCAGATATGTGCTTCCTTGATATTTCCATATCTCTTTTTGGGCCTGATATGCCGCTTTATCAAATAAAGGGTGTTCATAATCAAATTGGGCCAAAACATTCTCAAGATCATTTAGGGGATTTAGGGTGACAAAAATATCTTCCTGACATTCCAAAGGTTGCAACTTGTTCATCCAATATGTAACCGATGTTTTACCGTTACGTTCAACCACGTTCCAAGCCGACCATGCGCGCTTTTGCTTGGGCATGGCTGTCTTATCCGTATGCAAAACACAGTGATTGGGTTGATAGCGGAAAGATTTTAAAAGGCTTTCCTGTTTCGGGCTAGGGTTTTGTAATAATGCCAACGCTGTATTCGCGTGACAAGCAAACACGACCTGATCAAAATTTTTGGTTACCCCAGTTTTGTCGGTAATAATGATTTTACGCTCATCGCGTTTAACCAACATAACCGGCGTATTCAATTTTAACTCCCCTTTAAATTGAGCTAAAATTTTCTCCACATACTGACGTGATCCTTTATTCACTGTACGCCATAATGGCATATTGATCACTTGCAACAATCCATGGTTTTGATAAAATTTTAAAAATGAGGCAGCGGGATAGGCCAACATTTCGTCCGTTGGCGTTGACCAAATCGCCCCTGCCATGGGGCCGATAAAATCATGCACAAAAATATCGGATAATCTATGGGTTTTTACAAAATCATCCAAAGTCACATGGTCGGGAATATCATGTTGTAATGTTTTTTTCGCACATCGATGGAAACGCACCACATCCACCAGCATGCGCCAAAACCTTGGCGAAACGAGGTTTTTTCTTGTGGCAAAAACCGAAGATAATGTCTGCCCTGAATATTCACACGCCCCCTCACGCAAAGAGGCCCCAAACGACATATCAGACGCAGCCGTTTCAACTTTTAAATGTTCAAACAAAGCCACAAGATTGGGATAATTAGCCTCGTTATAAACAATAAATCCCGTATCAACGGCAATTTTTTGACCATTCGATACAATATCGACCGTGTTGGAATGCCCACCGGCTCTTGGCTCTTTTTCATAAAGGGTGACATGGTGATGATGCGACAAAGCCCAAGCCGCAGATAGTCCTGTTATTCCACTACCGATTACGGCGATATCTTGCGGCGCAATCTGCTGCTTTTCATGGGTTGATAAATTTTCACGCTTTGATGATAAAGCATCATCCGCAATTGAGGCTGAAGTCATTATGGGTCTGCTTGTGATGAAATGATAAAGACTAATTCTAAGAGTCTAGCCCAAAAAGCGGGATAAGACATAAATATATAGAATCTAAAGATAATAACTATCTGCAAGGCCCTTGCTCACCTTTTTGTGTAATCAGGGGCTTGCATCATAAAATTTAGTGCCGAAAATTATTATCAATATAAAACAGTTATTTAGAGAGTTATTTTATAAATTTCAATCGTTCCCAGAATTTTTTGTAAAAAATCTCGGTTAGCCAATGTAGCAAAAATGAATTAAGCCTCCTCTCGAAGACTATTTGCAAAACACGCCATCAATGATGATTATGATCAATATGGAGTCAGACTAAGTCATGGGCAAAAGCGTGAAACCAGACTTTGACAAAGTTAACGCCACTGAAATACCTAGCCTCCAAGCAGAGTATCATAATCTCTTATTGCAAAGAGTTGCCAGCTCACAAGACGAAATTGCCTTTTCAGCTCTATTTATGTTTTTCTCACCTCGCTTAAAAGGATATTTTCTGCGGGCAAAAATCAACCCCGAGCTAGCGGAGGAAATGGTTCAAGAAACCATGATGAAGATCTGGCGAAAAGCCTATCTATTTGATGCCGATAAAGCCAATGCAGCCACTTGGGTATATACCATTGCCCGCAATATCCGCATCGATACTATCCGCAAAAATGCACGTTCCATTCTGGATGAAAACGAGCC
>CALLPQ010000129.1 GCA_938015425.1 uncultured Parvularculaceae bacterium | reverse complement strand
TGCTGTGTTTGATGCTCCGTGGACGCCGTTTTTCATGGCTATTATCTTTATGATGCATTGGTTATTGTTTTTGGTTGCTATGGTAGGGTTGGTGATTTTGGTCGCCCTTGCTTTTGTAAATGAAAGAATGTCACGTCAGGCTAATCTAAGAGCGCAAGGGCAATTGGCTGAAGCTGATAGAATGGTAACCGCGACCTTGCGGAATGTTGCGGCAACTGATGCGATGGGCATGCGCGGCCCATTGATGGAAAGTTGGCAAGAAAAATCAAAAACCGGATCAGACTATAGCTTGATTGCAAATGATGTGATTGGCGGCCTGACAGCATCCTCAAAAGGGACACGATTATTTTTACAATCGGCAATGCTTGGCACCGGTGCATTTTTGGCAACGCAAGGTCTGGTAACCCCCGGTGTGATGATCGCCGCCTCCATTATCACAGGGCGTGCCTTGGCCCCGATCGAGGTGGTGACCGGTCAATGGAGAAACTTTGCCCTAACCGGTACGGCCTATAAGCGTTTGCTCACCTATCTTGCTGCTGCACGCCCACAAAGGAAGCGAACAGAACTCCCTGCTCCAACAGGTAGATTAGATGTGATCAAAGCTTTCTGTCAGCCGGGAACGGCTAAAAAACCTGTTCTAAAGGGGGTTAATTTTAACCTCGAAAAAGGGGACGCATTGGGCATTATTGGCCCCAGCGCTGCTGGTAAGTCCACATTGGCGAGGGCCATTGTCGGGGTTGAAAAAGTGGGTTCGGGCGAGATTTGTATCGATGGTGCACGTCTTGACCAATGGGATCGCGATCAGTTGGGGCCATATATTGGGTATCTTCCCCAAGAGGTCGAGCTTTTTAGTGGTACAGCTGCACAAAATATTGCCCGTTTCAAAAAAGATGTAAAACCTGAAGAGATTATTGCGGCCGCTGAAATGGCGGGAGCCCACCAAATGATTTTAGGGTTTGATGATGGATATGACACCCAGATCGGTGAGCGAGGAGGGCATTTATCCTCCGGCCAACGACAAAGATTGGGCCTTGCGCGCGCGCTTTTTGGTAATCCGGTATTGGTTGTCTTGGATGAGCCAAATTCTAATCTTGACGCAGATGGAGACGCAGCGTTGGCTAAATCAATTCAAAGTCTTAAAGCTAAGGGGACAACGACCATTATTGTTGCCCATCGCCCCAGTGCAATTGCCTTTGTCGACAAACTTCTTTTGCTAGCTGACGGGGAGGCTCGAGCCTTTGGTCCGCGTGATGAAGTATTAGAAAAAATTGCGCCCGGGCGCATTGCTTCCTTTGAAGAAGCATCAAAATCCAAAGAAAAGCAGATTAAAGATAATGCAGAACGAAGAGCATAAAAAACCCGCCACCGCCAATTTTTTTATGAGGATTGGCGTCGGTGTTATCGTGAGTGTGTTTGGCGGTTTGATAATCTGGTCAGTGGTTGCCCCTATTCAAAGTGCGGTAACCGCGCCGGGGCAAATTGTTGTGGAAGGTAACCGGAAATCTGTGCAGCACCTTGATGGAGGCACTGTGGTTGATATTCTGGTACGGGACGGCGCGCGGGTGGACCAAGGCGATGTTATTGTGCGCCTTGATGATACAGTGCCGCGCGCTAACTTGTCTGTGGTTAATTCACAGCTTGGGGATCTTTATGCCCGTCGGGCCCGCCTTGAATCAGAACGAGATAGTACGCCCGTTATCAAAGCTGCGACCGGAATTGAAGATGTTTTAAAAATGTCTGTATTCCAACAAAAATATCAAAGCGAGAAAAACCTTTTTGAAGCCCGAGCCACAACCACGGCAACCCAGATTGAATTATTGAAAGAACGTGTTACCCAGCAAGAAGAACGTATAGCCGGATTGGTAGTGCAAATCCGCTCATTGGATCGGCAAATCAGTTTGATCAATGATGAACTAAAAGGGGTGCGGGAATTATTTGCTGAAGGGGTGGCCACAAAAACCAGATTGTTGGAACTAGAACGACAAAGCGAATCCTTGATTGGCGAACGGGGGGCCAGACGGGCGAGCGTTGCAGAATCTCAAAGTATTATCTCCGAGGCAAAGTTGGAAGTTGAACGCTTGATGGAGACCAGACGGGAAGAGGCGATTGCCGAACTTCGCGAGGTTGCTGGTGCTATAGGTGAGGGTGAAGAGCGTAGGATCGCCGCTGAAGATGAATTCCAGCGTACACAAATTAAGGCGCCCAGTAGTGGCCGTGTTCTGGGGTTGAGTGTGCATACAGTTGGTGGTGTGATTGCCCCGCGCGAGCCTTTGATGGAAATTGTGCCCGCCGATAATGCGCTGCAGGTATCCGCTAGAATATCCCCCCAAGATGTGGATAAAATCCAGATCGGGCAGGCGACATTGGTGCGCTTTTCCGGCTTTGGATCACGCAGCACGCCCGAGACTGATGGTATGGTTAAAGATATCTCTGCTGATAGTCTTGTTGATGAGTTGACGGGTGCCGCTTATTATCAGGTTGTGATTGAATTGCCGGTCGGGGAAGAATTAAGTGATATTTTGCGCGGTAATATTTTAGTACCGGGCATGCCGGTTGAAACCTTTATCCGTACAGGGAAGCGTCCGGCCATAAGCTATCTCATTAAACCGTTGGTGGACTCTTTTGCCCGCTCTTTGCGTGAGGAATAAAATAGGTTATCTATTATTTTGTTTTAAAGATAATTTATTCAGGCTGTAAGAGAAATAAACGAGATAGACTGCATGCAAATACTTTTTCTGCACGATAATTTTCCAGCACAATTTGGCTATATTGGCGAATATATGGCTGATAATGGCTGGGATGTCTGGTTTGGCACCCAACGTAAGGGCGCTAAACATGATAAGATTAAAGTGTTTAATTATAAACCCCATCGCGAGATTACGAAGGAGATCCATCCTTATGCTGCTAATTTCGAAAGGGCGGTGTTAAATGGACAAGCGATTGCACGGGCGTCAATCGAAGGGGCAAAAGTCGGACTGAACCCTGATATTGTTGTGGCCCATTCTGGTTGGGGCCCTGGAATTTATGCTCGTGATATTTGGCCCAAGGCAAAATATGTCGGCTATTTTGAATGGTTTTATAATCGCAATTCTCCAGATACGTTATTTCTGGATGAAGAAAAGGGCCTCGACCAGCAATTGCGTACCCGATCCAGAAACGCCGCCATCATGATGGATTTGGTTGCGTGTGACGTTGGACTATGCCCAACTGAGTTTCAAAAAAATCAATTTCCTGAATGTTTCCAACCTAAAATACGTGTCATGCATGATGGTATCAAAACGGATTTTTATAAACCCGATCGAGAGGCCAAGTTAAAATTATCTGATCTTGATCTTTCCCATGTGGATGAAATTATCACCTATGTGGCGCGGGGAATGGAGCCTTATCGCGGGTTTCCTGAGTTTATGAGGGCTCTTGAAAAAATCCAGAAAAGACGGCCCGACGTCCATGCCGTTATTGTCGGCGAAGATCGCGTGGCCTATGGCAAATCACTGCCTGATGGACAGTCCTATAAGAAAAAAATGCTTGAAGAGCTGGATCTGGATATGTCCCGAACCCATTTCACTGGGTTATTACCGCGAAGCGATTATTTGTCTGTCCTTAAGGCGTCTTCGGTGCATACCTATTTAACGGTACCCTTCGTTTTATCTTGGTCAATGATGGAGGCCATGAGTGCGGGTTGTGCCATGGTTGTGTCTGATACAGAGCCCGTTGCAGAAATGCTGACTGATAATATCCATGGTGTTAGCGTTGATATGAAGGATATTGACGCGGTTGCCTATCAAATCGAATACCTTCTTGACCATAAAGAACTAAGAATTGCGATGGGCAATAAGGCGAGGCAAGCAATGCTGGATGTGTATTCACAAAGTGACAGTTTGCCAGCTAAAATGGCACTCTTTTCTAGTCTACTCGATAAATAAAATAGTAATTAAAAATCAATAGTTTAATTGGTATTTTTATTGTGTTGTATAAAGTTTGTTCCCGTAATATACGGCAATAAAGCTTTATTTGAGATATCACTCCTTGTGGGGGAATATGCCGATATGGGTATCCTCTAGAATATTTCCCGCTTGGTCAATGTGACCCGTGAATGTATAGCGCGTGAAATGAGTAAGGTGTTTTTTAAATATGTATCCCACTTTAAATGCACATCCAGCAAAGCAAAGAACACTCAAAACACCAGTCAGCCTTAAAGGGGTTGGGCTTCATTCAGGAATTGATGTATCCTTGGATATTTTACCCGCCAAGGCAGGGACGGGCATTGTCTTTCGCCGTGTTGACCTGTTAGAGCAACCTTCAAATAATGCGTTTGATAAGGGCAATTCGGCTTCTAGACGATCTGACCATAAGAATTTTGGTATCATCGAAAACCAGAAAATAAGCGTTAAGGCGAATGCCTTGAATGTAAGCGATACGTGTTTGGGAACCACTCTCACACATAGCCATAATAGCCAGATCGCAGTTTCTACAATCGAACATCTAATGGCGTCTTTTGGGCTCATGGGTATTGATAATGTGATCGTTGCTGTGCACGGACCGGAAATCCCCATTTTTGATGGTAGTGCACGCGTGTTCGTTGAAGCTTTTGAAAATGCGACTTGTTTGGAGCAAAACCAAAACCGTGAAACATTGGTTGTATCAAAGCCATGGAAGTTTCAGTCTAACGATAGTTTTATATTGGTTGAGCCTAGTGATCGCCTAGAGATTAATGTTGAAATTGATTTTAAAGACCCCGCTATTGGGCGGCAAAAAGTCAATTTAGCCATGGATGACCCCAATAGCATAGCCCGTTTAAAAACGGCCCGTACTTTTTGTGAGTTTCATACGGTTGAGGCAATGCAGAAAGCGGGATTAGGTCAGGGCGGTAGTTTTGATAATGCAATAGTTGTTGATAATGGACGCTTGCTGAATGGTGTTGCGTTGCGGGATCCTAACGAATTCGCGCTTCATAAGGCCTTGGACCTGATCGGGGATATTGCATTATTAGGGCGGCCCGTTTTAGGGCGCATTACGGCTTATAAACCCGGTCATTCCCTTAATAATTTGTTTTGCCGTGGCTTTTTGAAAGAAGAAGCCAGTATTTGCAGTAACCGCACCAATATATCGCAAAATAATGAGAGCCAAAGCGCCCTATCGCGAGGGATTGCGCCCTTGGATCAACAAGACGATCTAATTGCTATTTAGCGTTATGGCGGCAGATGTGTTCGTGAAAAAACCAGATGACAAACTGGCGGTAAGCCCAAGAATAAGTGAGCGGTTTTCGCCCAGAGCTTGATTGACCTTATAGGCGGGCTTGGGTAGGATATTGCTTGTACATAAAAGGCGTTACCAGTCAGGGTTTTATTCACTATGGAATTTGATAATCTTTCTTCTAAATCTTTTCCGGCTAAATCTTTACCGGTTAAAACGGGTAAGCCTATAAAAACAGTTAAGCCAGTTAGATTTATCAAAACAATGATGGTTGCATTAACGCTCCCGATTGTTTTGGCGTCGTGTTCTTCTTCTAATAATTCAAAATTTGCTTATGTTGAGCGTCCGGTCGAAACACTTTACGCCAGCGCAGCCAGACGGTTGGAAAGCAAACGCTACCCAGAAGCCATACAATTGTTTGAAGAGGTTGAGCGTCAACACCCGTTTACAGAATGGGCAAGACGGGCAATATTGATGAAGGCTTATACGCTTTATCAAAAAAACGACTATGACGAATCTGTAGCGGCGATTGATCAGTTTCTTGCTTTGCACCCCGGCAACAAAAATGTTCCTTATGCATATTATTTAAAAGCTATGTGTTTTTATGAACGTATTCGCGATGTTGGCCGTGATCAAGATTATACAGATAATGCAGTGGCGGCTTTAACCGATGTTGTAAGACGCGCACCCGATACAGAATATGCGCGAGACGCGCGCTTAAAGCTTGACTTAACCTTTGACCACCTTGCCGGTAAAGAAATGTATGTAGGTCGGTTTTACCTTAAACAAAACAAACATATTGCTGCGATCAACCGGTTTAAGTTTGTGATCAATAATTACCAAACAACCAGCCATACGGCTGAGGCTCTTCACCGTTTGGTCGAAGCCTATCTGGAGCTTGGCATTGTAGAAGAAGCCAGAGCAAACGCAGCAGTGCTTGGCCACAATTATCCCGGTACAAAATGGTATAGTGATACCTATAGACTATTTAAACGCCGCGGCCTTGTGGATAATGAGGGAAGTCTGGCCAGTAATGACACGTAGTTTTCTCTAAAAACCTTACCGAAAAAGCGTGACAGACTCTGTGAAAATTTGCTTATTAACACACACCTTAATCCGGTTAAATCAGTCCATTTGCCAGCCCTTAATTGTGGGGATGTGATTGTCGCATGGTGATTGCGGATTTTTCTTCCCGCCAAGAATTGAATCGTCTATTCTGCGTGTGTTTGGTGATAATATGATCAGATCGGGCCTATGCTAAGTGCATTACATATTCAGGATTTTGTGCTTATCGAGCATTTATCTTTATCCCTAGATAAAGGTCTAACCGCATTAACGGGTGAGACAGGCGCCGGTAAATCAATTTTATTGGATGCGATGGGTCTTGCTTGCGGCGGCAGAGCTGACCGGGGGTCAGTGCGTCAGGGGGCAAAACAAGGCATGGTCACGATTGCCTTTGAACCGCGTGTAGATCACCCCATTTGGTCGCTATTAGAAGAAAATGGTCTTGATAATCAAGATGATCAAGTGATCTTACGGCGGCTTCAAAGTGCGGACGGTCGCGGGCGCGGGTTTGTCAATGATCAACCGGTCAGCATTGCCATGTTGCGCACGATCGGTGAGGCGTTACTTGAAATCCATGGTCAACATGATGGGCGTGGTTTTTTAACCGCTGCGGGTCACCGCGATATGTTGGATGATTTTGGTGGTCACGAAAAGATGGTGCTTGCATTGCGCGACCATTGGAGTGCGCTGCAAGAAGCCCGAAATGAGCTAGACGATAAACGTCAGCACCGTGATAAAGCCATTAGAGAGGCAGATTATTTGCGTCATGTGGTTGAAGAGTTAAGCACGTTGGCACCCCTTGATCATGAAGAGACGGATCTGGTTGAGAAACGCGCCTATTTAATGGCCATAGAAAAAAGATTTGAAGATATTCGTGATGCCCATCAATTAATGGATGATGATAAGCTTGAGAGTAATTTGGGCCGCGCTATCCGCTTGATGGAAGCGGCATCTGAACGGGGGCGAGATAAACCGTCGATACTCTCACCTGAAAGCACTGCCAAGGAAAATAATAATTTAGAAGAAAATAATCCTATTACAGAGGATAATGATATTTTCGTTAAGGCTGTTGCCAAGTTGGAAGCAGCCCTTAGTGAAGTTATGGAGGCACGCGCCGTCGTTGAACAAATCGCTGCGCACTCTACGCCTGATCAAGCGGAACTTTCAAATATTGAAGAACGACTTTTCGCTTTAAGGGCCGCCGCCCGTAAGCATGGCGTGACGCCCGAGACTTTACCGGGATTTTTTCAAAATGCTATCGCAACTCTTGATAGTCTTGATGCAGGTGAAAGTGCGTTTGAGAGTCTGGAAGAAACGGTTAGGCAAAAAACCGCAGCCTATCATGATCTTGCAATACGGTTATCTGAAAACCGTCACAAGATCGGGTTGATATTGGATCAAGCAGTAATGGGCGAGCTAAAACCCCTAAAACTGGGTCATGCGCAATTTAAAACCCGGATCATTACTGATGAAAACCACCCGGGCCGTGAAGGCTATGACCAAATCGAATTTATGGTCAGCACCAATCCTGGCGCACCATTCGGGCCCTTGAAAACAATTGCGTCCGGCGGTGAATTATCAAGGTTTGTTTTGGCTATGAAAGCGGCTTTAGCCACAAAAGAAAGACGCACCGTGATTATATTTGATGAAGTGGATGCGGGTGTTGGAGGGGCGGTTGCCGATGCCGTGGGGGAACGCCTTGCCCGTCTCGCGCGCGATACGCAAGTGCTTGTGGTGACGCACTCACCGCAAGTTGCCGCCAGAGCCAAAAGTCATTGGCAAGTGGCTAAAACCCAAACCGACAGTAATAGTGCAACCTCTGTGCATGTTCTATCATTAGAAGAGCGAAGAGAAGAAATCGCCAGAATGTTATCAGGGGCAACGGTTACTGATGAAGCCCGTGCGGCCGCAGAAAAACTGTTACACTATAGTCAAGATGCGACATTGAAGCCTCGAGCCACAAAAAATGCGAAAAAGGCAAATACAAAAACGGCGAAGGGTAAAACTGTACCAAGTAATGTGGGCAAGAAAAAATCCAAAAAAACCGGAAAAGTGTCATCAAAGAATAAGACAGCAAAAAGCTTAAATTCGAAAACTAGCCGGAAAAAAGCGAGTTAAAAGGCTGTGGCAAAAGATCAACAAACACCGGTTGAAAAGCTGACCCCGCAATCAGCCACAAAAGAGCTTGAACGCCTCGCCAAGCTAATGGCTAAAGCGGATTTAGCCTATTATAATGATGCGGCCCCCCTTATGATTGATGCGGAGTATGACGCCTTGCGCCGGCGGAATATGTTGATTGAAGAAAAATTTCCTAAACTTGTACGCGAAGACAGCCCGTCCAATAAAGTCGGTGCAACACCTGTTTCACGATTTGAAAAGGTCGAACATGCGGTGCCCATGTTATCCCTTGATAACGCGTTTAATGATAATGATGTTGATGAGTTTTATACCCGTATCAAAAAATTTTTAAACCTTGATAGTGATGCTACATTGCGGATAACGGCGGAGCCAAAGATAGATGGTTTATCGGCTAGTTTGCGTTATGAAAAAGGGGTTTTGAAAGTGGGGGTCACCCGCGGGGACGGAAAAGTCGGGGAGAACGTCACCGCAAACGTACTGACATTGGATGATGTTCCCCAAAAGATTAAGGATGCACCCGATATTGTGGAAATACGCGGGGAAATTTACATGTCCCATGCTGATTTTGCGCAGGTGAATGAACGCCGTGAGTTGGAAGAACCGGGTAAGGATTTATTTTCTAACCCGCGAAATGCGGCGGCGGGGTCTTTGCGTCAACTCGATAGTGCTATCACCGCCCTGCGCCCTTTAAAGTTTTTTGCTTATGCATGGGGTGAGACAAGTGAACCTTTAGGCAAAACCCAATCGGAGGCGATTGAAAAACTTGCCCTTTGGGGGTTTAAAACGAACCCCCTTACTAAAACATGGGCAAGGGTAGATGAAATTTTGGCCCACTATAGAGAAATAGAAAAAGCCCGTGCAGATCTGGATTATGAAATTGATGGCGTCGTTTACAAAGTTGATCGGCTGGATTATCAAGACCGTCTTGGATTTGTGTCGCGTGCCCCGCGCTGGGCGATTGCCCATAAATTTCCGGCAGAAAAAGCCGTCACGACACTGAAAGATATTGATATACAAGTGGGACGCACAGGGGCGTTAACCCCTGTGGCGCGGTTGGAGCCGGTTTCGGTTGGCGGGGTTGTGGTTTCTAACGCAACTTTACATAATCAAGACGAGATAGAGCGAAAAGATATCCGGATTGGTGATAAGGTGGTTATTCAACGGGCGGGTGACGTTATACCGCAAATCGTTGAAGTGCTTTTGGATGATCGGCCCAAAAAGGCTAAACCTTATCAATTCCCTGATCGCTGCCCGATTTGTAATAATAAAGCCGTGCGGTCAAAAAACGAAAAGGGTGAATGGGATGCTGTGCGCCGTTGCACGGGTGGTTTTACGTGTTCAGCCCAAAGCGTTGAGCGGTTGAAACATTTTGTCTCGCGCAAGGCCATTGATATTGATGGTTTAGGGGTTAAACAAATAGAACAATTTTATTTAAAAGAATATGTCAAAGAACCAGCAGATATTTATACTCTGGAACAGCGTCAAATTGCAAACGAGATTGATCTTTATACATATAAAGATAAAACGGATGACCCGCTGCTAAAAGAACAAGGTTTAACGAAGAAAAAATCCCAAGAACCAACCAATAAAAAATCGATTGATAATCTTTTTAAAGCGATAAATGATCGTAAAAACCCGCCATTAGACAGATTTATTTTTGCGTTAGGTATCCGACATGTGGGGGAGGGGAATGCCCGTTTATTTGCCCAAGCCTATAGTCGTTTTGATGCTTTTCAGCAAGCTGCAATTGCGGCCTACGTAGAGCAACCCACAAATGGTGATGTAGTAGACGATGAAGAAAACCGCCATAGGGCAGAAATGCTAGCCATTGATGGCATTGGCGAACTGGTTGCCATGGGGGTAATCGAGTTTTTTCATGAACCGCAAAATCAGGAAGCGGTTTCTCGTTTGTTAGACCATGTTAATCCGCAAGAGATGGAAAATAATAATGATAGTGAAAGTCCGGTTTCCGGAAAAATTATTGTCTTTACGGGTAAGCTGGAAGTTTTGACCCGCGACGAGGCAAAAGCCAAAGCCCAAAGCCTTGGGGCAAAGGTGGCAAGCGCCATATCAGGTAAGACAGATATTTTAGTCGCAGGGGCGGGGGCGGGCTCCAAACTGAAAAAGGCTGAAGCTTTGGGCGTTGATGTTTATACGGAAGCTGAATGGATCAATCTCATCAGTGAATGATATAACGCAGAATTTAAGGCCCAACTCCAAATAATATTATAGAGGCTATTTAGGTGGTAATGATGATTGAAGAAGAGTTGAGCAAACGCCTTAACGCACCAGAATTATTAGATGTAAGCGCAATTAACCATGCAAAAAGACCTTCAAAGACTTTTAATGTGATCAACCCGGCAACGGGTACGATAATTGCTGCGGTCCCTGATTTGGGACGTGCAGAAACTGAAATCGCTATAAACAAAGCCGAGCAATCCCTCGATGGATGGCGTGGATTAACCGCCAAGGCGCGTAGCGAAATTCTAATGTCATTTCATGATGAAATCTTAAAAAACAAAAATGATCTAGCGACCATTGTTACTATGGAAATGGGTAAACCCTTTCGGGAAGCAAAAGGTGAGGTTTTGTTTGGGGCCTCTTTTTTCAAATGGTTCGCTGAAGAGGCGGTGCGCACTTATGGGGCGGTTATTCCCTCGCCCATTCCTGACAAAAGATTTATCACCTTGAAACAAGCCATTGGTATTGTTGGTGCTATCACCCCGTGGAATTTTCCAAATGCGATGATTACACGTAAAATTGCGCCGGCTCTTGCTGCGGGGTGCCCCGTTATTGTTAAGCCGGCGGAGCAAACGCCCTTATCGGCGTTAGCTCTGGCTGAATGTGGGCGGCTTGCTGGCCTACCAGATGGGGTATTGTCAGTTATTCCGGGTCTTGATGCCCAAGAAATTGGGGCCACTTTGTGTGATGATGATCGTATCCGTAAGTTAAGTTTTACGGGTTCTACCGAAGTGGGGCGCATATTATATCGACAGTCCGCCAATTCCATTAAGAAGATTAGCCTTGAATTAGGCGGCAATGCGCCTTTCATTGTATTTGATGACGCTGACCTTGATGATGCTATTTCAGGCTTGATGGCGTCCAAATATCGTGCCTCAGGACAAACCTGTATATGCGCGAATAGAATTTATGTGCATGATAAAATATACGATCAGTTTACAGATAAGCTATTAAACAAAGTTAAGGCATTAAAAACCGGTGATGGTTTTGATAAAGAAGTTACCCAAGGGCCGTTGATTGATGAGGCGGCTGTTGAAAAAGTGGAGCATCATATAAAAGATGCCGTAAAGCGCGGAGCCAAAATAACCACCGGCGGGGTACGTCTTGATAAAGACAAGTTATTTTTTGAGCCCACTATTTTAACTCACGTCACAAATGATGCTGTGGTGACCAAAGAAGAGACCTTTGGCCCAATTGCCCCGCTTATTCGCTTTAATGATGAAGAAGATGTCGTGGCAATGGCTAATGATACCCCGTTTGGTTTAGCCGCTTATTTCTATTCAAATGATGTAAAACGGATTTGGCGGGTTTTCGAAGCTCTAGAAGCCGGTATGGTGGGCATTAATACGGGCTTTATCTCGTCAGAGGCAACACCGTTTGGGGGTATAAAACAATCAGGCTTAGGCCGTGAAGGATCGCTCTATGGGATGGATGAGTTTTTAGAAATAAAAACAGGATGTTTTGGTCTTTAAGCGATTAAACCTTTTGTTGCCTGTTTGCACGGAACCTGAACACAGCAGGTAAAACAATCAATGTGCAGATTAATGTATAGGCAATCGCAATTGATAATAATTGCCCCATACTGGCAATGCCCCGATGGTCAGAAAGCATCAAACTGCCAAATGAAGCGACAGTAGTAAATGCGGAAAATAAAACGGCGCGCGGCGTTGCGGTGGCGTAAATGCTCATCTCGCTTCCGGCAACCTTTTGTTGGCGCATAACCAGGTGGATACCGCTATCAACCCCGATGCCCATCAATAAAGGAAGCACAATGACGTTTGCATAGTTAAAGGGCACATTGACCAAAACGCCTGTGGCAATGGTCAAGATTGCGGCCAAAGCCAAAGGAAATAGCATTAATAATACGGTGACGACCTGCCGGACAAAAATTAACAAAAATAAGGTTATGATAATAACCGCTAATCCGGAGGCTTGCATCATTGACAAAGCAATGATTTCCCCTGCGCGTTGGGAGTGAATAGCACCGCCGCCAATATCAGGAAATACTTCCTCTACGGAATTAACGTAGGATTTTAGTTTTTGCGGTATTCGCACGTCTTCGGCTGGTAATAAATCAACCCGCCATTTTCCATCAATTGTCTTATAGCGCTCCACAAGGTTTTCCGGCAGGGTGTCATATTCAATGTAATCTGCGTTAAATTGTTTTTGCAAGCTTGTGACAAGATTAGGCCAATAGGCAAAAATTTGTTTTTCTACTTGTTCCAGTAAACCTTTTTGGCCTATGTCTTTTAACCGTTGAAGGGCATTTAACAGGTTTTGTCTTTCACTATTATTGGTGGTGCTACCCGATTGATTCTGGTCATTAATCGACGTCTTTAATCTTGCAATAAATGTATCAATACTCTCTCCTGTGGGCGGTGTGGTGCGGGGGGTCGGAGATTTATCCAGAACAAAGGCGAGAGAGCCAGAGGCAAAATCTATTAGGTCCAGTTTTTCATCTTGATCCTGTGGCACAAAATCAACCAGAGAGCGTGTGCTGCGGACCGTATCCAGACCTTTAACTTGTTCAGCTGTTGCTATTGCTTCTTCTTGGGAGTTTACAAGGCGGGTCAAACGATAAGGCACCGTATCATCATCTTCAAACAACATATTGAATGCAATTACAGATTCACTTTTTTGACTTCGCAACGCCATAGGGTCGGCATCAAACCGTGCCTGAGGAAGCAAGGTAATAGCGGCTAGACCAACAATTGTTACGATCACTGCAATGGGTGTCGAGATCGGTTCAAACCACGAGAAACTTTTGCGCACTGTGCCTTTGGCTGGGCGTGGGCGCGGAGCGGGAACCACCGCTAAAGCAGCGGGGAGGAATGTGACCGAGACAAAGAAAGCCACCAAAACCCCAACCCCTGCAACTGCGCCCAGTTGCGCAATGCCGTCAAAACTGGTGGGTAAGAAAGAGAAAAAAGCCAGCGCAGTGGTAGGTGCGGCTAATACCATGGCGCTACCCACTTCTCTCATTGTGGACTTTAGAGCAACCGGTAATGATGACCCTTTTCCCCGATGTTCTTGTATGTGAAGTAAAAGGTGAATAGAAAAATCTAACCCAAGACCGATTAATAAAACCGTGAAAGCAACCGAGACTAAGTTTAACTCGACAAACACAAAGGCGGCAAAAGCAGACGTCAGGGTAAGCGTAATAAGAAGCCCGATGATCGTTAGAATGCTGGTATAGAGAGAGCGAAATGCGACCATCAACAACAATGTGACCATGATAAAGGATAGTAAAAACGATTTTCCTATCCCATTGCTGACGGTCTCAAGCTCTTCCCCTCTTAAGGCAAGATTGCCTGTAATCAATGCCGAGGTGCGTCCATCAAATTCTGTATTGAGGGTGTTTATTTCTGTGCGTAATCCGGCAAGAGCGCTTTTGATGGGTTGAAGTCTTGTAAAATCTGTTATCGGGGTGACGTTTAAAATTTGCAGAAAGCCTTTGTCAGGGGCATTTTCATTGGTCAGGGCTCCTCGCCACGAAAAGGGGGTGGGGCGTCCGTCCACATTTTCGGAGATAACCTTGGCAAGGTCACCATAGATCTTGTTTAAACTGTCTTCGCCCAAATCAGAAGATGAAGCCAATGCGTCATTTTCAGCTAGCGTTGCAAAAAGCGTATCAATCCCCGGATCATTGATTAGTTTTTCTATTAGGCCGGAAGCCTTTGTCAGGTTGGATAGTCTTTGTTCGAGCTCTTTTTCTGATAAGAACATCAAACCGTTTTCTTGAAAAAACAGCTCGTCTTTGGGGGAGAATAATGCGGTGATTATATCGTCACGTTTTTGCAATCTCGAATAGAGCCGTGCAGAATAGGCATCAAGTTCGTCTTGGGTCGGTGCCCGGATAATAATGGCCAATTCGTTTCGAATTTGCGGAAAGGACTCCCTTAACTCTCTGGCTTTTTCCTGAAATGGTAAATCAGCCGCGAGCATCTGGGTTGTATCAGTATTGACCTTTAAGTGGGTCGCTGCGTACCAACCAGCCCCAATTCCGCCAATTATAAAAAGTAATGCAATGAAAACACCGCCGCGACGTGCATTTTGCGTCCAGAAAGAGAGAATATTTTCAATGAGTTTGAGCATCAATACCCTGAGTAAACATTACTTTTCCCCCAATCTATAATGCATAGCATAATTATGTGAAATTCAAGGGAAAAATGGTTTTTGATCACGTAAAATTGTGCGTGAACGTGTATCTGATTTGAAGATATTATCAAGACGTGTTTGGCGATCAATTACAAAGATATTTCCATGGGGCAAAACCCTATTAGAGATGGGTTGCGCAATGGTGCTCGCCTAATGGGTGTTTTTAGTTGTTTTCGTATGCCCGCTTGCTCCTTGGGGTGAGTTAGTCTAATTCCTAGTCATGCCTATAGAAAAAAATTATAATGACGCCCTGTCTTTCCTGAATGATAAACGCGAGGAAATGACAGATTTATTGTTGGAATTATGCGCAATTAATTCTGGCAGCACCAATTTATCCGGTTTGGAGGCAATGCGCCTGAAACTGATGGAGGTCTTTCAAGGGATAGATGCCCATATTGAGCATGTGCCGTCACTGCCCCATCAGTTTATCACCAATGACGGCGAGAAAATTGAAAAACCAGTGGGGGACATGTTGCGGATCACGCGCAATATGCAAGCTCCGGTTAAGGTTTTGCTGGCCGGGCATATGGATACAGTCTTTCCTGCTGATCATCCTTTTCAAACTCATGACTATTTAGATGAGGATACTTTGCGGGCACCAGGCGGCGCGGATATGAAGGGCGGTCTTTTGGTTATGCTTTATGCTCTTAAAATGATAGAACGCTCTCCTTATGCTGATCAAATCGGCTATGAAATTATTATTAACGCTGATGAGGAAATTGGCTCCCACGGTTCTGCCCCTACTTTGGTCGAGGCGGCAAAGCGGGCGCATTTTGCCTGCGTTTTCGAACCTGCTTTGGTGGATGGCTCCCTTGCTGGCGCCCGTAAAGGCAGCGGTAATTTTGCGGTAACGTTTTCGGGGCGCGCGGCCCATGCTGGTCGTGAACATCATCTGGGCGTGAATGCAATCTCAGCGGCAGCGGAATTTGCGGCCCATATCCACACTTTATCAGGCAGCTTGGCGGGAGAACGGGACGGCCTTACGGTGAATGTCGCGCGGATTGATGGGGGTGGGCCGAATAATGTTGTGCCTGATAATGCGGTTGTCCGGTTTAATGTGCGGGTTAATTTTGCCGAAGATGGCGAATGGTTTATGGCGCAATTGCAAGACCAGCTTGATTTGTATAACCAAAGAGATGGTTTATCCGTTGAAAGCCATGGCAGCTTTTATCGTCCCCCTAAGCCGATGGATGCAAAGACCCAAAAGTTTTTCGAGGCGGTGCGGGCGATTGGCGCTGATTTAGGATTAACCGTAAAGTGGGCCCCGACAGGGGGATGTTGCGACGGGAATAATATTGCGCAAGCGGGCATTCCGGTTGTTGATACGTTGGGCGTTCGCGGCGGAAATATTCACAGTGCAGATGAGTTTGTAAAGCTGGATAGCCTTGTGGAAAGGGCTAAACTATCCGGATTATTATTGATGAAGATTGCCGCGGGGGATAT
Organism: uncultured Parvularculaceae bacterium; assembly: GCA_938015425.1. Lineage (GTDB taxonomy): Bacteria > Pseudomonadota > Alphaproteobacteria > Caulobacterales > Parvularculaceae > CALLPQ01. The sequence continues at coordinate 6,941 of CALLPQ010000129.1, read as the reverse complement.
TCAAAACCCCGGTTTAGACGGTTAAAGCGTTAAAACATAAATTCCACGCAATATCCCCTAGTGATTATATTGAATAAGGTTGATAATATGTCCATCCCTTTTATGCGCCCCATTCAGCAGGCGGATTTTAAAGAAATTCACGACCTTGCAATGCTGACTGGCGGGGGCATGACAAATTTGCCTATGGATAAAAATAATTTACAGGCGCGTATTAATTTCAGTCTGGAAAGTTTTGCGAAACAAGCAGAAGAACCAGGTGGTGAAGTTTACATTCTGGCTTTAGAAAAAGAAGGGCACGTTATTGGTGTTTCCGCCCTGTTTGCCTCTATTGGGCTCGATTCCGGCTTTGTAAATTATCGGGTCAACACAATGTTTCATTTTTCCGAACAGTTGGGAAAACGTATTTCAAGGCGGTTATTAATCCCAAGCCACGATTTTACAGGGGCATCGGAAGTAGGCTCATTATTTTTATCCCCGACCGCAAGAGGTGGGGGATATGGAAAATTACTTAGTCGATCAAGGTTTATGTTTATTGCCCAAAAACCGACCATCTTTGCCGATGAAATTTGCGCTGAACTGCGCGGATGGCGTGATGAAGAAGGGGGGCAACCTTTTTGGGATGCGATTGGTCAACATTTCTTTGATATGGATTTTGAAGCGGCTGACCAGCATAACTCGCTTGCCGGTAATCAGTTTATAGCGGATTTGATGCCGGCCTATCCTATTTATGTGGCTCTTTTGCCAGAAAAGGCAAGAGAGTGCATTGGCAAACCTCATGAAAGCGGTGTTTATGCCTATAAAATGCTGCTTGAAGAAGGGTTTGAAAATAAAGGGTATATTGATATCTTTGATGCGGGGCCGGTTGTTAATACAAGAATATCTAACTTGAAATGTATTAAAAACAGCGCTCGAAAAAAAGCAATTGTTTCGGACAATGTCGGGGCTTCGCAAGAATATTTATTGGCAAGTGGGGTGTGTGCTGAGTTTAGGTGCGCTCGCGGTGAGGCGGCCATTAAGGGAGATGATGTTGTGATAACACCCGAAATGGCTCGTGTTTTAAATATTGATCACGGAAGCGATATATGTATTTCTCCATGGTAAATAGAATATACAGACATGGGGTATAAGGAATTAAAATTATGAATGAGCTTTATATTAATGGTGTGCGTCAAACAGGGCGTGGTGAGATTTTTCACTCTCTCAATCCGGCCACGGGAGAGACTGTCTGGACGGGCCATAGTGCGAATGCCGATGATGTTGATGAAGCCGTTACAGCGGCGGGGGCTGCGTTTAAACGATGGGCTTTAACGTCGCTGGAAAGCCGGATTGAAATCCTCGAAAAATATGCAACTTTGGTAAAGCGTGACGCAGAAAAACTGGCGCGATTAATTTCTAATGAAAATGGCAAGCCATTTTGGGAGGCAAAAACCGAGGCGGCGGCTGTTGCGGGTAAAGTCGCCATTTCTATTAAAGCTTATCATGAACGTACGGGCACGGTCACAACTGCGACCGGCGCAACCAGCGGCATCTTGCGTCACAAACCCCACGGGGTGATGGCCGTATTAGCGCCGTTTAATTTTCCGGTACATTTGGCCAATGGGCATATGGTGCCCGCATTGCTGTCCGGTAATTGCGTGGTGGTTAAACCCAGTGAATTGACGCCGTCACCGCTTTCGTTCCTGATTGATTTGTTTCATGAGGCAGGACTGCCAGCCGGTGTTTTGAACCTGGTCCAAGGAGCAAGAGCAACAGGGGAAGCGTTGACCGCCCATAAGGGGGTAGACGGTATATTATTTACGGGCGGCGCAAAAACGGGTCTTGCTTTGCACCGACTAATGGCGGGGCAGCCTGATAAGATTTTAGCACTTGAGCTTGGGGGTAACAATCCACTGATTTGGTGGGGGGCTGGTGATCAAAAGGCGGCCGCCTTTGCCGTTATTCAATCTGCTTTTTTAACGGCGGGCCAGCGGTGTACGTGTACGCGGCGTTTGATTATCCCGTCAGGACCTAAAGGCGATGAAGCTTTAAAGATCTTAGCCCAACTCACAAAACGAATCGAAGTGGGGGCGGCATTTGATGATCCCCAACCTTTTATGGGACCATTGATTAATGCGAACGCTGCCGGCGCGATGATGGAAGCTTATGAGCAACGCCTTGATGCGGGGGGTATTCCGATTGTTGAAATGAGCCAACCAGAAGTAAAAGGGGCCATTGAAGGCGCATTTGTAAAGCCGGCGATTATCGATATGACCAATGCCCAAAGCTTTCCTGATGAGGAACATTTTGGGCCTATGCTTCAAGTTTGGCGAGAAAATGATTTTGATGCTGCCATCGCCCGCGCTAATGATACACGCTATGGTCTTGCGGCTGGTTTGTTTAGCGAAGATCAGGCCGAGTGGGAAAAATTTCTAGCTCTTTCCAAGGCGGGAATTGTTAACTGGAATCGACAAACCACAGGGGCCAGCGGGGCCGCCCCTTTTGGCGGTATTGGTCATTCAGGCAATCATAATCCCAGCGCATATTATGCAGCGGATTATTGCGCATATCCTGTTGCCAGCATGGAAGGTGCGGATCTATTACCTTTGCCTGAATCTCATCCGGGAATAAACTATGACGTATAAAGAAGTTAATTTTGATGGACTTATAAGTCCAGCCCATAATTATGCGGGCCTTGCTTTGGGCAATTTGGCTTCAAAGAACAATCAAGGGTCTGTCTCTAACCCTCGAGAAGGGGCCTTGCAAGGGCTCGCGAAAATGCGCAGCGTCATGGAGCTTGGTTTGGTACAAGGGTTTTTACCGCCCCAAGACCGCCCCGCGCTGCATATTTTACGCGCTTTGGGGTTTTCGGGTACAGATACAAAAATTATCAATGATGCAGCCCGTGATAATGCCGGATTATTAGCCAATATCTATTCGGCTTCATCGATGTGGTGCGCAAATGCGGCGACGATTGCGCCCTCCCTTGATACGCCAGATGGAAAAGTTCACTTTCTACCAGCAAACCTTGCCAGTCATTTCCACCGTACAATCGAAGCCCAAACAACGGCAGATATTTTAAGGCATATTTTTGCTGATGAGAAACTTTTTGCCCATCATGTGCCCTTGCCGGGCGGTGTACATTTTGGTGATGAAGGCGCGGCCAACCATGGGCGGTTATGCGAAGAGCACAATAGCAAGGGGCTGCATCTTTTTGTTTATGGTGTAAACGGCGATAAATATCCGGCACGCCAACGACTGGAAGCAAGCCAATCGGCGGCGCGTTGTTTTGGGCTTGGCGCGGAAGACGCGGTTTTCATCCAGCAAAGTAAAGCAGCACTAGATGCGGGGGCATTCCATAATGATGTGGTCGGTGTTGCCAATGAAAATGTTTTATTTTTACACGAACAATCTTTTGAGAACCAAAAAGAGGTGCTTCAAAATTTGCAATTGAAGATGCCGCAATTATCTATTATTGAAGCGCCAACACAGCAGGTCAGCCTTGATGATGCCATCAGTAGTTATATTTTCAATTCGCAATTAATAACGTTGCCAACAAGGGGGCCAACAGGGGGGCCAACAGGGAGTATGGGGTTGGTGTTGCCGTCAGAGGCGCAAGAAAATCAACGCGTCCATGACTATCTACAATCGGTTGTCGAGGGTGATAATCCGGTTAGCCAGCTTATCTTTAAAAATGTTCGTGAAAGTATGCGCAACGGCGGCGGTCCGGCTTGTTTAAGGCTTCGGGTTTTATTATCGGAACAAGAATTAGCGGGCACCAATCAAAATTTTATTTTGACCCCGCCATTGATTGATAAATTAGAAAACTGGGTAAACGAACATTATCGTGACCAATTACACCCGGATGATTTGCGCGATCCGGCCTTTGCAATGGAATGCTTAACGGCGCTTGATGCGCTTACCCAGTTGCTGGATATGGGGGCTTTTTATCGTTTTCAACGATAATAACAAACTATTTGTATAGATATTAATTTTATATCAAATCCAGAGATTTAAAACTGGTCTCGCTATTTTTCCCGATGATTAAATGATCATGGAGTTTGATATTAAGGGCATTCGCGGCTTTCTTGATCTGGAGTGTCATTTCAATATCTGCACGCGACGGGGTGGGGTCACCCGATGGATGATTATGCACTATGATAATAGAAGACGCCCCAAGTTCTAATGCCCTTTTCACCACTTCGCGGGGGTAAACGGGAGTATGATCTACGGTCCCGCGTTGTTGAACCTCATCAGCAATGACAATGTTTTTTGTATCCAGAAAAATAATGCGGAAAAGTTCGGTTTTCTCGTCTGCCATTGCCGCGCGACAATAGGATAATAGATCCGACCAAGAGGTAATAATGGGTTTATTCATGACACGGTGTTGCGTCAGCTTAATCGCCGCGGTTTGCACCAGTTTCAAGTCATAAGCGACATTTTCCGATATACCTTTGATTTCGGTCAGATGTGAAATAGGGGCGGCGATGACTTGGGCAAAGCCGCCAAATTTATCAATTAATTGCTTGGCAAGGGGTTTTACGTCTTTACGGGGGATTGAACGGAATAAAAGTAACTCCAGCAATTCATAATCTTGCACCCCGTCAAGACCCGCCTTTCTAAATCGCGCGCGAAGGCGCTCTCTATGTCCCTTTGTATAATCTTTAGGGGTGTCCTCTTTTTGAACCGATGGGGGCTGCGCGGTCATCAATAATTATTTCCTCTATAGCGGATTATAAACCATGCACATCCATTTTTATAATGATTAATTTTACTCGGTAGAAAGACTAAAAGGAGGTTTATCAAGTTTTTTGGGGGAAAGAGTGAAAATTTCATACCCTGTTTGCGTAACGGCTAAGGAATGTTCAAATTGCGCAGATAGGGATTTGTCTTTGGTAACTGCGGTCCAATTATCTTTAAGCATTTTACCCTCGGGTTTACCGTGGTTAATCATAGGTTCGATAGTAAAAAACATCCCCGGTTCCAAAACCGTATCCGGTGCCCTGTGAATTTCTTTAAACTTATCTCTATATTCCCCATAATGTACCACATTGGGTGCATCATGAAATACCCGCCCCAAACCGTGACCACAAAAATCGCGTACAACCGAAAACCCTTCATTTTCGGCGTATTTTTGGATGGCGTTGCCAATGTCACGTAAAGTATTGCCCGGCTTGACTTGTTCGATCCCCTTCCACAGGCAATCAAAGGTCACATCACAAAGGCGCCGTGCTTTGACTTTCGGCTCTCCTGCGTAATACATCCGGCTCGTGTCGCCATGCCAACCATCCACAATGACGGTTACATCGATGTTCACGATGTCACCGTTTTTTAAAGTTTTAGGGGAAGGAATGCCATGGCAAATAACATGATTGATTGATGTACAAACTGTGTGGCGGTAACCGCGATAACCGACACAGGCGGGAAGAGCGCCATGGTCAAGTACAAATTCACGGGCCAGATCGTCAATTCGCTGGGTTGTCACCCCCGGGGCAACATGTTGGGCGATCATATCTAGGCATTGAGCCGCCAGTTGTCCTGCTGCGCGCATACCGTCAAAATCTTGAGGCGTATGTATTTTGATATTGTGACTACGTTGGGCCGGATTTTCTTGTGTAGCGGTATAAGTCACAGTCTCTCCTCATGTGGTGCACTGCCACAATTAAACTCAATATACGATATTTCAATTTTAAAGCAAAATATCAAGCGGTTTTCGTAAAACCACCTCATTGGTTGATATTTCACAATCATAACATAAAAGGTCAACCCCTGCCTCAATAGCTTTTAACAAAGCCTGACCGTAATTGGGGTCTATGTCATCTGCGATTTTAAAACGCTGGCAGTCGCCTCTTTGAACGATATAGAGCATCACCGCCCTGTGGCCAGCCCTAATCATATTGGATAGCTCTTCTAGATGTTTTGTACCCCGGCTGGTGACGCTATCGGGGAATTCGGCCAAGCCTTTGTGCCTCATAAGATGGACATTCTTGACTTCGACGTAACAAGGTTGATCTTGTTTTTTGCCGCGCCCTTCCTCTAGGAGAATATCAATCCTACTGTTTTCTCCGTATTTTACTTCGCGGCGGATTGATTGATAACCGCTAAGTTCGGGTATCATTTTATTTTCAATGGCTTCATAGGCTATTTTGTTGGGATTATTGGTATTGATCGCAACATACCCCCCGTCAAGCTCCAACAGTTCCCACGAGAAAGGGTATTTACGGGCTTTATTGCTGGAGCGGGAAACCCAAACGGTGGCCCCCTCAGGGGCTACTCCCATCATTGAGCCGGGATTTGCGCAATGGGCCGTGATCTCGCTACCATCATCAAGAAGGATGTCAGCGAGAAACCGCTTATAGCGTTTTATCAGTTTTCCTCGGGAGAGGGGGGAGGGAAAGAACACGGGTCAAACAAGTGTTATAAATGTCTGCTTATGATCCGTACGTGTCATCCAAAGCTTCATCAAGATCAGCGATTTCTACAATAGCAACACCAAGTGGCACACTGAACCTTTTGCACCAGATATAAACCTGACTATAAAGATTGGGATCAATATTTGTCGGAATAAGATATTCTTGCTTGCCTGAATTTTTATTTAATTTAGTAAAGTTCGTACTTTCGATGTAATTTCCATTACCGAAGGCGATGGTTGGATCAGGTGCGCCATCAAAGTTAAAACTCTCGCTAAGGACCAGTTTAAAACCTTCCGGAGTACGAAGGATTGAAACATCACCTGTGGTCTCATGGCTGCTTGCACCCGTAAATTCACCCGTAGCAATAATGATGATTTCATTGGGGTCTTCAACTTTCCGCGCCGTTTCTTCTGCTGGACGAGCACGGGATTTTGCTGGTTGTGCTGGCGTTGCAGTTTCTTGACTAGCTGCTGGTGTTTCAGGGGGAGTTGAATTGTTTGCCGGGGGTGTTCCGGCATTATCTCCGCATGCTGAAAGACTGATTAAGGCGAC
>CALLPQ010000128.1 GCA_938015425.1 uncultured Parvularculaceae bacterium | reverse complement strand
TAATATTTTGTTAAACGGATATTTGGTATAAAGATTGTTCATTCTATTACATAATGTAAAGCATCGCTTTAAAACAGGGTTTAAGACCTATGGATAATCCGAGTTTAAAACTACCGTCCTCCAGACCGGAATTTAAAGGGTTTGCAGAATATTATGAAGACGAGATTAAACCGTTCTTGCGCAGCAACGAGAATTTAAGGAAGCGCTCGGTTAAGAAAGCGGCGTTTTTTGGTTCTGTTTTTGCGGCGATTGGCGGGTTTATACAATTTTTTGTGCCTCATAATGCCGATATGATCCCTATGTTAGTGGGTAGCTTAGGCGGCGCAGGGACGGGGGGATGGATTTTAAATAAAGCCAAAGCCCGAATTACCGAAGGCTTGTTGGGTAGGATTACTGACAAATTAAACTTTTCCTATGAGATGAAATTAGAACGCCCTGACTATTTCGAGATATTTCATCAGCTTAAGTTTTTTAACGCTTTTAATCGTGAACATTGGGAAGATGAGGTTAAAGGCTCATACAATGGTCAGGATTTTACATTGTGTGAATGTCATTTGAAATATAAAACCAGGGGTAAAAACAGCAGCACCAGAACGGTTTTTCACGGTCAGCTGATCGTAATTGATTATCCTAAAGAGTTTTCGGGCACCACCGTTATCCATCGTGATAGCGGGATTGCAAACCGTTTTAAAAAACCGGGGAAAGAGTTTTCCAAGGTCGGGCTGGCCTCGGGTGAGTTCGAGAAAAATTTTGAGGTTTGGTCAACAGATCAGGTCGAGGCGCGCACTTTGTTAGACCCGATCATGATGGAACGTTTTCAAGAACTGCAAAGGCTCTATAATGGCAAAGGGGTGCAAGCGGCTTTTGTGCATGATAAAATGATTTTGGCCTTGGCCACGGGGGATCGCCTGAATATGGGGTCGATGTTTAAACCGCTAGAAGGTCATGAGCGTGTTGAAACCATTTTAAAAGAGTTCGATATCATTTTTGATATGATGGATGTATCCTTTAAGCAGGTTGACGGCAAGATGGATGGCGCCTTTTCTATTGATCAGGTGAAAGCCGATGGCTGATCTTGCGTGGTGATATCAGGCAGGATTAATGATGTTCTTCTGCTTTTTCGGTTAGGCTGATCACTCAAAACCTTATAAGGTGTTGGGTGATTTTTCATAATTAAGGACGCTTTTAATGGATTTTTCTTATTCTGACCGGTGCGAAGATTACCTAAAACGGGTTGCCGCCTTTATGGATGAGCATGTTTATGCCGGTAATGAAACTTATGAGGCCCAACATGAAGGGTTTGGCCCCGAAGGGCGCTGGAAGGTGCCGCCCATTATTGAAGACTTAAAAGCCAAAGCAAAGGCCGCTGGCTTGTGGAATTTGTTTCATCCCAATCCTGATTATGGCCCCGGGCTTTCTAATGCTGACTATGCTCCGATTGCGGAACTTACAGGCCGGTGTTTAATTGCGCCGGAAGTTTTTAATTGTGCAGCCCCCGACACGGGGAATATGGGGGTGCTGACGGATTACGCAACACCTGAACAACAAGAACAATGGTTAAAACCTCTCCTGAATGGTGAAATCCGTTCCGCATTCTTGATGACCGAACCTCAGGTGGCTTCCTCTGATGCAACCAATATAGAAACCAAAATCAAAAGCGATGGAGATGATTACATTATCAATGGTCGCAAATGGTGGTCGTCAGGTGCGGGGGATCCACGCTGCGCAATCTATATCGTTATGGGAAAGACCGACGAAACAAAACCGCGCCATCAACAGCAATCAATGATCTTGGTGCCCGCGAACACACCCGGCATTAAAGTTATTCGTCATTTGCCGGTATTTGGTTATGATGATGCGCCCCATGGGCATATGGAAATTCAGTTGGATAATGTCCGTGTACCCAAGGAAAATATATTATTGGGGGAAGGGCGCGGGTTTGAAATTGCCCAAGGGCGATTGGGGCCGGGACGCATTCACCATTGTATGCGGACTATTGGTGCGGCAGAAGTGGCGTTGGAGAAGATGGTTAAGCGTATCCTCACCAGAGAGGCCTTTGGCAAACCTATTTTTAAACATTCAATTTGGGAACAACGCGTGGCTGAAGCGCGGATTGATATAGAAATGACACGGCTTTTAACATTAAAAGCAGCATGGATGATGGACACAGTGGGGAATAAAACGGCGCAAGGTGAGATTGCGATGATAAAAGTGGCTGCCCCGCGCATAGCCCTTAAAGTGATTGATGATGCTATTCAGGCCCATGGCGGTGCAGGGGTAAGTGCTGATTTCGGGTTAGCCAGAATGTATTCAATGCTGCGCACGTTAAGGTTGGCTGATGGTCCGGACGAAGTGCATTGCCGCTCTATCGCGCGCATGGAATTTAAAAAATATTCCAATTTCGCACGTTAAATGTTGGTAAGTGTTTACAAGTAAAGTATCCATTCTCCTATGACGGAGAATGTGGTGAAATATCCTGTTTTTTTAATATGGGTTGGCGCATTTAATTGTTAAAATAGCGCACTAAATTGGCGCATATGGGCATTATTTTCTCATAAACGTCAGTTGCCTGATGGTACTTTTATGGCAGTACTTTAATAAAGACGATGGCCTTACAAAAAGGTGACTAAGAATACCTATAACCAGAGGGTATACCCCTTAACACTTTGGGTATTATGGGGTAATGATAATTTTTGATGTTCGTTAACCAGACTTGATTTTTTATTTCCATTTCGGGCTGGTACAATAGGGGTTATTAAACCAATGAAAAAATTATTATTATGTGCGAGTGCGATTACTCTTTTGGCAGCTTGCGCCAATTCTGTTATATCGCCGCAAAGTGAAACACAATCCGCACCTCAATCTGTAACACGGACGGCAAGTGCGGTTACATCATCTCTAGATGCAATCCTTGCTACTCAACCCGCTGAAAATCAAGCGCGATATCAATATCGTAACCCCAAGGAAACAATCGAGTTTATCGGCATTGAACCGGGCATGAAAGTGATCGATATATTGCCGGGTGGTGGATATTATTCCCGTATCCTTTTGCCTTACCTTGGCAGTGAAGGCGGCGTTGTTGGTGTAGATTATTCTCCGGAAATGTGGAAATTATTCGGCGGGTTTGCAAATGAAGAGTTTTTAGAAGCTAAAAAGACCTGGCCTGCCACGTGGACGGCGCAAGCGAATGAATGGCGCAAAGAGGGTGATGCGGATGTATCAGCGTTTGCCTTTGGTGATGTTCCTGAAGAATTGACCGGAACGATTGACGCCGTGATGATGGTTCGTGCTTTTCATCATTTAAACCGCTTTGAAGAAGAGGGTGGTTTTCGGGTTGCTGCTTTACAAGACCTTTATAAAGTGCTGAAGCCGGGCGGCATTGTCGGGGTTGTTCAACATAGATCTCCAGAGGGAAATGATGATGTCTGGGCCGAAGGCGATAATGGCTATGTGAAGCAAAGCCATGTTATTGCAACGATGGAAGCGGCAGGGTTTACGTTTGAAGGATCAAGCGAGATTAATGCTAATCCAAAAGATCAACCCAGCAGTGACGAAGAAAATAATTTCGTGTGGCGTCTGCCGCCAGCCCTTGGTACAAGTCGCGATAATCCCGAATTAAGAGCTAAAATGGTCGCGATTGGTGAGTCTGATCGTATGACGCTTAAATTTACAAAATAAGTTAAAGCCAATAACTTTAAGCTAATAACTTTTTAAATAATCTGCCGCCTTGATTGGGTTTATCTCTATCAAGGCGGTATTGTTTTGATTAAAATTATTCCATTCGGTTCCGGTCGCGGAAGGTGACAATTTGAACTTTGTCTTCTCCGACATGGTCTTTGATGGTTTTGTGTAGCTCGATTAAATGGAACCGGCTCCACTCATTCGCTTCTAAAACAGTGCCCATCATGGCGGAGGTGCGTTTGTAGATACCGAATGTAAAAAGAATAAAAATCACAGTTGCGGTAAGGACACCCCAAAAGATATTGGAGTTTACAGGCAGTAAATAAATACTGGCCCAAATGGAGAGAATGCCAATCGTCAAACAAATGACTATACCGGCAAGCCAATATAAAATCGTGTTCCGGCGTACTTGATAGATGCGGTTTCTAATCATTTGCTCACACAGTAATAGACGTGTTGCAAACCATTGATATGACAAGGTCCAAACGCCAGCTTCATCTTTAAGTTCTTCCGCTTGTCCCATCCGCTTGTTGCGCTCCACGTTTAAAGCGCGCCGTTTGGCAACCTGAAAATTATGATTTATGCGTCCAAATTTTGACGTGAGATAATTATCAAGGTTTAATAAGTTCCTTTGTTGTACCACTTTAAATGGCCAACTGAACAATAAAACGGCGTTTAAAAATCCGACAAAAGCTATAGCGGTAAATATTATCAGGGTGCTTATGATATCAGGGTTAAGAAACAGAATATTTAGGGGGGATATTATTTTTGTCATCGCAGAGGCGAAACTATTCGACACAAAAATTCCGCCCGCAAGTGATATGATCAGTAACACCGGCGCATAGACCAACATCAATCGGCGTGTGTTGTCGTTCAATGTTTTTCTGAATAATGACATAATCAATAAAAACCGTTGATCAACAGTGTTATTATCAAGACCGAGGGACTGGTTTAAATATTCCTCTTCTACTTCTTCGTAAAAAAAGTCACTGCGGGAAAAAAGGCTGAATGGGTTTTTATAATAGATTTCCGCTTGCGCTAGATGTAGGCGTGCATCTTCTAATGTTAAATCGGACGCGGATAGCTCGCTCAAACGTGGGCGCGATAATTGTTTAAAAAAAACAGCTTCAAGTCCACTCGTGACTTTTTCCGCTAGTTCTTCGTCGCTAGGCGGTGATAATTTTGTTGATTTTGCTGCTAAGCCCGAGCTTGCTTTGCCGGCTGTGCGTGATGCGCGTGAGGTTCCTTTAAAAAGCGAAGAGAAAAACCGGCCAATGGCTCTCAATAAAGCGAGTATAATATTAGCCAACATGTTTGATCCCCTTCGTTTGTTGCGTTTATTTTACCTATTTACCATTTTTATTGTGGTGCGAGTTCAATGCCTTGGACAAAACTTGGGTTTGGATGAATTTATGGTTAACAAGGTCTTAATTTTTAAATGGGTTCAAAAATGGCAATTTCAAGGCATGCCTCACAATTTGTTTATCTCACGGGGATGCGATTATTAAAATTATAAGACTAATCGTATGACTTCATTACGAATTCCGGAGGATAATACGTTTATGAGTAAAACCGACAATCTTGTATTTCGAGTGACTTTTTCTTTGATGGTCTTCATTGTTTTATCAAGCAGTGTCACCATCTTGGGGGGCAACGCCTTTGCCCAGTCACTTGATACGGCTTACACAAACAATACGTCCTCTAATGGGGCGGCCCCCGATAATAGTTCTACCGTGACTGCGGGTAATCGCCTGACAAAAAATAATGTTTTGGAAAATAGTTCCGTTCCTAAGCCTTCCATTTATGGGGAATGGTTGCCGCCTGATCGTGATGTGGTGATCCGCATTCAACCTTGTGAAGCCGCGTCACAAACACTTTGCGCAGAGCTTATTCGCCATGCTTACGCAAATCTTTCGACAAAAGATGTTTTAAATCCCAATCCGGCTTTACGGGACCGGCCATTGGACGGGGTTGGAATTTTGGCCAATGTTAAAGCCAAGGGCCGCGATAGCTGGAAGGGCGGAAAACTTTATGATCCGCGTACGGGAAAAAGCTATTATCCAAAATTGAAGCTTATTGGCCCCGATATGATTAAGTTAACCGGGTGCATTGGCCCCGGGCTTTGTAAGGGTTATATTTGGGAAAGAGTAACACAAGATGTTACGCTGATTGCGCAAGACCTTGAAAAAGTTCAACGCAAAAACGCGACCCATCAATAGGGGGATTCTGGTACTTATTTTTTATAGATGGTATGAGATAATTATGGTTTAATGCTCTTATTATTTCTTGGGCTTTGTGCGCTTTACGCGCCGGCGCTCAGGGATGACCGCCTCTAGGCCGGGGGCGATAGGGTATAGATTATACCCTGCATCAGCAGCTTCAACCAATATCTCGGAGACAGTATCAGGCCCTTTATTGGCCAATGCGTAAGCCCGCAGAGTGGTTGATCGTGTGCCGCTGCGACAAAAGGCGAGAATTGATCCTTCATAATCGTCTGTCAGATTTCTAAATTCATCGATATGGTCTAGGGTGATGCCTTTGCGATCCACAGGAATTGTAGCGAACTTAATGCCCAATTCACTGGCTTTTTCTTCTAGTTCACTATTGGCGGGTTGCCCTTCCTCTTCATTATCTGGACGGTTCGAGATAATCAAAGTAATGCCTAATGCGTGAGCCGCTTCGATATCTTCCGGTAAGATTTGCGAAGTAACGTAGAAATCTTTGGCAAGTTCTGTAAACTTGTCAGACATTTATGGGGTCTCCTTAGCGTTTAAAAATAGTTTCATAGACCAAATTATTTTACTGTACAATCGTTATAAGCGTTCAGTTATGGTTAAAATTTTACCAACACAATTGAGTGTCGCATAATTTATAGTATTGGTGACGGGTTGGGCTTTGGATACAAAGTTTGTGCCCGTAATATTAGTGCGTATTTAATGTAACAAATCGCCTTTTTAATCCCAATCATGAGTTTTAGGAGAGACTATGCCAACCCCATTGCAGCCTTTTCATTTGGCTATTCCAGTTGATGATTTACCCAAAGCCCATGAATTCTATCATGGATTATTGGGCTGCCCGCTGGGGCGACAAAGTGATCACTGGATTGATTTTAATTTTTATGGCCATCAATTGGTCACGCATCTTGTCGTGAAGGAGACAAAGGACGACCAGATATCATCAAAAAAACGAATATCTGGCTCGGCGATAACTCATGAAGCAACGAATATGGTTGATAAGGATGCGGTGCCTGTGCGCCATTTTGGTTTGGTGCTTGAATGGAATGATTGGGAAGCTTTGGGGGCCCGCTTAAAAGGGCATCAATGGCCCTTTCTTATTGCCCCGCGCGTGCGTTTTGAAGGAGAGGCCGGAGAGCAGGGGACGTTCTTTGTAAAAGACCCCGCCGGAAATGCTTTGGAATTTAAATCCTTCCGCAATATGTCCCAGCTATTTGCACGGTAAACGGTTTTGTAGGGGGATGGTTACCCCCTGTTCTTTATGGTCTTTGATAGACGATCACATCATCAACGATTGTCATCACGGTTTCCACTTCTAAAATAGCAGAAGGTTCAATCGTCATGATGTCTTCAGAAAAGATTGTGAAGTCTGCGTTCTTGCCAACTTCGATTGTTCCTAAACTATCTTCTTGAAAAGAGGCGTAGGCTGGCCAGATTGTAAACATTTTTAGCGCTTGGGCGCGGGTTACCGCTTGTTCTGGATGCCAGTCCTCATTATTGAACCCTTTAAGATCTTTTCTTACTACAGAGGCATAAAACTCAATACGCGGATCACCCCGCTCTACAGGGGCATCCGTACCCCCCGCAATAATGACACCTTGATCGATGAGTGAGCGCCAAGCATAGGCCCCCGAAAGGCGATCGCTGCCTAAACGGTCAGGGGCAAAATGTAGATCACCAATCGCGTGGGATGGTTGCATTGAGGCAATCATGCCATATTCCTTAAAGTAGGGAATATCTTGTGGCCGTATGATTTGTGAATGTTCAATTCTAAACCGCGCCGCCGCCATATCACCGCTAATTTTTGCACCGTCCTGTTTAGCTGTTTTGTGGGCTTTTGCAAACCAATCCAGAACCAGCCTGTTGCCCCGATCGCCAATCGCGTGGGTATTCACCTGAATGCCGGATTTTAAGGCGCGATCGAAAATGTTTAATATTTCGTCCTCGTTGATTAATAACAAACCTGAAGAGCTATTTTCATCCGTATAGGGTTCAAAAAGTGCGGCGCCGCGAGATCCTAGTGCACCATCGGCGTAAAGCTTTAAAGCGCGCGTGATAATATGACCACTAGCGTCCGTGCGCGGACCGTCATGAATTAGTTGGTCCAATCCGTTTTTATCAAGGGAGTTATAAACCCGAATGGAGATAGGGCGCGTGATTATTCCGTTAGGATTAGCAGGTTTGGGTAAGGCCATATCTTCGATGAGGTCAACATGAGCGGGGTCTACGGACATATTATGAATGCCGGTCCAGCCATAAGCGGCGTAAACCTTTGATCCGGTCTCATAGGCATCACGCACCCGTTGGGGGGAGGGTGCGTCAATCAGTTGGGATACAAGGTTTTGCGCATTATCGATTAAGATGCCTGTTGGATTGCCTTTTTCATCTTTAGCGATACGGCCGCCTTCAGGGTCCGGTGTGTCTTTGGTGATGCCCGCTTTTTCCATGGCAAAGCTATTCACCAGAGATGCGTGCCCATCAGCTCTCTTTAAAATGATGGCCTGATTGGGTGATATGGGGTCAATATCATCTTTGTGGGGAAAGCGGTTTTCGGGCCATCCTGTTTCGATCCAACCTCTTCCTGAAATTGTTTCACCTTCGGGGCTTGCTCCTACAGCCTTGGTCACTTCGTCGATCAGATTTTGAATACTGTTTGTGTTTTCTAGGTTGAGTGTTAACTCGCGCATGCCAATCCCCAATAGATGACCATGAGCGTCTGTAAATCCGGGAAACATTGCACTCCCTTTTAGGTCGATGATTGTCGTATTTTCCCCGCGATGCGACCTAATCGCAGTTGTGTCGCCTGTGGCAATTATTTTTCCCTCTAAAACGGCCACCGCTTGGGTTGTCGGGCTAGCGTCAATGGCGGTATAAATGGGACCCCCTTGATAGATAGTATCAGCGATAAGATTGGTTTCATATTGGCTGACTGTGGAGGTCTTTGATTGTGCCAGGCGTCCTTGTTCATCTAGGCGTCCTTGTTCATCTTGGTTACCTCCGCAAGCACTAATCGCCCATGTACATATTAACACTATTGATGTGGTGTGAAGCGATGAAAACAAGCGCATGGTGTGGGCCTTTGCTTTTAGATGATGGGGAGTTGAAGCTGACGCGACAATAAAGATGACTATTATAGGGTTTTAACGGATTTAATAAGGGCCTGGATAGAGAGATATTTTTACCCTTAACGGTTTGGGAAAAAGTCTAATAGGGCTGATTGTGACGATGGCTTAAAAAAAACACTCTAATATAATAAATTTTGCTGTTTTCATGTTGCCAGCGGTTACGTAAAGCGCTATCAAGCCGCGCTGTTGTAAGATCATAATTTTTAATGATTCTATGGCACAATATTGCTGTTACAGTAAATCCGTTTTTATAATCT
The DNA here is from genome assembly GCA_938015425.1 of uncultured Parvularculaceae bacterium. Classification (GTDB taxonomy): domain Bacteria; phylum Pseudomonadota; class Alphaproteobacteria; order Caulobacterales; family Parvularculaceae; genus CALLPQ01. The sequence goes on along the minus strand of CALLPQ010000128.1, from coordinate 4,757 downwards.
ATTATTGATAGACTGGATTTATGGCACATATTGGGGCGTCGCCAAGTGGTAAGGCATCGGTTTTTGGTATCGACATCCCAGGTTCGAATCCTGGCGCCCCAGCCAAATTTCAGGTTTCTTTAAATTAATAATTTTTTAATTCCAGATTCCTGATAACCATCAGTCTCATCAAACCAACTTATAGCTTTAAAATTACCGTCTTGATTCGTGTTTTTACTAAAACAGGAGCAAAAAAGTGGCTAATGAGCTTCATAAGTTTGTGAAGTTTTTTTGAACCTAACCAGATATAAAAAACATATTGGTTTAGTTAAGGCTTCGGGATAATTGCGCTAAACTATTGTAGTATAGCAAACTTTCAGGTTGCAGAATTGAGTTGAATTAACTAAAGGCGCCTAAAATAAAAGATGATTTAGCGTTTTATCTCAACAATTTGATCTAAATTCGTTTTTTTGGGTTGCCAGCGTTATAATTTAACGACATATTTCTATAGCTTGCGAATGGTGGCGGGCAAATTAGATTGTAAAGTTTTCTAGTGGTTTATCCTCTGTGGGGATTTATTTCATACTGATAGCATTGCAATTGCGATTTGTTTGTTTCAGTTTGTAAGCCTTGACTGAAGGGAATATAATATGGGCGAAAATAGTGCAGAGCTATAAATGTCGATAAAATTACCTTCATTCTTTGAATATGGGCGATCGAGATAAAATTCATCCTTATCGTCTGGTGTATAATGGAGAAGCGATTTACGTTTCCGTAATAGGATTGAGATTGTCGCACATGCCGGTCCACTTCTGGAGTTTCAGAGTGATAAGGCCGGTCGTGACAGAAAAACCGGTAGGTGAGACAAATCATATGAGGCAAGCAAGAATGAAAAGAGTAGCAATTTTGGGGTCCGTTGCGGCGGTCATTGCGGCAATAAGTATGCCGGCAAACGCACAATTCCGCCCATCCCTTCAAGAGAGCCGTGCCACTGCAGATGAGGCGAAAGCCTCGCAAACACGGATTAATCAAATTGATGATGAGACCGCTAGCTTATTGAATGAATTCAGAGCAGATACAAGACAGCTTGATGCTTCGCTTCGTTACAATAGAACTGTTGTTAGCACGATAGAAAAGCAAGCGCGTCAAATCGCTCGTATTCAAGAAGACATATCAAATGTTTCCGGTCTTCAACAAGCCGTTGACCCATTAATGGAAGATATGGTTGCAGCGTTTGAGAAATTTGTTGACGCTGATATGCCTTTTAATCTTGATGGTCCAACAGGTCGGTTGCGTCGTGTTCAACGCGTGCGTGAGACATTGGAAGATCCAAACAAGCCAGCTGCAGAAAAATACCGTACCATTATTGAAGGGTACCAGTTGGAAAATGAATTTGGCCGTACCGTTAACCATTATACAGGCACAATTGATGTTGACGGTGTTGATGTTGCCGGTGATTTTCTTCAAGTGGGCCGTGTTGCTTTGATTTTCAAAAACACGGATGAAACTGTTTTGAAATCCTGGAACAATGAAACCCGTGAGTGGGAAGATATCGCAAGTTCTTTTGCTGGTGATATTACGATCGCCATGCGCATTGCCAAGAAACAAGCTGCTGTTAACCTTTTTGCCTTGCCGCTTAAGCGTCAAGCTGCAAGTCAGTAATTATAAGTAAGGAATACATGTCATGAAACTATTAAAACTTGCAGGCCTTTCCTTATGTGCTGGTGTTGCTGCCCTTAGTATTGATGCGTTAGGGGTAAATGGGTTGAGTTTATCAACAACTGCTTCTGCACAGCAATTAACACTTGATAAGGTGTTGGAAAATGTCAGGGCCGAGCGCCGTAAGTCGGCGCAGGAAAATCGCGAACGCGAAGAGGTTTTCAGAAGAAACAGAAACACTCAGCGTGCTGAACTTAATAAGGTGCGCGGTCAAAAAGACGCGGCAAAAGCCGAAACTACGCGATTAGAAGCTGTACGTGAAGCGAACCGGGCAGAAATTGAGAAATTGTCTGCCGAGCTTGATCAGGCAAACGGTGAATTCCGTGATTTGTTTGGCGCGGCGCGTGCATCTGCTAACGAATTAAATCAGGAAGTCTCTTCTTCATTGATTAGCTCTCAATATCCTGGCCGTGGTGAGGCTCTTCTTGCTACAGCTCGTAGTGAGAAACTTCCTTCAATTGGTGAGCTTGAAAATCTATGGCTTACCTATTCACAAGAAATGGCTGAGCAAGCAAAGATTGCGAGCTATCCGGCGCAAGTTGTGGGTAAGAACGGCGAAGTTTCTGAACGTCAAGTGACCCGTATTGGTCCTTTTACTGCATTTTCTGGTGGCGACTTTCTTGAGTTTAAAACAGACAGTGAAGGCAATAGCGTTTTAACCGAGCTTAAACGTCAACCAACGGGTAACCGTAATGGCTTGGCTTCAAACGTTGAAAACTCCAATGGTGGTTCATACGTCCGCGGTGTTGTTGATCCAACATTAGGGCGCCTACTGGGCTTAACCGTTGAAGTTCCAACATTAAGAGAACGTTTGGACCAAGGTGGTCTCGTTGGATATTTTATCGTTGGTATCGCAGCATTAGGTATTCTTTTAGGCTTGTTCAAACTTATTACATTAATACTTACAAATGGTGCCGTTCGTTCACAAGCGCGCAGTAAAAAAGCATCTAAAGGTAATCCTCTTGGCCGTGTTATGATGGCTTATGAAGGTACAAATACGGGTGATGTTGAAACTGTAGCTCTTAAGCTTGATGATGCTGTACTGCGAGAAATCCCCAGACTGGAAAGCGGATTAAACTTTATTAAAGTGCTGGCGGCTGTTGCTCCTCTCCTTGGTCTTTTGGGTACAGTTATCGGTATGATCCAGACATTCCAAGCGATTACATTGTTTGGTACAGGTGATCCGCAGATTATGGCGGGCGGTATCTCTTCAGCGCTTGTTACGACAGTGCTTGGACTAGTGGCGGCTATCCCGCTCTTGTTCCTTCATGCTTTCGCAAGTGGTGCAGCTAAAGGTGTTACACAGACTCTCGAAGAGAAGTCTGCCGGCATTATAGCCCAGCACGCTGAAGGTCGCGGTTAATTCTAGCTAATAGTAAAAGGATATTTTTCATTGGCTTATCTTAACCCAACATTTGCTTACGAAAGGCTTCTTCAGTTTTTAGAAGCTGGTGGTAACGTCCTGGTGATTATCATGGTGGTTACCTTCTTGATGTGGGCTTTTATTCTGGAGCGGTTGATTTTTTGGGTCACCGCAAAGGATGCAGTTCATAAAAGAGCACAACGTGCTTGGGGCACCAGGAATGAATATAATTCCTGGTACGCCCATGCAGTCAGAGACAAATTACTTTCTGATGCCCGCGAAGATACATCCCGTTTTAACGGTATTATCGCAGTACTTGTCGCGGTAACCCCTTTATTGGGGCTGTTAGGGACTGTGACCGGCATGGTTGAAGTTTTCAACGTGATGGCGGCTACAGGCACATCAGATGCTAGGCTTTTAGCTAAAGGTATATCCAAAGCGACAATCCCGACCATGGCCGGTTTGGTTGCGTCTCTATCTGGATTGATTTTCGTTAATGTTTTTGACGGAAATGTAAAAAAAGCAGATGCAAAATTATCTGAAGCTCTAGAGATTAGGTAGGATTATGAGGAAAAGACTCAGAAAATCTGACGAAGCTGCGGATGTAAATGTTACCCCTTTGCTTGATATTGTTTTTATCATGTTGATCTTTTTCATCGTGACGGCAACATTTGTAAACGAGCAAGGTATTGATGTTAGCTCTCCGGCTGATACGCCGCCAGATTCAAATTCTGTCCCACCACCGTCAATGATCCTTTCTGTTTTACCCAATGGGTTGGTTCAAGTGGATTCAGGCCGTGAGGTTGATCCGTTCTCCATAAAAGCAACGGTTCAAGAATTTTTGGCCCGTAATCCAGATGGTGTCCTTTTGGTGAGCGCAGCCCCAGCAGCTGAAACGGGTGTAACCGTTGTTGTAATGGACCAGGCAAGACAAGCGGGGGCAACAGGTCGGTTGTCACTAACTTTGCAAGCCGAGGCAGCAACTTAAACAAATTGCGGTTTGGGTTAAAAGTTAAACCGCAATATTTGCTTAATTATTATATAAGCATAACCAATATAAGATTCTTTACACGGATTAAATGGAAATGCTAATTAAACAGTAAACGGAAATAAATATGGCACGGCGTAGAATATCTAGTAATAATGACGTAGATGATGAAGTTAACGTAACTCCATTGCTCGATATTGTTTTCATCATGTTGATTTTCTTTATTGTGACATCAACTTTCGTGAAAGAACCGGGAATTGATCCAAACAGACCAGAAGTTTCCACTGCGGAAGCAAAAAGGTTTGGGACCATTTTGATTGCGATTGATGAGGATGACAATATTTGGCTTAATAAAGGGCAAGTTGAGCTTGAGGATATAAAGAAGTTTGTAGAAGATTTGCGACGTGAAAACCCGAAAGGGACTGCCGTTGTTCAAGCTGATGCAAAATCACAAACTAAAACACTTGTTGATGTCATAAACCGTGTCAGGGATGCGGGTATGGATGCGATTGCTATATCAGCAGACGATGCATAAAAACTTATATAAAACGTCAAATAAGACGGGAGATTAATTATAATGGGTTCTCTAATAAGAATTATTCTTGGAATTCCAGGGGCGGTTATCGTTACCACAGCATTATTTTTATTAATGAATGCGCTGATCACAAGCCCGGTAGAGCTTGAAGAACAAAAAGAATTAGTCAAACT
>CALLPQ010000127.1 GCA_938015425.1 uncultured Parvularculaceae bacterium | reverse complement strand
GATATTGTAACCGTGGATAAGATATATTTATTATTCTATCCAAGAATTTTGGGATATGCCTTTAATCCCATAGCGACATATTATTGCTATGATAAAGAAGGAAATCTGGTGGCCCTTTTATATGCGGTGCGTAATACGTTTGGGGGTCGTCATGCTTACTTGATCAAGGTTGGATCTGTTGAAAAAAATAGTATTCATCAGCAAACAGATAAACTGTTTCATGTGTCCCCTTTTATTGATATGGATATGCGTTATTATTTTACGGTAAGGCCGCCGGGGGAGAAATTATCCCTTTCGATCAGGGTTGATGATGATGCGGGGACATTGTTAATGGCCAATTTTTCCGGCAAACGCAGCCAGATTAGCGATGCATCGTTAAAAAGACTATTTTTGAGGTATCCATTTTTAACCTTTAAAGTCATTTTTGCTATTCATATTGAAGCCATAAAATTATTGTTTAAAGGGTTGCACCTTAAAAAAGGTGCGCCAGACCCTAAGATTGCCGTCACTATTGTGGAAGCGGGCCCGGAGGAAAAGCGTTGCACCCCCACTTGAATTTATCGCCCCGAACAGGACGCAAGCAAGACACAAACAGGGCATGAACGTGACTTGATAGGTTTAAACAATTATTACGAAGAGGCTTGCAATTTTGCTGCGCTAGGAGAATAACAAAGGCATAAATCCAATAGAGATGGGATGACTAAATGAAGAAATTATTTCCAGATGCTAATGCAGCCCTAGAGGGGTTACCCTTTGATGGAATGACGGTTATGGCGGGTGGTTTTGGGCTTTGCGGTATTCCCGAACATTTGATTGTGGCCTTGCGCGATAGCGGCGCAAAAGACTTAACGTTTATTTCTAACAATGCCGGCGTTGATGATTGGGGGCTTGGCCTGTTGCTGCAAACACGTCAAATTAAAAAAATGATTTCATCCTATGTTGGCGAGAATAAAGAGTTTGAACGTCAATTTCTAGCCAAAGAGCTCGAGTTGGAATTTAACCCTCAAGGGACATTGGCGGAACGTTGCCGCGCTGGCGGGGCCGGAATTCCCGGGTTTTACACCAAGACGGGCGTGGGCACAGTGATTGCCGAAGGTAAGGAACATAAAGAATTTAATGGTGAAACCTATATAATGGAGACCGGTTTGGTCGCGGATTTATCCATTGTCAGGGCTTGGCGCGGGGATGAGCAAGGCAATCTGGTTTATCGCAAAACCGCTAGAAATTTTAATCCGATGATGGCGACCGCTGGCCGTGTGACTGTTGCGGAAGTTGAAGAAATAGTTCCCGTAGGGACGTTAGATCCTGATGATATTCATACGCCGGGTATATTTGTTCAGCGCATTATTCAGGCAGATCAGGAAAAACGCATTGAACAACGCACAGTTCGTGAAAGAGAGGGTGCATAATGGCTTGGGATCGTAATGACATGGCGCAACGCGCTGCGCAAGAATTGCAAGACGGGTTTTATGTTAATCTCGGTATCGGTATCCCAACCCTTGTGGCAAATTATATTCCTGATGGGGTTGATGTAACCTTACAGTCTGAAAACGGTATGTTGGGAATGGGGCCGTTTCCTTATGAAGATGAAATTGATGCTGATCTGATTAATGCAGGAAAGCAAACCATTACCGAGCTTGACCGTTCATCTTATTTTTCTTCTGCTGATTCCTTTGGTATGATCCGGGGAGGGCATATTGATTTGTCGGTGTTAGGTGCCATGGAGGTTTCGCAGCAGGGTGATTTGGCGAACTGGATGATACCGGGAAAAATGGTCAAAGGTATGGGCGGGGCTATGGATTTAGTGGCTGGTGTGAAACGGGTTATTGTGGTGATGGACCATAATTCGAAATCAGGCGCCCCCAAATTATTGCAAGACTGTTCTTTGCCGCTTACGGGCAAGGCCGTTGTGGATATGGTGATTAGCAATCTGGGTGTGTTCAAGGTTGAGCGCGGCAAGTCTATGCGATTAACCGAATTAGCCCCCGGCGTAAGCGTGGAAGAAGTACAAGAAAAAACACAAGCCGATTTCACAGTAGATTTATAAGAGCGGTAGTTTTGCATAATGATGCGGTTTAGGTTTGGATGATGAAAAAGCTGGAATTTTATTTTTCGTTTCGTAGTCCCTATTCATATCTTGCGATTGATCGCCTTGGCTCGATCATTGACGAATTTAATCTTGATGCGGACCTAAGAATTGTCCGCCCTCTCGCTCTGCGGGAACCGGATTTTTTTAAAAACAATCGTCCTCAATTTATGGGGTATTTTCTGCAGGATGTGATGAGAGAGGCGGCTCGTTGTGGCTTGCCTATTAGCCATCCCTCACCAGACCCGATCGATATGAATATGATGACGGGCGAGGTGAATCCGGCGCAGCCGATAATGGATAATATTATCGGATTAGGTCTTGCCGCAAAAGAACAGGGGCGTGGGTTTGCTTTCGCTAGTGAGGTTTCAAAACTGGTCTGGCAAGGCACAAAAGACTGGAATACCGGCGAATGCCTGAAAGATGCGGCGGCGCGGGCCGGATTGGAGTATCCAGTTTTGAAAGAATGGCAAAACGCTAATCAATCCCAAATCAAAAAGATGATTGAAGAGAATGAAGCGACACAAAACAAATATCATTGGGGCGTGCCTTTAATGGTGTTAGAAAGAGAAGCGTTTTTTGGTCAAGACCGGCTGGATGCGCTAGTATGGCGATTAAAATCGACTCATGGGTAATAATATTTTATTCAGCGATGATGTGTCGTTTACATGAAGATTTTTATGAGAATAGGTAGTTTATGACCAGCGCGTTTCATATTCGCGGGGAATGTGCCCCCGGATTTAACAATGTCAAAGAAGCGTTTTCGCAAAATTTCCATGATGGTGCAGAGCTTGGGGCAAGTCTTTGCGTCTATCAAAACGGTCAATTGATTGTCGATTTATGCGGGGGATTTATCGACCGCAAAAAAGAAGCTCTTTGGGCAGACGATAGTCTGACTTGTATTTATTCTTCAGGCAAGGCTGTTCTTGCTTTCTTGGTGGCGCGCGCGGTGAGTGATGGTCTCCTTGACTATGATAAACCGGTTAGCACCTATTGGCCGGACTTTTCTCAAAATGGTAAAGGGGATATTAAACTCGCTCAGCTTTTATCCCATCAGGCTGGTCTGTGCGGGTTCCCCGATGAAATGCCACCCGAAGACTGGTTGGATTGGGATTTAATTTGCGCACGGTTAGCAGCCATGGCCCCGCTATGGCCTCAAGCTGAAAATAATTCAAATAATCAAACTGGTCAGGGACAAAGCGGTTATCACCCGCAAACATTCGGGTTTTTAGTGGGGGAAGTTTTGCGCCGCGTAACCCATAAACATATTGATGAATTACTGCGAGAATATGGCTTTGACCTTTATTGTGGTTTATCGCCACACCAAATTGCACGCACTACCTATATGTCAAAGCCACCAAGAGCTCCTAACCTAGGGGAGATTAATCAGTATACGCAAATTGCTTTTTTAAAACCTTGGTCAAGTCCTGGAAAAATATCCCGCGATGATTGGATGTCGGCAATATTGCCAGCATCCAATATGCACGCGAATGCGCGCGGGTTAGGGGCAATTGTTCACCCTCTAGCCAATGAGGGAGTAGATATTAAAGGCAACCATGTCATAAAACCAACCATATTAGACCAGTTTTTTGTGGAACAATGCCGCGGGGATGATTTGGTTCTACCGTTTGAATTGTCTTGGGGTGTGGGGATGATGCGTAACATTAATCATCATTATGGGCCGAATGAAAATGCGGTTGGCCATTCGGGTTTTGGCGGGTCAGCAATTGTGTGTGACCGTCAACACCGTCTGACCATTGCTTATGTCATGACTAAAATGTCCGAGCATTTGGTTGGTGACCCAAGGTCCGTGCACGTTATTAATGCGGTTTATGATTGTTTAGAACACTCATAAACCAGCAAGATATGTAATGCGCAATATAGATGTTTTTAAGCTTTAGGCGCTTTTAAGGCGCTGCCTTTGCGCTTTCATCGATTTTCGGATTTTCGAGCGTGAGAATATTTGATGTCTCAATGCTCTGTTTTTCCATCTGGGAGGTGCCGTTAAAGCGGGCGCCTTCTTCGATGATGATGGATGGCGCGCTAAGGTCACCCTCCACGTTCGCGCTCTCATTCAGGGTAATCCGCTCGGAAGATGTGATGGTGCCTTTAACTGTACCGTCAACTTCGATTTCTTTTGCGTGAATATTGCCGTCAATCACAGCGTCGGGACCAACAAATATTTTATCGTCCCCTTTAAGTTCACCTTCGAAGTGGCCAGAAATTTTGCTGGGCCCTTTGCAATTAATTTCGCCTTTCATATGGCTGCCAGCGCCAACAATAGTGTCGTAATGATTGTTCTTTTTTCCGTACATGTTTGAATACCTGTTTAAATTTTATAAAATTTTTTGTATAATTACCGTATACACATTAAAATATTTATTTAGAAAATTTTAATGATAAGTGATGTTTTGGTTTTTAAAGCTGTCATTTATATATCTATGATTGATAAACCTTTCAGAAGATTAAAATAAAGCTTAAAATTGTCTGGAAGGGGCAAAATAGTTCCAAAGGGCCATGCTTTGCAAGGATATTTTGCAGTTTTATGTCATGCCATAAAAATTCGTATAAGGTTATTTTGGGGTTGATGACATAAGTTTTTATGCGTCAGGCTTTCAAGCATCTGGTTTAATGCAATGCTTTTTATGCCTAAGAGGCTGTTCCAAAATGAGCGACTGTTTTTAAATGAGAGACTGTTTTTAAATGAAAGACTGGGCCAAACCGTTAGATAAGGCCAAAACGTGAGGCAAAATATCAAAGCCGTTGTTTAGACCTCAGTCTTCTGTTTAGATGTCAGTCCTCTGTTTAGACGTCAGTTCTCGCCTAACCCACACTTCCAAAGCTCTTACCTTTAAGGGGAGAGGCCGAAAAACCTATAGGCCGAAGCCCTATGAATAGGGTGCAAGGAATGTCTGATTTACAATCTAGGCAAGAGATTTAAAAATTATTGATGAAGGCTCTATTGAGGGTTAAATTTTTGGCGCAGCCACGTCAGAACTATCTTGTTTAACTCGGCCGGTTTTTCCCACATCACCCAATGTCCGCAATCGTCAATGATCGTGCGGGTTAAATCGGGAATCAGGTCATCCATCTTTTCTGAAGCTTCAGGGGGGAGAAAAATATCCAGTTCGGCACCAACCCATAAACACGGCGCTTTTATCTGTAAATCGCGCTCGCGCATAATCTCCCAATTACGATCGAGATTACGGTAAAGATTGACGCCCCCGTGAAACCCACTTCGCTGATAGGCGCGCACAAAGTGCTGCAATTCATGTTTCGGGATCATAAGGTGCGATAAGTCAGGGTCGGGACCATTTTTTAAACGCCCTAATAAATCATAGATTTGCGGGATCAGATCTGGCCATAAATGGCGTGGTGGTGGTTTGCGGAACATTAAGCTAAAAAATTTTTCTTCTCGTGCCGCAAAAACTTTCTCGGCCAAGCCCTGTTTTTGAAATTCAATAAAATAATGGGATGGTCCAAATCTTTTCTCGATGATCCGTAGGGGGGCAATCGGCGGTGTCGGGAGGTGAGGCGTGCAAACTCCGATTAATCCGGCCACACGATCGGGATGCAATACTCCCATTGACCAGATGATGGCCCCGCCCCAATCATGACCACAAAAAACTGCTTTTTCAATTGAATAGGCATCAAGAATCCAGACAAGGTCTTGGCTGAGATGCAGAATATCATAATGACGTTTGTCTTGAGGACAATCAGAATGCCCGAATCCTTTTAAGTCCAAAGCCAATATATGATAGCCTGCCGCCGCGAAGGCATTGATTTGGGCCTTCCAACTATAGGCAATTTCGGGCCAACCATGGACCAGCACAATACTCGGCTTTGTGCCTGATGGCTGGCCTTTTTCATAAACAGCCAGCTGAAAAGGCCCGGCTTGAACAAGGGTCGGCTCGGGAAACTCATCCATTTTTATGTCCCTTCTAATTTTTATGTCGCTTCTAATATTTATGGCCCTTTTAATATTTATGGTTCTGGCGATATGAATACGGTCATTGATATCATTCCAAAAATTTACTTTTGGAGTCACCTTTGCGGAGATTCTGCTGAGATTCTGAAGAGATATTGTTAACGCCGTCATTGCGTGGATATTTCGAGGCGCGCCTATCTAAAAAGGTGAGTAATGTGTGTGAATGTGCCTGTTTGGTCACAATTTACCCAAAATCAAATGGAATATTGATATTATGTCTTCCACCAACCCAAAAAATTTGCATTATCCTCAAGAGCTTTATCCTCAAGATTTTGGCCGTAAAGCCGGGATAAGATATAAAACTATAGATCAAATGTCATTTTGACGCTAACCGAATTCATCACTATATCAATGATAATACCCAAAGTAATAGCCTTGAAAAGATCACGAAAAATATACAGGAACGGATGTGGCCTGCCCCCTATGTGTGGTGTAAATCTTTTCGGGTTTGATGGTTATGGTTTTAAAACCCACAATAACGGGGCAAAGATATGCGTTTACTAAGCGCTCTTTTGATTTTTATGATTGCTTTTGCAACCAATAGCGCATCCGCTATTGGGACTGTTTCCCTTTCAAGTTCTCTGGCAAGTTCTCTGGTAAACTCCCATATGACCTATCGGGCAAGCTTAAACACCATCATTATACAACCGGCTAATAATAATCAGAATTGTGCTCAATATGATGATGCGCGCAATAATCCCTTTATTTCGCTGGTCGGTAAAAAACGTGTACGGTGTAATAAACGGACGGAAAGCACACGGGTGCAACGTTATGTATTGGGGAACGGCAGGCGTGCTTTTTTGTTTCAAGATATTGGTAATCGTGCCCGCATCCAGTTTTTATGTGGGCCCGATGATACCCGTTTTGAATGCCAGTTAGACCCCGATGAGGGGACAGCAGAAATCCATACGCTGACTGTCACCCGCGCGCCGCGCGGTGATGTCATCTATAAGGATGCCCAAGGGGAGACCGTATTGCGTATTGCTTCATATGGCGGTGCAACGGTTTGGTGGCCCGGAAATGATAAAGCCCAAGCGGCCTCTCGGTCATTTTCTGATCGGCGTACGATCGGGCTTCGCAGGGCTGATCAACGTCGTGTTATCAGGACGTCCCGTCAGGCAACGGCTATGCTGCGTCAACGCACCGGTGCAGGCATCGTGTTTGAAACAGGGATCCATTCATCAGCATTTTTAGACTATCGCCAATCTTCCAGTCGTCAATCTTCCAGCCGTCAAATATTGAATCGGAATGAGCAGATTAATAAAAGCGCAGATCTGCAAGGAAGCCGCAAAACGGTTGATCAAGCCCCGGAAGGAAGCAACGAGCGCGCCACATTAGAACCGAGCAGTGATAGTGAAGTAAGCAGCCTTTTATCTTCGGAAGGTCTAACTGCATCGTCTTTTGTGCAGGAATTTCCAGCTCAGGAAATTGCCCCCCAAGAAGAAGAGATTATATCTCTGGAGGAAGAAGAACCGTCCTTAGAAGATAGAGATATAAGCCTATTGGCTGATAGTGTAATGGTGACTTCCATTGGGGTGGCTGCGGTGGCGGCAGACCCCACAGGAGCCCGTGTCATTGGTAATCGGTTAAAAAAAGTCCGGTTTTTTGCGGCAGATCGTTCAGAAATGCGCCTCAATGATATGGTCCTTGATATTTTTTACAATCCGGCTTTGGGGTTGGCTGGAAGGCCATCATCGATTGAAATAACCAAATTTCTTGAGGAAAATCTGTAATTTTTGGCATATTATCTTATTAGGGCCCTAAAAGTGCCCCAATACGCTGTTACATATAGCATAATCAAAAATAAACCTATCATGTGTAAGGAAGCCAAATGCGGGCTCAACTTAAAATAAATAGAAAAATGATTATAGCATTCTTGATGATTGGTGTCCTCGGTAGTTTCGTGGCACCAACCCTTGCGCTTAGCTCGAATCAACCCCTGAAAACCCTGCGGGCGCGTGAAAAAGAAGAAAAGCAACTTGATCAGGAAGCCGGTTTTACGGGTAATGTTTGCGGCACGAATATTTCTACCAGAATTGATTGGGACAGTGCACAGGACTGGCCCGAAAGCGCGAGTATCACCAAAGTATGTGACGGGGCCCTCAGCGCATTAGAGGCCATTTGCCGCGGCGATCAATCACGAGGCAAAAAGATTACCAGTTTTGTTTGTGCGGGTGATGGAGCGGGTCCAAACCTTAGTGGAAGCACATTGCGTTATGGCGGTGTTCCTGGCGGTAATGGCTTTGACGATACAAAAGATTATCTTGAAGGTAAATTGTAGGGCTAACGTCCCACATCTTTTGGTAATAAAATTTTACAATCCTTCTATCAATTTTGCCAGAACCAGTTCCGGCCAATGCAATATTTGTCCCTATCAATCCTGACATGTTTATTGCCATATAAATTATGGCAAGTTGTTTTGGAAAAATGCAATGGCGTTTTCTCCCATAATTTTAGCAATTGTTTCCTCATCCATGCCGAGGGTTAAAAGTTCTTGGGTTATGGCTGCAAGCTCCGAGGCATCGAGAGCGGTTTGCACGGTTCCATCAAAGTCAGAACCAAGTGCAATGTGATCGACGCCAAAATTATTCACCCCATATTGAAGGGCTAAAGCAATCCCTTTCGGGCTAGGGTCGCAAATGACATCGCCCCAAAAGCCAACACCGATTAGCCCGCCCTTTTGAGTGATTTGCCTTATCAACTCATCGGGGATATTACGCCGTGACGGGCAGTGGCCCGCAAATCCCGTGTGGGAAACGATGAGTGGTTTGATGCTGGCCTCAAGGGTTTGTTTAACCACCTTATGAGAAGAATGCGCCACATCAATAATCATGTGATGGCTATTTGCCCACGCGATGACGGCGCGCCCGAACGGCGTTAACCCGTCCCCGCTAATGCCATGCCCGTCTCCGCTAATGCCATGTAAGGATCCGCCTAATTCATTATCAAAAAAATGTTGCAGACCGATTACCCGAAACCCTGCATCATAGAGTGTGCCCAGATTTTCAATCTTGCCTTCTAAGGGGTGGGCCCCTTCCATGCCTAAAATACCGGCGATAATGTTCTTATTGTTACGGCGTTTTGTTATCGTTCTGGATAAATCCTGCCGTGTACGTATGAGATAAAAATCAGGATCATTATGGGCTATTTTTTTCAATCGTTCTGCTTGATAATGTGCGCGGGCGAAAATGGATTTCCATGTGCGTGGTGGCCACATTTGCGCGATTGCGAGGGCGGTTATATCGTCTTTGTCGGCATTATTTTTCTCATAGTTAAGGTCGGGGGGTGATTTTGTGACAGTAGTGAAAATTTGCAAAGCAACTTGACCTTCGCGCAGGCGCGGCAAATCTGTATGCCCGCGCTGGTGGCGACGTTCGGGGTTGCGTTGCCATAATAAAGTATCCGCGTGAAGGTCGGCAATATTTAATGATGTATGTAGTTTTGCCGCTTGGTCGCTAACCCTATAGGGGGTGTGGGCAATGACTTCATTCATACTTTTGTCAATGCGTGGCATCATGATAAACCGCATAAACGCAAGACCCGATAAGACTATAATCATCAGTATAAGACAGAATGTAGTGACTTTCTGTAGCGGTGTTAAGGTCATGAGTTTTCCATTATATAATATGTGCAATGGGCTGATCACGAAAAATTCCCATCTTACGCTCCTTTATGGTGCGTCTTTTTTCTGGGGTTAATATCCACAAAATATGGGTGAAGCTTAGCGTATATAATATTGCATCTGCATTCTTTTTTAGCATAGCGAACCATTCTATGGCTCGTGCCGTGTGGTTTGGACTTGTTTATTATTTATTGTTGTCGTAGGAGATTATGAAGCGATAATATTGGTCCCTTAGCTCAGCTGGATAGAGCGCTGCCCTCCGAAGGCAGAGGCCAGAAGTTCGAATCTTCTAGGGACCGCCATTTTCTTGTATCTCGGACTTATGTAGCAAACGCACCAAGTCTTATTTGTCACCTGATATTTTGCGATCCACAAAAAGTGCCGCCAACACAACCATGACCCATTCTAAAGATTCATGAAGAAAGCCAGATACCTTTTCTGGGTCATCACTTATGTGTTGAACATATTTATAAAGGAGCACAGAAAAGGCCACTAACATTAAAAAGAAAAATGCGATTACTAACACGCCAAGACCTCTAATGGCACATATTTTTGCCTTAACAAAGGCTTCATTAATATCAGCATTTTGGCGTCTGGCTTTTTTATCTGCTTCAGATTTTGTCAGCTCATCAGTGGCGGCAACGCCTTTGGTAAGATTTGCGTCATCAGTATCTTTGACTTGCTTGAGTTGTTGGGCTTTTTCAGCTTGCTTTGAGGTATTCATTGATTTTAATGCTAAAATGTTCTTCAATCGAAGGCGGTGGTATTACAACGTGTCTATCATAATCATTATACACCTTACTGTATGGGGTATCTTCTTCGTGAGTTTTTTGACGTAAATCCCAAGCACTAAACCTTTTGTAAATATTCCAAACCTTATCCAATATAATATTGGTTTCTTTGTCTTCGGCAGAAACACATGGTGTCGTCTCGCATTCAGAATCTAGGAGTTAGACTCATAAACCACGGATAATGATGCGCGCTGAAGCAAGTTGACACATTGCGAGGTAATTATCAGCCCGCTTTTCATATCTGGTGGCGACACGCCTGAAGTGCTTTATTTTACTGAAGAATCTTTCGACGCCGTTTCTGGCTTTATACAATGAGGGGAAGAAACTGCGCTTT
>CALLPQ010000126.1 GCA_938015425.1 uncultured Parvularculaceae bacterium | reverse complement strand
AGCCGATGGGCGGATCGTGGGCGGTCTTCGCGCGGGGTACCGACAAGGCCCGTGGGAGATTTCAGGCTTTGCCCGTAATATCACCAATCAGGTGGGCACGGTGAGTGCGATTGACTTTAATAATTTCTCCGGCATTTTTGATCAGCCCCGCACCTATGGCGTTGAAATCGGCTGGAAATATTAGGGGTAATACTTACCCATATAGTAGTGATCAGCAGTCTTTGGATTAACGCGCAGGCAGATTGATCGGGTTTTTAGCTGCTTTAATGGCACCTGTGCGGATTTTCCGCAGGCTAATCCGGTGATTTTGAAGATTTAAGGGTTTGTGGCTCTTTGCCTCTGGTCTATTTTAGGGCATATACACCTCACTTACCGTTAGGCCCATTGATCAACAAGGCCCAGCTAATCAAAAGAGTGAATCTGATGAGTGATAGTGTAATGAGCGATGCCGTGATGCAGGAGCCTTCTTTGAATGGGGAAGGCTTTAAAAAATCCGTGGCCAATGAGGCTTTAAGTCTGGACCCTCATAATCTTGAATTGCAACAATTGGCGGGCCCGGCGGATTATTATGCTTTGCTGAAACCACGCGTTATGTCATTGGTCATTTTTACGGCGCTTATCGGGATGATCGTAGCACCGGGGGCTCTTAATCCTGTATTGGCGGCGGTTTCCCTGCTTTCGATTGCTGTGGGCGCGGGCGCATCAGGGGCGCTGAATATGTGGTGGGATGCAGATATTGATAAGGTGATGGCCCGCACTATTAATCGGCCTATTCCCTCCGGGCGTATTCACCCGAAAGAGGCCGCGGCTTTCGGCTCCTTTCTATCGGTTTTGTCCGTAACCCTCTTAATGCTGGCGAGTAATTATGTGGCCGCAGGCTTGTTGGCTTTTACAATCTTTTTCTATGTGGTGATTTATTCCATGTGGCTTAAACGCTCGACCCCGCAAAATATTGTAATTGGCGGTGCGGCGGGGGCCTTGCCGCCGGTTGTGGGGTGGGCCGCAATGACGGGCTCGGCCCCGCTTGAGGCATGGGTTTTATTCACCATTATCTTCCTATGGACACCGCCGCATTTTTGGGCATTGGCACTCTACCGTGAAGGGGATTACGCCAAGGCAAAAATCCCGATGATGCCTGTCGTCGCGGGGGAGCGCTCAACCCGTCGGCAAATTTTTGCTTATGCTATTTTGGTTGGCTTGTTTGGTGTCGCTCCGTTTTTTATGGGCATGGCCGGATTGTTTTATGCGCTGATTGCGGGGATATTAGGCATTGGATTTGTGTATCTGTCTTTTCAAACCCTCATGGCGCAAAATGGTGACTATAAAAGTGCCAAAAAATTGTTCGGGTTTTCTATATTATATTTGTTTTTATTATTCGGCACACTAGGGGCCGAAAATATCGCAAAAGCTTTTTTGTGAGGGTTTATGACGGATAAAGAAAATATCGAGAATGACACCCAGGATATTCAGCCCCCTAAAGGCTATATTATGAGTGATGCGGAAAAGAAGAAACGCAGCCAACGTAATATCGCTATCGCCTTAATGGTGGTTGGTTTTGTGGGGCTGGTTTATGTGGTCACCCTATTGCGCCTTGGCAGTTCTGTGATCGACCGCACCCTATAATAGGGATGATTTGATAAGGCTTAAGCCTTGGTAGAAAAAGATAATCAATAAAACTGGTTTTGGAATAATGCGTAACACTGATGAAAATATGTCCCATCGCAATAACCGTATCGCGGGGATTGTGACGGTGTTTGTGTTTGCGATGGTGGCGTTTTCTATTTTTGCGGTGCCACCTGCTTATCGCTTGTTTTGCCAAGTAACAGGGTGGGGCGGTACGACCCAGCGCGTCGAGACCGCCAATAATGTCATTTTGGAGCGGCAAATAACGGTGCGTTTTGACTCTACAACGGCCCCCAGCTTGCCATGGAAGTTCAAACCAGAGCAGCTTTCCCAAACTATGAAGGTGGGTGAGGCGCAATTGGCTTTCTATCGCTCGGAAAACCTTGCCTCCAAGGCGGTTTCCGGTCAGGCCAACTTTAATGTCTCCCCCGCTAAAGCGGGCCGGTATTTTAAAAAGATTGAGTGTTTTTGCTTTACGGAACAGACTTTACAGCCGGGTGAGGTTGTTTCTATGCCCGTTTCCTATTTTATTGATCCGGCGATTGATGAGGACCCGAATCTGGACGAGGTGGAAACCATTACCTTATCATATACTTTTTTCCGATTGGACGAAGAAGGCTATCCAGAGCTTGCTTCTCTTGAAAAATAACGCCATAAGTGCGGCTCAATAACGCGGGGTTAGCGGGCATATTTATTGTTGGAATAAGGGCGCTGTAGGGCCTATAAACATCAAAGATTTTGTAGACATCGAAAATACAGATAATTCTTTTATATAGTAAGATAATAGAGGCATATAATGGCTGGTGATGAAGTCAAACATGAATACCATCTCGTAAACCCAAGTGCGTGGCCATTATTCGGTTCAGGCGCGGCTGCCGTCATGATGATTGGCGCTGTGGCGTGGATGGAAGGCGATGCCGGTCTTTTTGGTATTAAAGGCCCATGGATGTTTGGCTTGGGCTTTTCCTTGATCTTGGTGACCATGCTGGGTTGGTGGCGTGATGTCATTAAAGAAAGCCTGACCGGTGAAAGCACCTCAACGGTTATCCGGCTTGGTCTGCGATATGGCATGATTTTGTTTATCGCCTCGGAGGTGATGTTCTTTGCCGCCTGGTTTTGGGCATTTTTTGGCGCAGCGCTTTTTCCCGGCGGGATGGAGTTGATTAATCTACCCTCTGGCCCGCTTTTAAATGAGGAAGGTTTACCCGCCTTTTTGGGCAATGATGGCCGTGCGATTGCAACGGGCAGTATGTGGCCACCACAAGGGGTCACCCCGCTTAACCCTTGGCATTTACCATTAATCAATACGCTGATTTTATTGCTTTCTGGAACTACGGTAACGTGGGCCCATCATGCGGTTGTTCATAAAGATAAACGAGGTCTATTGAACGGTTTGTTGGTTACCATTGCCCTCGGGAGTGTGTTTACTTTCTTCCAATATCTTGAATATTCAGAAGCCCTTGGCGATGGGTTGTTCAAATTTTCAGGGGGCGGTATCTATGGTGCGTCGTTCTTTATGGCCACCGGTTTTCATGGTTTACATGTTCTGATCGGAACCTTGTTTTTGCTTGTATGTTATTTCCGTGCCCGCAAAGACCATTTCACCCCTGATCGTCATTTTGGCTTTGAAGCGGCTGCGTGGTATTGGCACTTTGTTGATGTGGTGTGGCTATTCTTGTTTGCCTGCATTTATATTTTGGGCAATCAAGGGTTTCTGTCTTAAAAGTTACCTACTTATCTCCTGACCTAAGGCATGGCGACACTCTCGTCGCGCAGAAACGGCGATTAAGGTAGGGTCACATGCGTTGAGTGAACTCCCGCCGATCATCGCGAATTAGGAGTTATGAGATTACTTATTATCCATTCGTGTCGCCTTATAAAGCCGGATTACGACGTAAATGCCCTAAATGTAATCAAGGGGTTTTATTCGATGGCTATTTAAATGTGCGCAAATCATGCCGAGTTTGTGGTCTGGACTTTAGCAAATTTGATAGCGCGGATGGCCCCGCAGTGTTTATCATTTTCATCACCGGTTTTATGGGTGTTTGTATAGCATTTTGCTCGCGGTTTTTGTGGGAAGCCCCGATCTGGTTGGCCTTATTGCTTTCTGTTTTTAGTGTGGCCGTGCTGACCGCTGTTATGCTACCCCCGATGAAAGCCACCATGATTGCCTTGCAATATGTCCATAAGGCGAAAGAGGGCGGTGCGGACTAAAATGCCTGCAATCGAGATGATGTGAGGAAGTTTATAGTAATGGGCGATAAGAACAAATTGGATAAGCCAGATGACACTAATCAAAGTCGCACCCATCAAGATCGGACTCATCAAGACATAAAGGCGGCGACCAAAGGTCGTCGATATCGATTTCATTTTTATCCTATAGCCTTTGTTTTTACAGTTCTGGGTGTTTTGATTTTGCTGGCTTTGGGAACATGGCAAGTGCAAAGACGGGCATGGAAACTTGATTTGATTGAGGCCGTGGAATTGCGCTCTACAGGGGTCCCTAAGAATGTCGGGGAATTGAACGCCCTACGTGAAAAAGGCGCGGATGTGCGTTATAGCGTGGTGCAGGTTAGCGGTGAGTATGATCACGCCCGTGAAGCCCATGTTTTCGGAACCTTGGGGCCCACAGCGGGATATTATATTTTTACTCCACTCATCAATACAAATAAGGCTGATGATAAGTTGATTTATATTAATCGCGGCTTTGTTCCCCAAGACTTTAAAGCGGTGGATAGCCGCCTAGACGGGCAAGTGACGGGACGGGTGAATGTGACAGGGTTGTTGCGCGAGGTGGAGCCCGTTAAAGGCATGGCGAAATTTTTTCCATTAACCCCTCAGCCTACGAAGAATATTTGGTATAGTCGCACCCCGAAAAAATTTGCGGATTATCAATTCGGCGATAGTACCAAAACACTTAGCTGGTATATTGATAGCCATGGAAATGAGAGCACGGCTTTATATCCGCGCGGGAATGTTACCAAGGTTGATTTTAACAATCGCCATCTGGAATATGCCTTAACATGGTATGGGTTGGCATTGACCTTAATGGGCGTGTGGGTTGCCTATTCTTTTCGCAAGGCCCCTTAAAAACCCAAGTTAAAAAGTATTTTAAGCAACCACTGCGTCTACCGATTTTTCGCCGTCGGCAAATTCGCGTTCATCAATGACGCAATTGCGCCCCCGTTCTTTCGCAAGATAAAGGCTTTTATCAGCGCGCTCGATAAGCGCGGCAACATTATCGCCCGGGTGATAATGGGCAACACCCATGGACATAGTGACCACACCCAGATCCTCATTGCTTTGACGTTTCTTTAATCGGCGGGACTCAACAGCGCGGCGAATACGATCAGCAAGCATGTGTCCGTTTTCTATTGTGGTGCCGGGCAACAGAATGGAAAATTCTTCGCCGCCATAGCGGGCTAAAAGGTCTTGCCCTTTAATATTGGCGTTCATCACTTCGGCAACAAGCCTTAAAACCTGATCCCCTGTTTGGTGCCCCCAACGATCATTAAAGGATTTAAAGTGGTCCACATCTGCCATGATCAAAGTGAGCGGGTTCGTGGTGTTTTGCGACTCGTCGATTAAACGCGCGATATTCCGATCGAATGATTTGCGATTATTAATGCCGGTTAGAGGGTCGGACATGGCCTCTTTTTGGATAGATTCAACATTGCGTCTTAAAGAGGAGATTTCATTGGTGGACGCGGCAAGGCTACTTTCTAGCTCCTGATTTTCGGCACGCATCTTTTTAGTGATATTGATAGCGCTTTCGAGCAGGGATTTAACACTTGTATTATCTGTAGACGAATGATCCAGTTGGGCCGTAAGATCGCCAAGGGTTGCGCTATGTTCGTGGCTGCTTTCGTTTTGGGCTTCGATATGTTGAAACAACTCATTCATTTCAACTTGTAATGAGGTGGCAAGCTCGCTGACATCATGGGCAAGGTCTGCTCTGGCAATATGCAAATGATAAAGCGTGTCGGCTTCCTCTTGGGTAATTTTGCCGTCGATGTGTAGGAATTTTTGCATGTCCCGCGATAGGGCCGGTACTTCCCCTTGAATATGGGTGCACCATGTTTCATAATTTCGCGGCGTTGCAGCTAAACCCAGCTCTTTTAACAGGCTTAAAGCCAGCATGCCGGTTTGGTGTGAAGTCTCAACCTGTTTTGCAATATCTATCGTTGACATATCATTCCTTCGCCGATTTTATGACAATTTGCTCCGCCTCCGATTTGAGGTGGAATCATAAATAATCTCACTCATGACCCTAAAGGTATGATGTGAAAGAAATGCTAATTTTATAGAAATAACACGGTCTCATCTAAACGCGATCCCGTAATGGTGACCCGATTTAATCGCGTTCATTTGCGGTTTACCGCAAGGCGAAAGGTTAAGAGACGATAAAAATTATTTACAAACCATAACGATCTTATGGCTAAATCTGCAATAACGGTATTGCCTTCAATATTGCGTCACCCCAAATATAATACAGGGGGCGATTGTATTAATAAAAGTTTAATTAGGGTTTACGCATGAAAGCGGGAACATGGTCGCCCATCCCGACAACGGGTTTTTCATCATCAAATGTTTTTTGCTTTGATCTTGATTGGTTTTTTGATTTTCTTTCATGCTGTTTTGGTTTTCTGTCCTTTTGCGGGGAGGATAATTGACCCTCTTGGTTTGAGGGATCACCCCCGTTTTCAGCGGCGGAAGAACCAGCTTGTTTTTCTTCTTGTGGCTTATTGCGATTTCGATTGCTCTTATTATGATGATCACGGTTTTTAGATTGGTGACGGTCATTATTGTGTGATTTTTGATTTCTGGATCGCGGTGCACCGCGGGCGGCCGCCTCTTCTTCTGCTTGTTTGATTTCTTCGCTAAAATCTTGCTCTTCAATCCCCTCGCTGCCGATTGTAGATAAAATAGATTTATAGGCCTTCATATCCTTATTCAAAACCAGCATTGTGGCACTGCCTTCAAGGCCTGCACGCCCTGTCCGTCCAATGCGGTGCACATAATCATCCGCATGAATTGGCACGTCATAATTAAAGACATGGGATACGGCGGGGATATCAAGACCCCGTGCGGCAACATCAGAGGCAATAATAAATCTCACTTCATTGTTACGGAATTTTTCTAATGTCTCTGTACGGAATGATTGTGCTAAATCCCCATGAAGCGGGCGGGCATTATAATCATGCTTTTGCAGTGACTTGGCGACAATATCTACGGTTGATTTCCGATTACAAAAAATGATTCCGTTTTTAACATTTTCACCGTCTAGAAGTCTGCGCAAAATCATACGTTTTACACGTTCATCCTTGCTGGAAAGGCGGATTATTTTTTGAGTGATTGTTGATGCGGTTTCCGCAGGCTTTGAAACTTCAACCCGGGCTGGCTTGTGTAAAAAGGTATCGGTGATCCGTTGTATTTCGCTTGGCATTGTGGCCGAGAAAAACAAGGTTTGCCGTGTCATGGGGGTGAGTTTAAAGATACGCTCAATATCGGGGATAAAACCCATATCAAGCATGCGGTCCGCCTCGTCGACCACCATCACTTCAATGCCGGTGAGCAATAGTTTGCCCCGTTCAAAATGGTCCAGCATCCGCCCGGGTGTTGCCACCAATACATCGACCCCTCTTGTCAGTTTTGCTTCCTGATCGCCAAAGGAGACCCCGCCAATCAATAAGGCCATGGATAGTTTGTGGTATTTTCCGTATTTTTCAAAATTTTCTGCTACTTGCGCCGCCAATTCCCGTGTGGGTGCCAATACAAGAGATCGTGGCATTCTGGCCCGTGCGCGCCCTTTGGCGAGGCGTTCAATCATCGGTAATGTGAAAGAAGCGGTTTTGCCGGTGCCGGTTTGCGCGATGCCTAAAACATCCCGCCCGCTAAGGGCTTCGGGAATTGCCGCCGCCTGAATGGGGGTTGGCTCCGTATATCCAGATTCATGAATGGCTTTGAGAAGTTTTTCGCTTAATCCGAGATCATCAAATGTCATATTTAGGCTGCTTATCGTTTCTACGGTTTCATCTTTTGGTGATGGCTAGTTATCAAGAAAGGGTGGCATATTGGTCTTAAACTTATCTGTAAAACATTCTGTATAGACAATAATGGGAGCGAATAGCGGGTGAATTTATTACCCATACCGGATGTCATATAAAATATAACACATCTCAAAAGGATAGTTTGAAAATGAATAGTTTTTGCTGATTATCGTTTGCGCCTCAAACCTGAAAATAATCATCAGTTTGGGGAGCAGGCTAGCGATCCAATAATAATGTTGGTTAGGGTTAAGTTTATACGCCCCGCTTACCAAGTGCCTTTGTCATCAGGCGGCGATGCGCCAAAAATCTATGCAGGTGAACATTTATGATCTGTGTTATTATTTAAGATCTATGTTATTTAAGCCGTGCGTCTTACGATGGTAGAAAAGCCGTTAAGCTCGGTTGCGCTTGCTGTTCTGCATGAGAGGTGGGATATGGTGTTAGGGGCCATATGTCAATGGCCACTAACCCCAAAGTCACTGTCCCGATACGGTAAATTTGCTTAAGTTATTGATTTGCGTGTAATTTCTCTTTGGAATGGTGAGGGGGGCGCAATTTATTATTTATTGTGTTGTATTATAAACATCATGATTAGGGTTCATGAACCCCAAGCTTGATAAACTATTCCCTTGGGTTTTTCATTCCGTTCAAGATTTTAGTCATCTTTGATCCTGTAGATACAGGATTTAGGGTTATGACTATTTAGATATCTGTAAGGTTTAAGGCTATGCGTGATTAAGCGTCTTCGTTTGATGACGGCACACTTGTTCTGGTTATATCAGTTCTCGTTATATTGGAGGCGTGGGTTGTGTGCGGTGTAATATCCATTTGCAATAATCGATCGATCCGGTTTTGTGTGGCCGGATGGGTCGAGAATAATTTATCAGCACCATGACCATTTAAGGGATTAATGATCATTAACTGCCCGGTGGTCGGGTTACGTTCCGCCGTTTCGTTTACAATATGGGCTGCACCGGAAGAAATTTTGGCTAATGCTGATGCGAGGGCTTTGGGGTCACCGGCAATTTCCGCGCCGATGCGGTCGGCTTCATATTCGCGAGAGCGTGAGATCGCCATTTGCACCAAAGACGCAGCCATCGGGGCTAAAAACATAATGGCAAGTGACCCGATTATGCCCCCATTATTGCGATTGCCACCGAAGAACATAGCAAAATTCGCCAGCATGGTAATCGCCCCTGCTAATGTGGCGGTGATCGTCATGGTTAATGTGTCCCGGTTTTTTACGTGGGCAAGTTCGTGGGCCATCACACCTTTTACTTCGTTTTCATTCAGCATGCGTAATAAACCCGTTGTGGCGGCAACAGCGGCGTGGTTTGGGTTACGTCCCGTTGCAAATGCATTGGGTTGATCATTTTCGATAATGTAGATTTTAGGAATTGGCATCCCTGCATTGACGGCAAGGTTTTTGGTGTTCAGCGCATATTGGCGGATCACTCCCGCATTATGGTTTTCATCTACTTCCTCGGCTTTATACATTTTCAAAACAATTTTATCAGCATTCCAATAGGTAAAAATATTAGTAGCCACGGCCACGCCTAAAGCTAATATCATCCCGGTACTGCCCCCAAGCAACAGGCCGATACTGCCAAAAAGCGCTGTCATTGCCGCAAGTAAAATGCCGGTTTTAATAAAGTTCATGACTGATGATCCTTACTCGATATTTGGGATTGTGATTGATTATTCTGTTTTATTGAGGGTTTTGCGTTAGTCCGGTTTTGCGGGGTTTGCTTCGCGCGCAACAAAAGTTTCTATTGTTGCTAAGGGAAAATTATCGCTTTGGTTGCGGCCATTGCGGTTAAACCATGTGCATGTGACACTGTTTTTATCGAGAGAGGTAATCGTCATTTTGGGGCCGCCAGATTTAAGCCTTACGATATCGCCTATTTGCATAATGTGATCTTTCAAATTTATTCTTTGTCGGTTTAACAATGCCGGTGGATACGCTGATCCATAAATGTTATTGCGATTTGTAATGGTTCGCGAATAGTAGAATTATGGTGTGGGGCATATTTTGGCTTTAATGTATATGGTTTGCTAAACTGTTTATGCAATATAAGGATGGCATTTTGTGTATAGCAAATTTAACAATTTTATGGCCGTGACTTGTGGCTAATGCCATCTCTAATTTCTTCCCTATAGGGGGGGGCGGTTTTAAGTTAAGCATAGTAATAAGGCATCAAGATGACTGAAAATAAAGACCATCAAGGAACCATTCCTGCGGCGGCCAAGCGTGCTCTCGCCGAGGCTGAGGAACGCCGGAAAAACGCTGAAGAACAAAAAATGCAAACGGAAAAAGGGGGTCCCAAAGGGGTTGAACCCACACGGTATGGAGATTGGGAGCGCAAGGGCAGGGCGGTCGATTTTTAAATTAATCAATTAAAAGTTGATTAATTCTTGTTTTAATATATAAATATAGCATGACGAAAACAGCTCCAAATTATAAAGTCTCGAATAAAATAGCCTTCTTATTTGGGCGGTTTTTGGTTTTGATGACAGCGACACTATTAATAGTGCTTAGCGTTGAAGCTTATGGCAAAGACCGAATATTGGGACCCATACCTGCTGTCATTGAACGGGTGGTGGACGGCGATACGGTGAAGGTTCGCGCTAAAATATGGATTGAACAAGAATTGCAGGTTTCGGTGCGGGTTGCGGATATTGATGCGCCGGAATTATTCCGTCCTAAATGTGCAGTAGAAAAAAACCAGACAAGATTGGCCAAATCTTTTGTAGAAGCATTTTTTCCAGATGGCGTTTTATATTTGCATGAAATAGAAGCCGATAAATATGCGGGCCGAGTGGTCGCAAGAATAACCAATAGTCGCGGGGAGGATCTGGGGGATAATCTTGTTATGCAGGACCATGCGGTTGCGTTGGATAATGATACAAGCAAAGGGTTTTGGTGCACCCGGTAAATTTTTAATTATGTGTACGGAATAAATTTCCAAAACTATACCAAACCGTCTTGTAAACACCGTAAAACTTCACTTATCTTTTTAGGACCCAAGGTCTTCTTTTTTCATTTCAAGTTCTAACCATTGTTCTTCAGCTTCAAAAAGGTCTGCCTCTGCTTTCTCAAGGGTTGTGGCGGCGTCGTTAAATTTTTTATGGTCTGTTTGAAACAAATTGGGAATAGCCAAAGTTTCTTTGCAGGTGATAATGGTTTGTTCAAGGGTTGCTATGGTTTTTGGTAATGTTTCAAGGGCAAATTTTTCTTTATAGCTGAGTTTATTTGAAGGGCTTGATTTGGCGCCTTGGTTTTTCGTTGCCTTCGTTGGGGATTGTTTTTCCTTATCAGGCACCAATTTACCAGAGACAGAATTTTGTGTGGGGTCTTGTATGTTTGTTTGGGCTTCTTTTTGCTGGACTAACATGTCGCTATATCCGCCAGCATAGGTTAGCCATTTGCCCGTTAAGGCGCCGGTTTTATTTCTATCACCCTTGTTTTTGTCACCCTTACTTTTATCTGTTGGGCTTTGCGGGGCTTTGGCAATCACGGATGTGACGGTTCTATCCAGAAAAGAGCGGTCGTGGCTGACCAATAACAAAGTGCCTTCATAGGTGCTTAAAATATCTTGAAGTAAATCCAGTGTTTCAATGTCTAGATCATTGGTTGGCTCATCCAGCACCAGCAGGTTTGACGGTTTGGCGAGGGCGGCGGCCAAAGCCAATCGTCCGCGTTCCCCGCCCGATAAGGCCTCCACTGGAGAGCGCCATTGCTCCGGTGCAAAAAGAAAATCTTTTAAATATGACGCAACATGACGTTTCGTATCCCCGATAGTGACAAAATCTCCGCGTCCATCAGTAATGGCATCAGCGACCCGCATGCCGGGGGTTAAAGTTGCGCGGCGTTGATCTAGTGAAACCAGATTCACACTTTCACCAACTTTTACGGTGCCCGTATCGGGGGTAAGCTCTCCAATTAAAAGTTGGAGCAATGTTGTTTTGCCCGCCCCGTTTTCGCCCACCAATCCAATGCGTTCACCGCGGGTGATGCGCAAAGAAAAGTCATCAACGATGTTGAGAGAGCCATATGATTTTGATACGGATTTTGCTTCAATAATTGTTTTGCCCGATTTGCCGGATTGCGCGAGGGAGAAGGAAACATTTTGCGGGGCTTTACGGGTGGAAGAAAATTTTTGCCGTAATTGTTGAAGCTCTCCCATGCGCCGCACATTACGTTTTCGCCTTGCGGTTACGCCATAACGCACCCAATGTTCTTCAGCTACGATTTTGCGACCTAATTTATGGTGCTCGGCTTCTTCTTCCGTTAAAATTTTGTCTCGCCAATCCTCGAACCCTTCAAACCCCGCATTGCGTGAATGGGCAATGCCGCGATCAAGCCAGACCGTTTTGTTGGTAAGGTTACTTAAAAATTGTCTATCATGGGAAATAAGAACGAGCGCGGATTGTAGGGAGCGTAATGTATTTTCCAACCATTCAATAGCGGCAATATCAAGATGGTTTGTCGGTTCATCTAAGAGTAGGATATCAGGGTTTTCAACCAAAGCCCGCATAATCGCAACGCGCCGTGCTTCGCCGCCAGATAGTCCGGCTATGTCTTGGTCCTCTTGAATGTTCAATGTTTCAAGATAGGACGCATACGCATAAGCTGGGATTTCTTCACCGGTTTCTTCGCCAGAATTATTGAGACGAGGGGCGGTCAGATAATCAATGACTTTTTTAAAGCCCGAAAGATCCGGTTCTTGAGGCAGATATAAAACGGTTGCTCCGGGGTCCACATAACGCCTCCCTCCATCGGCCTCGGTCATATTGGCGATGATTTTCATCAAAGTTGATTTGCCGGACCCGTTCCGCCCCACAAGTGCAATGCGCTCCCGCGGAGAAATGGATAAGGAAACGCCTGAAAACAAAGGATCTCCCCCAAACGTCAAGCTTATGGTGTCGAGAGTGAGTAAAGGCGGAGCCATTTTATCCTCATTTAGCGGGGTTATCAAAAAATTGACTTTTTTGGGCGATTTTATCTTTTATGGCGATTTTAATGGGTGTGCGCCTCGCCCTGTAGCATTAGTTTTGCCCTATGTGAATTGTGAAAGCCCCTATGCATCCTTTAAAAACCTATCTTGAGGAAAATAAAGAATCTATTGAGGCATTTGCCAAACGGGTTTGCATAGGGGATGAAAAAATCCAGCTTATTATTGCTGGCACTTATGCCCCGACCCTCAGCGAAATCCGGCGGATTATTGAAGAAACAGATCAAAA
>CALLPQ010000125.1 GCA_938015425.1 uncultured Parvularculaceae bacterium | reverse complement strand
GCAACGAATTCTTCTGATATTGCGACAAATACTGCTGATATAGGCAATGTTCAAACGAATGTTGCCACAAACACCGCGGGCATCGCGGCAAACTCTGCAGACGTCGCAACAAACACCGCAGACATTGCAGCAAACACCGCGGACATCGCTACCAACACTACTGGTGTCACGAATAATTCAGCTGGCATTAATTCGAATACGGCGAATATCGCTTCAAACGACGCTGATATTGCTCAAAATGCATCGGAAATTGCCAATAATGAAGGTAACATTGCCAGCAATGCAGCCAATATTAATCAAAACGCTGGCAACATTGCCACTAATACAAATGACATCGCACAGATCCGGCAAGAAGCCGGTGAAATTGTTGAGGTCGTAGGAGCAAATTCAGCGAGAATAACATCTTCTGCATCATTGATTAGCGGTAACTCTGCAACCCTTGCCGATCATTCAGGACAAATTGCCACGAATACATCTGGAATTTCTAGCAACGCCGCAGGAATAGCTTTGAACTCAAACTTGATCAGTGCAAATTCATTCGGCATCGCGTCAAACCGCCAAGCTATTGATATCAACACATCAGGGATAGCGGCAAACACGGCCGGCATTCAGCAAGTGCGTCAAGGTTCATCAGCGATTGCATCCATACCAGATTTATATTTGGGTGAGAAAGAAACATGGAGCATTGCCGGAGGGTTTTCTCTTTATGATGACAGTTTTGGTAACCCAAGAGTTGGCTTTGGTGGTGGTGTTCAATTTAGAGCCAAAAAAACCAATAAATGGTCTGTCGGGCTTGCCGGCGCAAGGTCTGGCAGAGCCACTGTTGGTCGGGTGCAACTTAGAATTGGCGGCTAGGATGTGATTTCGATTGATCCAGTCTTTGCGGAAAATGAGTATAACATATTGAGGAAGTTACGGGCAGATTTTCTTACCGTGGTGCTTATCATCTTCTGGCCTATTTTTGAAAATAAGAGGTTTTGCTCACTCCGGTATTTTTGGGAAAAGTGAGGTTTTGTGAGGTTCCGGCCTGCCCCTCATTTTTAAAGGATTAGTTTTGTTAAGTTCAGGTACGCTACTTTTTTATTATAGTGTCTCGGTTTGAAACTGACAGACAATGCTTAGTCTTTGCAGTCTTCTTGCGAGAAGGTGACAGGCCCAATGCTGATTTCAGATACGGTCTTACATTTTGTATCTGAGGAATCATCGAGTGCGTCGAAGATTAGTGGCGAAACAAAAAATGCCGCGACGATAGCGGATACCGCTCCCAAGAAGCGCATTAAATTCACACCGATAGGCGTGTCTCCATCATCAGACCAAACAGCTACTGCGATCTCTCCACTACCCAAAATCAATATCACCGCCGTGGCCGCGAGCGCCAAGAGAACTGTTTCTTTGATATTGCCCGGTGTATCGACCTCAAAAAATGCGGACAAGACAAGCGCCATTCCCGCTGCAAACGACACAGCCATGACGAAGCCGAATAGAAAATTCTTCGCAGCACTCAATGCTTATCTCCATCATTTACCAGACGATTACAGTGAATATTGATAGCATAGGGTTTTGTGGAGGTCACCCCTTACTTGATCCGAAGAAAACAATTCAAGCGGCCTTCTTTGGGGGGGCTAAAGCCTCTTAGCTAACGTCTGCTTTTGCCCGCAACTCAGACATATTTAACGTTAACTGTGAATGTCGTCTTTTGACAAAATCATGCCTTTATTTTCAAATTGATACATTGCTAAGAGGGAATACCGTCTTATCTTTGGTTAAAGTTTGGGTTCGTGAGTTCGGTCATAAGTGATTTATTGTATGTTTAGTGACTGATTGCGATATGTTTTGTAAAAATTATTTTTAATCTATCAGTATAAAGAAAAATATAGAATTAACAAATTATTGACAAGCACAAAAACATTTTACGTAACTATTTTAAAAATTTCATTCTTTTTATTTTTTGGTTCGTCAGCTATCGGATTTTTTTGAACCGGTGGTGAGTAATATCATTTTTGTGTTGGTGTTTTTTTATTATTTGGGTTCGTGTAAAGTGTAGTTTTTATATAGGTTTTATTTAAGTTTTAGAGAATATATATAAATTAAAAATGAGAATGGTTTTATTAAATGATCCATTGCGAACAATTGAGAGATGTATTTTAACCGTATACTAATCATATGTTTGTAATTTCCATAAACGGAGAATGGGAAGCGTTTGAGAGACTCCAAAAAATAATAAACCCGATAAAATTCGGGAGCTGTTTATGGAGTCGAATATGAGCTTTACAGAAAGTCAAAGTAGTCGTGGGGTGGGAACAAAAAACCACAAAATTTGTAAATTTAAATTGTCGCAACGACACAAATTAATGATGACTAGCATTTTAGGGAAAGGCATTCTTCCTAGTGTGTTGTTACTTTGCTCAGCAGCGCAAGCGAACGCACAAAGCTGTACGCCAGAAATTTTGTTTCAATCCGCATCCAGTTTTGAAGGGCGCGATGCATCTGGAAGTGCAGGCGGCTTTGATGCCAACAACATTGGTGTTGGTGATTTCATCATTTTTGAGGGTGCGGTTACAGCGACTTATAATCCTGCTGCCCAAATTGATGTTGTAATGCAAATTACAGATGTAAATAATAATTCCGCTTTGCCCCCTCATTCTGCTGATTCAGGTAACGTTACTATAAATTCTTCAGGCGTCTTAACGCTTTCTCGATCAATCGCGAGGTCTGACCCATATGTCACGTTTCGACTTATACCAATGCGCGGTGGATCAGTAACATCCTCAGTAGCTTCTGGAACACAATTGAGTTTGCAAGACGCAATCGTTTCATTGCAAGATGTGGATAGTGTAAATAGTGGTTCAAACAATTCGGATGTGGCGGGAATTTCTACTGCTAACTCTGATCCTTTTACTCTTTCTTTAAATGCTACGGAGCAAATCAATTTTCAAAATGGCGGCGGTCCAAGCGGTTTTACAACCTATACATCTGAAGCTGCTAGCACATCTCCTGTGTCTTGGGCGGGTATAAATGGTGGTGGTAATCCTGATCATACAGTTGATTTATCATATGCTGAATACACAGGTGGTGAGTTTCTGCACGGTTTTACCGGTTCTACGACGAATAGAAGTAGTCGAGGTGGTGTTTTTGCCCTGTGCGGAACCATTGCCCCTGCGGAATTAACGTCCACAAAAACCATTGATAATGTTGTTGAAAATACCGATGGCTCGACGAGCGTAACGTACACGATCACATCTGAAAACACAGGTGAACAGGTACTTACAGGCCTGACAATTACTGATGATCTCGATACCGTATTTAGTGGGTCATATGACGGATTTATCCCCTCAACAGCCAGCGTAAGCACAGGCGGCGTTACAGCATTGGATTCTGTGGCAACCATATTGGTTGACACAGGCAGTCCAATTGGAACGTTTCCGACAAATCCTTCTTTTAATGGCGGATCAGATATAAATATCTTTGATCCTTCAAATGCTGTTGCCTTGGACCCAGGGGATCGCATTCAAGTCTCAGTTACGTTATTAGTGGAACCAAACTTAACGGGGGCTACTGCAAATTTTCTCAATGAAGTGATCGTGACGTCAACGGATGAATTTTTACTCCCGACAGATGGTTCTACGACGTCGGCCCCACTTGATATTCCTACGTTAACGCCAAGTCTTACCCTTGAAAAACCCGCACCGACAAATGCAGATGAGGATGGCTCTGGTTCCGTTACCATAGGGGATACGCTAACTTATACAATTACTGCGACAAATGATGGTGATATCACTTTAAACAATGTGGTCGTGACTGACCCATTGCTTGCAGCGCCCAATAACACAACGAGTTGCGCAACTTTAGCTATAGGCGCGACTTGTGTTCTCACGGGCACACATGTCGTAACAGTTGCCGAAGCCAATGCCGGCACGATTGATAATACAGCCGAGGTGGCTTCTGATGAAATAACAACGCCTATCGAAGCGTCACAATCAACACCTGCTGTTGTCAATCCGATTGCGTCTTCTGATGATAGCGCGTCCGGCATTAACGGTACGGATGGTGCGACGGGTGTTCTCAATGTCTTTGACAATGATACGCTTAATGGTAGCCCTGTTAACCCTGCGGATGTGACGTTAACACAAACAGTTGCGGACCCGACGGGTGCTTTAACGCTGAACCCCGATGGGTCTGTGGATGTGGCTCCTGGCACACCGGCTGGCACATATGAGCTGACTTATGAGGTTTGCGAGACAGCTAACCCGACAAATTGCACAACGGCAACAGTTAGTATCACTGTTGAAATACCTCAAGCAGATTTATCACTTACAAAAACAAATACACCAGGCGTAAATAGTGAAGTTGACCAAGCAAATGATACACTCACCTCAGGTCAAACTACCACATACACAATAGTGGTAACCAATAATGGACCCGATAGCGTTAGCGGAGCGGTTGTTACCGACACGCCAAGCGGGGACTTAACTTGCTCAGCCACAAATACCGTTACGCTTTCTGGCGATGGTGTGCCTGCTGGGACATTTACAATTGCTGATCTTACTGGCGCGGGGATCTCACTGGATAACCTAGATGATGGGCAATCCACAACACTGACTTATTCTTGTGAGGTGAACTAATCATGACACACTTTTCTCAAAATTCGAAAATAAAAACAGCTTCGCTAAAATCTAAATTACTATCGAGCGCTATCCCAGCTTTAATGATGGTCGTCAGCAATAATGCATATGCACAAACGACATCAAACACTGCGTCTGTCAGTCTCCCTGCTGGCTTTACTGACCCGACGCCAGCAAATAATAGCGCGACAGATACAGATACTGTATTGGCAGATATTGGATCTTCTGATGATAGCGCGAGCGGCATTAACGGGGCTGATGGTGCGACGGGCGTGCTAAATGTGTTTGCCAATGATACGCTTAATGGTAGCCCTGTTAATCCTGCGGATGTGACGTTAACACAAACAGTTGCGGACCCGACGGGAGCGCTTACGCTAAACTCTGATGGGTCTGTGGATGTGGCGCCTGGCACACCGGCTGGCACATATGAGCTGACTTATGAGATCTGCGAGACCTTAAACCCGAGCAACTGCACAACTTCGGTTGTCACTATTACTGTTGAAGCGCCTGATATCGCGGCAGCCCCAGAAGTCTTTCCAGCGATTAATGGTACCGATGGCGGTGTGACTACTTCGGTATTGGCCTCTGACACCCTAAACGGTGTGCCTGTTGACCCGAATGCGGTGACTTTAACGGTTGGCGCGTCTGATCCAGAGCTTACCCTTGATCCAACGACAGGTCTCATCACTGTTGCAGCTGGCACGCCCGCTGGTACGTATACAGTTGAATATACAATCTGTGAGGATTTGAACCCGACCAATTGCGCAACGGTTACCGAAACGGTTACTGTGGGTGAGGCCCCGATTGCGGCAGCCCCAGAAGTCTTCCCAGCGATTAATGGTACCGATGGCGGTGTGACCACTTCGGTATTGGCGTCTGACACTCTAAACGGTGTGCCTGTTGACCCGAATGCGGTGACTTTAACGGTTGGTGCGTCTGATCCAGAGCTTACCCTTGATCCAACGACAGGTCTCATCACTGTTGCAGCTGGCACACCCGCTGGTACGTATACAGTTGAATATACAATCTGTGAGGATTTAAACCCGACCAATTGTGCGACGGTTACTGAAACGGTTACTGTGGGTGAGGCCCCGATTGCGGCAGCCCCAGAAGTCTTCCCAACTATCAATGGGGCTGATGGCGGTGTGACCACTTCGGTATTGGCGTCTGACACGCTGAACGGTGTGCCTGTTGACCCGAATGCGGTGACTTTAACGGTTGGTGCGTCTGATCCAGAGCTT
>CALLPQ010000124.1 GCA_938015425.1 uncultured Parvularculaceae bacterium | reverse complement strand
CCGCGCGCACCCGATCGAGGGCCGCGGAAATACCCCGTAAGGATATTGTATAACTTGTTGCCGTTCCGCGTTGTGAAACCGCTGATACGCGCATATCCGCGCCGCGTCGCATGGCCGCCACCAAACGTTGCTCATCTCTATCACTCTCGATAAATGCTTCGTTTTCAGAGGTATACATTTCCCAACGGTCCGCCCCGATGCGCAATAAAGGTTCCGGCGCGTTTTTCAAATTATAGCCTGTCATAAGACTTGGCTGGTTGGTAGCAGCGCCAGATTTCCAACTTGCAACCATGAAAAAAACATCGCCGTGATTGACATTGGTGGGGCGTTTGTTTTTGGCTTCAGTTGCGGCAAAACAAATCTTGTCACCATTGCTTTCTTTAACAAACACAGACCAGTCACGGAAAGTAGCAACGGCTTCGGGTGTTTGTGCGTTGGCGGATAAGGGCGTTATAATTGGGGTGGATACAATCACGGCCCCCATAACAAGGCAAGTTGCCAGACTTATTGTCTTAAATGTTGGAATAGCCATATTTATATCTCCGCCAAACTTATCTTAAAAACACAGTTAAATTTATTGATTCTTATCCGCATATCCTAGCATAAGCCAAATAGCGGGGTATAGACCCAATAGCGGGTCGATATCTTTTTTATCATATTTTTCTATTATACCCCATAATATTGTCTAAATTTAGTCTTTAACAGCTTTTGCCATCAAGATAATGAGCCATAAATGGGTTATCTTGCACTAATGTCAGCTCAATCTTGCCAATCATGCTGGGCTGGGCCATAAGAAGCCCAGTTTAAATGATGGTCATGTTGAACCATATTTTCGATTACTGGAAATAGTGTTAGCCATCGGCCTTAAGTCAATAAAGACCCAAGTTAATATTATCAAAGCTCAATTTACAGATGGAGAAGCCTAGTGATACCTGGTCACGATACCCTGAAAACAAAAAAGTCACTCAACGTAAAAGGTAAGGATTATTCCTATTATAGCTTGAAAGAAGCCGAAAAACATTTAGGCGATGTTTCCCGTTTACCTTTTTCGTTAAAAGTATTGCTGGAAAATCTTTTACGTTTTGAAGATAATCGCTCGGTTCATGTGGATGATATTAAAGCGTTTGGGGACTGGCTTAAAAATGGTAAAACCAGCCGCGAGATCGCTTATCGACCGGCCCGTGTTTTAATGCAGGATTTTACGGGTGTGCCGGCTGTGGTTGATTTGGCCGCGATGCGCGATGCGATGAAAACGCTGGGAGAAGACCCCTCAAGAATTAACCCGTTAGCTCCCGTTGATTTGGTCATTGACCACTCGGTTATGGTCGATAATTTCGGTGACGCAGGCGCTTTTGAAAAGAATGTTGACCGTGAATATGAACGCAATGGTGAGCGCTATAAATTTTTAAAATGGGGCCAAGGGGCGTTTGCGAATTTCCGCGTTGTGCCCCCGGGGACTGGAATTTGCCACCAAGTCAATTTGGAATATTTGTCCCAAACCGTATGGACCGCCGATAAGGATGGGGAAACCTTTGCCTATCCTGATACCTTGGTTGGCACTGATAGCCACACCACCATGGTCAATGGATTGGCCGTTCTGGGTTGGGGTGTTGGCGGCATCGAGGCAGAGGCTGCTATGCTTGGTCAACCCATATCCATGCTTATTCCTGAAGTGATCGGGTTTAAACTAACAGGGAAAACCGCGGAAGGGATTACAGCAACTGACCTTGTACTGACGATTGTTGAAATGCTGCGCAAAAAAGGTGTGGTTGGCAAGTTTGTCGAATTTTATGGGCCCGGGCTTGACCATTTATCGTTGGAAGACCAGGCGACCATTGCGAATATGGCACCGGAATATGGGGCCACATGTGGGTTCTTTCCGGTTGACCGCGAAGCCATCCGCTATCTCGAAGCAACGGGCCGTGATGCGGATCGGATTGCATTAGTTGAAGCTTATGCAAAAGAGCAGGGGATGTGGCGTGATAGTGATACGCCGGACCCTATATTTACCGATTCAATCGAGCTGGAATTGTCTGAAGTTGTTCCTTCCATCGCGGGGCCAAAACGTCCCCAAGACCGGATTTTGTTAAGCCAAGCCCCGCAAGGATTTGCGGCCGCTCTGGATCAGGAATATGGCAAAGCCAACGAAGCTGATAAGCGCGTAAGCGTTGAAGGCGAAAGTTTTGATATTGGTCATGGAGATGTGGTTATTGCCGCGATTACGTCGTGCACAAACACATCAAACCCATCTGTTTTGATGGCCGCTGGATTGGTGGCCCGCAAAGCCCGCGCCTTGGGCATGAATGTAAAACCATGGGTGAAAACATCTCTTGCCCCCGGCTCTCAAGTCGTAACCGACTATTTGGTTAAAGCGGGCTTGCAAGATGATCTTGATGCTCTTGGCTTTAATCTTGTCGGGTATGGATGCACCACCTGTATCGGTAATTCGGGTCCGCTTCCTGCGCCCATCAGTAAATCTATTAATGAGGCTGATTTGGCTGTTTGTTCCGTACTATCGGGCAACCGGAACTTTGAAGGGCGTGTCTCACAAGATGTGCGGGCGAATTTCCTCGCATCACCGCCATTGGTGGTGGCCTATGCCCTTGCCGGCACACTCAATATTAATCTGTCTACGGACCCTATTGGTCAAGATAAAAATGGTAAAGATGTTTATTTAAAAGATATCTGGCCTTCCAACCTTGAAATTGCTGAAGTTGTCCGTGAAAACGTTACTGCAAAAATGTTTGCCGAGCGGTATGCGGATGTCTTTAAAGGTGATGAAAAATGGCAAGCGATTGAGGTCAGTAACGAGAAAACATATCAGTGGCCAACTTCTACCTATGTTGCCAATCCTCCCTATTTTGAAGGCATGGCAAAAACACCTGATGCGGTTGCCGGCATTGAAAATGCCCGTATTTTGTCTTTGTTTGGCGATTCAATTACCACTGACCATATTTCTCCGGCAGGGGCCATTAAAGAAGATGGACCAGCTGGCGAATATCTAAAAGAGTTTAAAGTGCCCGTTGGCGAGTTTAATTCTTATGGTTCAAGGCGCGGCAATCATAATGTGATGATGCGTGGGACTTTTGCGAATATCCGCATTAAGAACCAGATGATTCCAGGAACCGAAGGGGGGGTCACCAAAGGCCCTGATGGCAAGGAAGTCTCGATTTATGATGCGGCCATGAGCTATAAGCAAAGCAGCACACCATTGGTTGTGTTTGCCGGGGAGCAATATGGCACCGGTTCTTCACGCGATTGGGCGGCAAAAGGAACAATTTTGCTGGGTGTTCGCGCCGTAATAGCCGGTAGTTTCGAACGTATTCACCGCTCTAACCTTATTGGTATGGGTGTATTACCCCTTCAGTTTAAAGAGGGGCAAAGCTGGGAAAAACTTGGCCTTAAGGGTGACGAACAAGTGACGATCCACGGTGTTGATGCGATTGCGCCGCGCAATGACATTAAGGCCACAATCACCTTCGCAGATGGTCGCACTGAAGATATTACCCTCTTGATACGGATTGATACGGGAGACGAGTTGGACTATTTCAAAAATGGCGGCATTCTACATTATGTAATCCGTAAACTCGCTGCATAAGCAGGACAAAATAAAACTAAAAAACCCGGTTCTCTATATATGAGAGCCGGGTTTTTTATTGCCAAAATAGTCTAAGGCCATTGTTCTTAAGAGTCTAAACGGAAAAACGAGATAAGAGATAAAAGCTAATGGATCAGACGTCAGTTTGCCCCAACTCGTTACACCTCAGGCTCTCACTTTAAAGAATTAGAGCCGAAACCGTGTGAAATTGCTGACATGAATGTCTGATTTACAACCTGCTGAAGGAGGTTAACGATTTTTCATTCCGGCTCTAAAGGATTTTAAAGCGGGGTTAAGTCGTCATCGATGATTTTTTTGACCAAGGGGAGGGCCATGATTTTTTGTTGATAGACCATCAGGTTTTTAAAGGGTTTTGGGTCTAGTCCGGCGCGTTCAGCGAGACATAAAACCCATATCAAATAGGCGTCTGCGGCGCTGAAATAATCTCCTACCAAAAAATCCCTGTTTTCAAGACGGGCATCTAGTGTCTCAAATCGCGCGGGGGCGAGAGCGCGTATTTTGTTTTTAACGCTGTCGGTTGCTTCATCATAAAAAACGATCCGGAAGATTTGTTGGTGTATCTGGGTGGAGCAAAAACTCATCCATCGGATCATTTGGAAATAGTCAGGATGATCGGGTGTTCTTTTAAAAGCGGGATCACGGCTATGGAATTGAAACCATAAGGCGATCGCAATTGTTTCAGTAAGGTCTGGGCTCCCGCTAAAGTCTGGGGTTTCCGTAAGGGAATGAGGTTTTGCTGTTGGCTCTTTACGGGGAAACCGCAAAACCGAAACCTGCCCGAGAGGATTTATATCGTAAAAGGATTGCGCCAGGAGAGCATTTTCATAATGCATTTGCTTTGTTGTAAGGTCTACATGAACCAGATTAACATCGACCTTGCCGAAAGCGGCGCATAATCGAGCCACCATCGAACACGCGCGTTTTGCATGATATAAAGTGGGCAAAGCGGGGTTAATAAATGGCATGTCTGCGCTTTTAGTTAAACCGTGAAACTAGTGCCACAGCCGCAACTGGCCACCGCATTCGGATTAACAATTTTAAAAGCAGCCCCGATAATCTCGTCGGCAAAATCGACTTCAGACCCGGCCATATATTCAAGCGAAATATCATCTACCAAAACCGTGATACCGTTTTTCTCGATGGCCAAATCATCTGCGGTTTTTTCAGTTACAATATCGAACGTATATTGAAAACCGGAACAACCACCGCCCGAAACACCAACTCTTAACATTGATCCAGCGGGTTCTTTAGCCAAAATTTCACCAATGCGTTTTGCCGCCCGATCCGAAACAGTAACGGTCGGGTTCTGGCTGTCCGAAGGGGGGGGTGTTATACTATCTGGCATAATTGTCTCTTAATGGTCTGTTGGTTCTCATATTACTTATCATCATAATGATAATCGAACACTAAAGTAAGTGACAAAAAGGCGAACATCATTACACCTGAATAGATAGGGCTTTAATAGCCAAAACAAAAGCCCCTAGAAGAATTTAAGCCGATTACGCTTAACATGAATTGCCGACCATTTGGGAGATATTCCATGCCGATTGCATTCCCCGCACCCCTTGCCCCCTATGCTGCCAAAGCGGAAGAGACAAGAGGGCGTTTGTTTCCTGAAACCGAAAGTAATTATCGCAGTCCCTTCCAGCGGGACCGTGACCGGGTTGTGCATTCTGTTGCGTTCCGTCGCTTAAAGCACAAAACCCAAGTCTTTATCTATCATGAAGGGGATTATTATCGTACCCGCTTAACCCATTCTCTGGAAGTGGCGCAAATTGCCCGAACCATGGCACGGGCCCTAAAAGTAGATGAAGATTTAGCCGAATGTGTTGCGCTGGCCCATGATCTGGGACATCCGCCCTTTGGCCACACAGGGGAAGATGTTTTAAAAGAGTGTATGGTCGATTATAACGGGTTTGATCATAATGCCCAGACTTTACGGTTGATGACCCGCCTAGAACGGCGCCACGCCACTTTTGATGGTATGAACCTGACATGGGAAACTCTGGAAGGGACCGTAAAACATAATGGCCCCCTGCAAGGGCCGGGGATGAAAGAATTACCGGCTGCGATTGTCGAATATAGTGCAAAGCAGGATTTATGGCTTGATAGTTATGCATCCCTAGAGGCTCAACTCGCGGCTATGTCAGATGATATTGCCTATAATAACCATGATATTGATGATGGATTGCGTGCGGGCTTGTTTTCATTTGAAACAGCCCTTGAACTCCCTTTATTTGGGCGGCAATTACATGCCGCCCGGAAGAAACACCCCGATGCGCCACAAGAAATTCTGGTTGCTGAAAGTGTCTCGGCTTTAATCGGTTTTATGGTAGAAGATGTGATTAAAACCAGTCAGGAACATTTGCTTCAACTTACCCCCAAATCAGCCGATGATATTCGCCGTGCGGGGGTTATGGTCGCTGAATTTTCCGATCCGGTCAGGAAAGAGCTAGATGGTTTGCGGTCATTCCTTATGGACAATATGTACCGCCATTACGAGGTTATGCGGGCCCGTTCCCAAGCAAAGCGGATTATTGCGGCTTTATTCGATTTATTTTTAAGCGAACCTGAAACCTTGCCGCCAGAATGGCATGCCCGTTATGCCGCCTATGAGGGGGACAATAGCGGTGCAAAGTTACCGCGGATTGTTTGTGATTATATAGCCGGTATGACAGACCGCTTTGCCATCAGGGAATATGAGCGATTATTCGGCGTTAGCGCTATGTCAGTATAATGCCCCAATAGCGGTTAGAATATCTAATGAAGAGGCGGGTCAGGATATAAATGATAGTTTTTTCATATATTGGGGGAAAGTGGCCATTTTTTTACCATGTTACTGGTGTTATTATAAGAAGATTACGATTCGAAACGGTTGTGTTTTAAATGTGAGTGTTTATTGCTTAGCTTGGTTATTTTGAGTATTGTTAATGACTGGCCTTTTAAAGGTTAAAGTCTGCCTCTCTATAATAGATAGAATATTGTTGTAGAAGTGCTTTAAGGTTAAAAGCGCAAAAATGCATTAAAGTGCCTAAAATGTGTGATAGTGCGTTAAGAGTAGAATTTACGTGTAAGGGAGGTCTTGATGACCACATCCATTGATGATTTTGAAGAAGACTATGATGAATATGACGGGTTCGACGATGAAGATGGCGAACGCGGCGTCTCTGGTTTTGTAGTGATCCTGATTATTCTAGCGATGTTATCCGCTTTCTTCTTTACAGTGCTGATTGCCTACAAAAGCGGTATTAGACAAGGTTCCAATGGGGATGTTCCATTTGTTGCTGCTGATCCGACACCGGCTAAAACCATTGTTTCAAGTAATGACGCTAATAAGCCCGAGTCCCGCGAAGTCTATAATCAGTTGGAAGGCAGTAACGCCGCCACAACAGAGGTTTTGGGTAGCGGCTCGGAAAAACCTATTTTGAGTGGTGATGATCGTATTGCCTCGCTTGCGGCTGAAGCCCAAGAAGCGGTTTCTGATCAAGCCCAAAATGTTCGTAATGCAGGAAATAATGCCGTTAATTCAGTTAATGCCGCTGCTGATGATGCGCGCAATACCCTTAATCAGGTTGCCCAACAAGGGCGGAATGTAACTGGCGCTGCTGCCGGAACTATTACCGATAATGCAACAGATTACGGTAGAGAACAATCAGAAAGACTGACAAATGTAATAGCCGATGCAGTTTCAGAAAGCACCCCGGCGACTGAACGGGTAGGGTCGATTGGAGCCAACAGACCAACCAATGCTGCGGCAACATCAGGCAATGTTGAACAGCCAACCAGACTGACCCCTGCAAGATCTTCAGCATCCATTAGCGCGATTAATGGCTCCCATGTTGTACAAGTGGGCGCTTTCCGGTCCGAGGCGGAGGCCGACACATATTGGACGCGTTTACAAAACCGTTTTGGCTCTTTTTTGGATGGCAAAGTGAAGGATGTTGAACGCGCTGATTTAGGTGATCGCGGTGTTTATTATCGCTTGCGGATTGCTTCGTTCAATAGCTCGGATGCCGCTAAATCCTATTGCACAAGTCTTAAGTCAAGAAATCAAGATTGTCTTGTTAAGTCATTATAAAACAAAGCATTATAATAAATGCCTAATAGAATAGTTTATGATTGTGAAGAGGCCCGTTTATCGCCAGATGAACGGGCTTTTTTTCGTGACAGTGATCCTTGGGGGTTTATTCTTTTTGGTCGCCATTGCGAAAACCCAGAACAAATGCGTGCCCTTTGCGGTGAATTACGCGAGAGTGTCGGGCGAGACGCACCCATAATGATTGATCAGGAAGGGGGACGTGTGGCCCGTATGCGCTCATCCGGCGCGATTGATACGATTATAGACCCACAACATACTGGGGCACAGAATGCTTGGGCACAGAATACTGGGGCACAGATTGCCGTTGCCAGCTCTGACAATAATTTATGGCCCGATTATCCCCCTATGGGGGCGTTTGGTGAATTGTGGCGGCTTTCACCTGAAAAAGCCCGCGATGCAGCGTGGCTTAATGCATTTTTATTGGGCCGGATGATTACTGATTGCGGGGTGAATATTAACGCAATTCCCATGTTGGATGTTCGTCAACCTGATAGCGATCCCGTTACTATTGGCGACCGTGCCTTGGCCCATCATGGGGACATAATTACGGCCCTAGGTCATGAAGTGATCGAAGGCTTGGGGCATGGGGGTGCATTATCGATTATAAAACATTTACCAGGGCTTGGAAGAGCCTTGTGTGATAGCCATAAAGAGTTGCCGCAAGTCCATGCAAGTAAAGTTGAATTAAAGGAAATAGATTTTGCTCCTTTTCAGTCTCTTCAAACGGCCCCCATGGGCATGACAGGCCATGTATTATTTCCTAAAATTGACCCTGAATTTTGTTCAACATGGTCAAAAATTATCATACACGATATTATACGCGACGAAATTGGTTTTGATGGTTTACTATTTTCTGATGATTTGAAAATGGAAGCCTTGGGAGGGGACTACCCCGATCGGGCTGAAAAAGCTTTACAGGCCGGATGTGATATTGGTTTGGCCTGCAATTTTGACCTAAAACAAAAAATAGCCATTGCTAACAAAGTTCCCCCGATGGAAGGGAAAGTTAGTGAACGGGCTGAAAAAGCTCTTAACTGGAAGCCTTTGGGAAAAGTTAAAGAGCTGGAAACAACTTATGAGTGTTTGCTGGATTTAATGAAACCAGTTTGGACCCCAAAAAGACATTTAACGGCCTAGTTTTTATACCCA
The DNA here is from genome assembly GCA_938015425.1 of uncultured Parvularculaceae bacterium. GTDB lineage: Bacteria > Pseudomonadota > Alphaproteobacteria > Caulobacterales > Parvularculaceae > CALLPQ01. The sequence goes on along the minus strand of CALLPQ010000124.1, from coordinate 4,239 downwards.
ATGGAGAGAAAGCCATAGCGGAACAAAAGAATCGCGCCTACATTCTATCCATGACAGACGGTAGTAATAATAATGATCAATCAAGCTCTGTGCCTGCCTCCGTAAATCAAGGTGGGGACGGATCTAAGAATAATGCTGGTGACCTAGTAGAAAATACCAGTAATTCTAATTTAGATCATATTAAACAAGGAGATAATACTAACTCTTCGGGCAACACAAAAGATCAAGCAACGGGACCAGATTCTACAAAGAATACGGGCTTAGTTCATAGCGAAACAGACGAGGAGTTTGACCGCCCTGTAAGAACCGAAGGACAAGTATCTGACAATGACGATGACGGATTAATTATTAACCTTGATGGTTATGAAGGCCCTTTGGATGTTCTATTGGATCTAGCCCGCCGTCAAAAGGTCGATATTGTTAAAATATCCATGCTCGATCTGGTTGAGCAATATCTTTCTTTTGTTGAGCTTGCCCGAAAGAAGAATCTTGAACTAGCCGCTGACTATCTCGTTATGGCGTCATGGCTCGCTTATCTCAAAACCAAACTTTTATTGCCCCAACCTGAAGCTGAGGGGGATGAACCCACCGCCGACGAAATGGCGGCGCGATTAGCATTTCAATTACAACGCTTGGAAGCCATGCGTAACGCAACCCAAGCCCTTATGAAATTACCGCGTTTAGGGCTGGATGTTTTCCCCCGTGGTTGCCCCGAAGGGGTGAGGGTGACAAAAACACCAGATTGGCAAGCTGACTTATTTGAATTGTTAAAGGCTTATACCAGCCAACGGGTGAAAACAGTTGATCGTAATTATCGACCTACAAAGCCCAAAGTTTTTTCACTGGAAGAAGCACGGGCCCGTTTATCCCGCATTTTAGGGATGATCCCTGAATGGTCCGAATTACGGTCTCTCACAACGGATCAGGATATCGATGCGCCGAAATCTTCGGTTATCGCAAGTGCATTCCATGCGGCATTAGAGTTTGCCAAGGAAGGTAAGCTGGATATTCGTCAACTTGGAACCTTTGAGCCAATTTATATTAAAAGCCTGCAAGGGGATCAAAACGGTACGGGAGAGCAAGGACAAGGCGGAGGCGGTAATAGCGATGTTACCGCTTTGCCGGAACCCGATTCAAACCAGTCAGGCACAAAACCGAATACTGATGAACTGGCTACTGACAAACTAGCAACTGACGAACTAGGAACTGGCGAGTTGGCAGATGAAACAAACAATAAGACTATGAATGAAAGGGCTCTTTAATGGGTAAGAAAAGAAAGCCTCAACACAAAAAGAGTAAAGCTGATAAAAGTGAAATCTCTGACGTGAAAGAGGCCAAAAATTTTGACCAGCTTGATGCCCATGGTGTTCAAGAGGCTTTGAAAGAAGAATTAAAAGCCGAGGATGTGACCTGTGTTGAGGATGGGGTTGAGGATGGGGTTGAGCCAGATGATAACGAAGTCATCGGGTTAGAATCAAATAAAACTCCATCCGATGATTTAAATGCCGGTGAGGAGGGTGGTACTGATATCGAAATAGAAGATATTGATCCCGATGCCGGCCAAGGCGTTGATGAGGATGATATTCTGGTCTGGACTGCCGTGCAGATGGCAGAGCATGTGAGAATGGCCGAGGCCCTTTTGTTTGCCGCGGTGGAACCCTTGGATGAAAACTCCATCAGTGAGCGCCTACCCCAAGGGGCGGATATTCCCGCTATTTTGGAAACGCTTAAAGCGCAATATGACAATAGAGGTGTAAACCTCGCTAAAATAGCCAAAAAATGGCGTTTTGTTACGGCGCCGGATGTGGCGCCAATTCTGGAAAAGGAGAAAATAGAACAACGTAAGCTCTCTCGTGCTGCGTTGGAAACACTTGCTATTATTGCCTATCATCAACCCTGCACCAGAGCCGATATTGAAGATGTTCGCGGTGTTGCTGTTTCACGCGGCTCCCTTGACCAGCTTATGGAGATAGGCTGGGTCAGGTTACGGGGGCGGCGCAAAAACGTCCCTGGCCGTCCGGTTTTATACGGCACAAGCCAACCTTTCATGGAACATTTTGGTCTTGAAAGCCTTGGTGACTTGCCGGGCATGGCTGATTTAAAAGCGGCCGGCTTGTTAGATGCACGCTTGCCTCCCAATTTTCAGATCCCTACGCCTCGGGATAGCGAGGAAGGAGTGGGTGAGGAGCTGGACGGAGAAATGGAAACCGAGTTTGCCCAAGACTTTATGGGAGAGGGGGATCTGGCTGAGATTAATGGCGACTTGGAAGAAGCATCACCCTCTAATAATGTTGAGCATTAAAATCTCTTTTCCAATTGCATTTAATTGTCTATGACAAGGATAGTGTAACCAACCGGATTGATCATTATGTCACCCTCAGCAATACAGATATTAATTGTTCTTGTTCTCGCAATCTTGCTATTTGGCGGACGGGGCCGGATATCATCAATTATGGGGGATATGGCGAAAGGGTTAAAGGCATTCCGCTCGGGGCTGAAAGATGATGACGCCGAGGCCAAGTCGCTGGATGAACGCTCGGAAGAAGCGGTAGATGTTACACCCGCAAAAGACGATGAGAAAACAACAATCAACAAATAAAGGGTTAGACGTTAAGTGATGGCTGCGCATTGCTTAGCCCAGACAGTCAAGTGACACTAACCCCCGATAAAGGCCCTCGTTATGAGCCTCTTACCCCAATTTGGATTTGTGGAAATGGTGGTGATTGCCATTGTTGCCTTGATTGTGGTGAAGCCAAAAGATTTGCCGGGCCTTATGCGTTCAATCGGACAAACTGTAGCATCAGCACGCCGCATGGCCACAGAGTTTACATCGGCATTTGACGATATGGCCCGTGAGGCGGAAATGGATGAATTACGCAAAGAAATGGATGCTTTGCGGTTTGATAAAATGGCGGATGAAGTGAAAGAGGAAATGGATGCGGCGGTGGAACCCATTCAAAGTGAGCTTGATAAAACGGTAAAGAGCGGCCAGATTCTAGACGAAAAGCCCTCAGCACAATTAACCTCGAAATCAGACGTTAAAACCACAACTCCCGATGATGATAAGACCGATCTGCCATCATGACGAAAAACCCAAATGATAAAGAAGCCTCCGGCCAAAGCGATAATTCCTCGTCAGGTAAAATTTCTTCAGGGCAACCCATGATGCAGGAACGCCCGAAATCCGCAAACGAGATTGAAGATGAAATTGATGCATCTTCCGCTCCCTTACTGGATCATATTACTGAATTACGCTCTCGCCTGATTGTTGTTATGGCCGCTTTGGTTGCGGCTTTTTTATTGGCCTTTTTCTTCTCGACACAAATTTATAACTATCTTGTGCTCCCTTTTGTGAGTGCGGCGCCTGATGCGTCTCTTTATTTCAAACCCCTTGGATTCTTTTTTACCAAGGTGCGTTTATCATTATTTATGGCCGTTATTTTGGCTTTTCCGGTGATCGCGTTTCAGGTCTATAAATTTGTTGCACCGGGATTGTATAAAGAAGAGCGAGGGGCCTTATTGCCCTTCGTGATTGCCATGCCCGTTTTGTTTAGTGCCGGAGCCGCATTGGTGTTTTACGTAATGATCCCCTTCGTTATGCGATTTGCTGTGGGGTTTGAAGCCGAAGCGGGGCAGGGCGCGCCGGCTAATTATGAATTACTGACCGATGTTGGGGATTATCTTTCTTTGGTGACCACTTTAATGTTGGCCTTTGGTTTTGCGTTTCAATTGCCGGTCTTGCTGACTTTGATTGCCCGCGCCGGTTTATTGACCGCAGAGACATTAAAAAAATATCGGCGGTTTGCGATTGTCGGTATTTTCGCAATTGCTGCTTTTTTAACCCCGCCAGATCCTTTCAGCCAGATCATTCTCGCCCTAATAATTTTAGGGCTTTACGAAATATCGGTTATTTCGGTTGGTTTTGCGGAAAAGAAAGTCCGCCAAAACCTCAAAGATAATGGGTGACCCAATGTGTGATAATCAAGAAAATGATCAAGAAACACAAACGGCTTTATCAGCCGTTTTAAACGCAATGGGTCTGGACCCGGCGGCGCGAACAGCTTATATCATCGCCCATGTTTGATATTAAAGAAATACGAGAAAACCCCGACGCATTTGATGCCGGATTAAAGCGCCGCAATGTAAACCCATTAGCGAGTGATGTTCTGGCTTTAGATGATAAAGCCCGCGGCCTAACGGTGCAAATGAATGAAAAGCAAGCCGCCAGAAATGCGGCAT
>CALLPQ010000123.1 GCA_938015425.1 uncultured Parvularculaceae bacterium | reverse complement strand
AGGCATAAATCCGGACACCACCCAAAGTCATCCCCGACTTGATCGGGGCTCCATGAGGTGGGGATAGACCCGTAAGATGGATTCCCGCCTACGCGGGAATGACAGTGAGGGGAAATGACAGTGGAGGGAATAACGATGATGGTGAGTTAGACTTAGCCTACACAGTGACTATTTAGGCACAAATCTCAACGCCCCAAAGTCATCCCCGACTTGATCGGGGATCCATGAGGCACCTACAGATCATTCGTTATGCTTAAAATTTGATCCGTGCTCTTTCAATTCGTTCCCGTCCTTTCTATTCACCAGCACAAGGAATATCCTTCATCTGAAGGTATTTGTAATGACAATTTCAACATTATCATGCGTGTATAAAAATATGGCTGAGGGCATTTTGCATATAGAGCAAATCATGCCAACCTCTCCTCAGTAAACCTAATCCGAGGTTATATTGAGAGAAGGAACATCCATAATGGAAGAATTAATTAATAACTTAATGCGGTCTGTTGAAACATATGGCCCTAATATAGTGGCAGCACTCATAATCTTGGTGGTGACCTATATAATTGCGAAAATAGTTCATTGGGTTTTAAGTGCAGGTATCAATAAAATACCTTTTATCGCTAAGGCGAACACCAAAGGAAAACCAACAATTGGCAGCAGCTTAGGGGTTGCCGGTTTCTGGATAGTGATTTTAATTGGGTTGGTCGCCGCGCTTGAAAAATTGGGCATGACCAGTGTTTCCACGTCTATTCGTTCTACATTGGATCAGATTTTTGCTTACCTCCCCAATTTAATTGGTGCAGCGATTACCTTCTTTGTTTTTGTTATTGTGGGCCGTGTTGCCAAGCAAGCCGTGGGGGCAACTCTGGATGCGATGCAGGCTGATAATATGCCGCAAAAACTGGGCATCGCTTCCCAGCCCGTTGGTGTTTCCAAAATTCTTGGTTCTGTGCTTTTCGCTTTGATTGTGATCCCCGGCGGTATTGCCGCTTTGGAGGTGCTTAATATTAATGCGATTAGTGAACCAGCAATCAATATGCTGAATAAAGTAACAAATGCGATCCCGAATATTACGGTTGCTCTTGTGGTTATCGGTATTTTTGGATTGATCGCACGGTTTGTCTCGGATCTGCTGGGCAAAATCCTACCCAATACAGGAATTGATAAAGCGGTCTCCGGCTTGGGACTATTTGCACCAGATGCCAGTATAACCGCATCAGGCATCCTTTCTAAATTGGCGGGTGTGGCAATATTATTACTGGGCCTTATTCAAGGGATGATCACTTTGGGGTTTGCGCCTTTAACCGAAGCCTTGGAACTGGTCTTGACCATGGGGGCTCAAATCCTGTTTGGCTCTGTGATTATTTTCGCCGGTGTGATGATCTCCAGCGTAGTGGCGCGGGCCATGTCCGCTGCGGGCGGCGACGGATCTGCATTGACGGCTAAGATCATCAAAAATGTGATTGTGATCTTATCGGTGATTTTGGGTGTTTCTCGTATGGGCCTCGATCCGACAGGTACATTTATCACCGAAGCCGCGATTATTATCTTGATTGGTGCCGCTTTGGCCGGGGGTATCGCCTTTGGTCTTGGCGGAAAAACTTGGGCCGAGCGCCAATTGGAAAAATGGAAGTAATGAGTATGCATGCCAATGCATGACCATTAAACCGAGACTAAACAAACCGCCCCCTTTATACCATTCGTATAGAGGGGGTTTTTTTAGGACTATCTTGCATAATTGTTGTTTGGCCATTAAAAGGCCCTGTAAGATTGCGCCTCAAGAATAATGGAATTGATCTATTGTCTTGCATTTGGCCTGATCTGGCCCCACATAGGACACCACATGCTAACCAGAATTTGTTAGCAGCTTATTGTTATCATTGAAGAGCTTAATATTATGAACATTCTCCCCATTCTTTTGACGGTCCATGTGATCATCGTTCTTGCCCTTATCGGCGTTGTGTTATTGCAGCGTTCAGAAGGGGGTGCTTTGGGGATTGGCGGCGGTGGCGGCGGATTTATGAGTGGTCGCGGGGCAGCGAATATGTTGACACGGTCAACCGCTGCATTGGCTTTCTTGTTTTTCACCAGCTCCGTGGGCCTTGCCATTATTGCGGGAAATAATGAAAATGATGCGGATATTATCAATGAGGTGACGGGTGCTAACCCTCAAGATCTCACGGGTGAAGTTACCTCTGAAGGGTTGCAGCGCTCAATCGGGGGAAGCCTGTCGAGTGGTAGTGAAACAACAATTGTGGATCCGTTAAGCGAGATTGTTGATGAATTACCAACCTTGACGGACGATAGCCCTACAGATGATGAGGATGTTCCGCCTCCGGCTGATCCAGACGCGCCCGCCAAGCAGGATCCACCGGTTTAAGCAGGGGACCCTCTCGTAGAGCCTATCTTATGGATGACAAACGAAGTTTGATAAACTCCACGATCGACGCAGTTTATCGATATCTTGTGAAAGGCCTATCCGCGGAACGGCTACAAAACACGATGCTCAACGAGAATATGGCGATTGAGTTGGCATGATAAAGTTATCTTGATTGTTAATCTCGCCAGTGTGGAACAGATTGCGACAGCTGCGGCGACGCAGATTGCCCCCTTGCGGTTTCGCGCAAATATTTATGTGTCGGGTTTAGCCCCTTGGACTGAATTGGATTGGGTGGGTAAAATTTTTAAAATGGGGAAGGCCAACTGGTTGGCGTCAAGCGCACGCAACGGTGCAAGGCTATTAATGTAGCGCCTACTTCTGGTCAGTGTGATCCAAATGCGTGCCCTAAAAATTATTGGACCGTGAATTAGTTTTCCCTTTATGGGGTTTCAATAGATTTTATGCTTCCCCTTCCATCGAATCCCCGATAGAACAAACTCCCATGGCGCGATATATTTTTATAACTGGCGGTGTGGTCTCCTCTCTGGGAAAAGGCATTGCTTCGGCGGCACTTGGTGCCCTTTTGCAAGCACGCGGATATAGTGTGCGCTTGCGTAAACTGGATCCCTATTTGAACGTGGATCCGGGGACGATGAGCCCCTATCAACATGGGGAAGTATTCGTCACTGATGATGGCGCTGAAACCGATCTTGATCTTGGTCATTATGAACGCTTCACAGGGGTTTCTGCTTCCAAAGCTGACAATGTGACCACGGGTCAGGTCTATCAGGAAATCATTAATCGCGAACGGCGCGGGGAATATTTGGGGGCTACGGTACAAGTCATTCCCCATGTAACCGATATGATTAAAGATTTTGTATTGTCCGATGCTGGCGATGCGGATTTTGTGTTGTGTGAAATTGGCGGCACGGTTGGCGATATTGAAGCGCTGCCGTTTTTTGAAGCTATTCGCCAACTTAAAAACGAGCTCCCCCCCCATCAGGCAATCTATACCCATCTGACTTTAATGCCTTATATTCCCTCCGCAGGGGAATTAAAAACTAAACCAACGCAACACTCCGTTAAAGAGTTACGTTCTATCGGCATCCAGCCAAATGTTTTGTTGGTGCGGGCGGACCGCGATATCCCTGAAAGTGAACGTCAAAAGATTGCTTTATTTTGTAATGTTCGCCCAAGCGCCGTGGTGCAGGCCCTTGATGCACGCACCATTTATGAGGTGCCTCTTGCATATCATCAACAAGGTTTTGATAATGAGGTTTTACAAGCCTTTGGTATTGATGATGCGCCGATGCCTGATTTGTCAGGTTGGGAAAATATTGTCTCCAGAGTGTTGGAGCCTGATGGCGAAGTTACCATCGCGGTGGTGGGTAAATATACGGTGATGCAAGATGCTTACAAATCCTTGATTGAAGCTATTGCTCATGGCGGTATCGCCAATAATGTACGTGTAAAGATAAAATGGGTTGATAGTTCGGTCTTCAAAGCAGAAGAAGAAGCAATCAGCGCGTTAGCCGGTGTGCACGGTATTTTGGTGCCAGGGGGATTTGGAGAGCGCGGATCGGAAGGAAAGATTTTAGCGGCCAAATTTGCGCGGGAGCGGGAGGTGCCCTATTTTGGCATTTGTTTTGGTATGCAAATGGCGGTGATTGAAGCGGCCCGAAACCTGTTAGGGGAAGGGAGCGCCACGTCATCCGAATTCGGAGAAACGAAAACGCCTATCGTGGGGCTGATGACCCAATGGGAAAAAGATGGTATCAAACATGAGCGGGGGAGTGATAGTAATCTTGGGGGTACCATGCGTTTGGGTTCTTACCCTGCCACGTTAAAACCGGGTAGCCGTGTGGCACGGATTTACGGTAGCGAGCATGTTGAAGAACGCCACCGCCACCGGTTTGAAGTCAATATGGGGTGGGCTGATCGTCTTGCGGAACATGGGGTGGTTTTTTCCGGCACCTCGCCGGATGGAACCTTGCCAGAGATTATGGAAATCCCTGATCACCCATGGTTTATTGGTGTGCAATATCACCCCGAATTAAAATCAAGACCGTTCGAGCCTCATCCATTATTTGCGTCTTTTATCGAAGCCACAGTAAAGCGGTCCCGTCTGGTTTGAGCCTTCACCACTGTTATTCCCACTCATTGTCATTCTCTCAGTATTGTCATTCCCGCGTAGGCGGGAATCCATCACAAGGTTTTGCTGTGTTATGGATCCCCGATCTAGTCGGGGATGACATTTTGAGTGATGTCGTGGTTTGTGCCCGACTGTTTACAGAGCGGGTTGCCCAGGACAATTGCCCCCCTCGGACAATTACCCCCAGACAATTGCCCCCCGGACAATTGCCCTCTAGACAATTGTCCCCTAGGACAATTGTACTTCGGACAACTGTATAATTGGAACAACAGGATAATTGCGTAAATTCATGGATGGTTTTTTTTGAGAGTTTCTCCTCTCTTAAAACTCGAGAAGGCATCAAATTTTGAAAAAAATATTTGCATTTGATGCGTATTATATTCAATTTGGCGAATTTTTCCAAAAAAAGTTTCAGAACGGAAGTTACATAAAGAAGAAAATACTTTAAGTAGATTAATTAATGAAACAGGAATCTGCGCGAAAAGTCTATAGTTGGACGTCACTGACAATCAAGTAACATTCAAAGTAATAACAAGAGGGTAAAACATTCAAACGATTTTTGATTCGAACAATAAAATTTCACATTATCACATTATTTGATTCAAGAATATACCTTTGCAAATATTTTCGCATATTTTAATAGTAAAAAATGCAACCGATGGCGGTAGCAAGTCAGCAGCATTTCTTTATGCTTTACTTATATTACATCCGTCAATTCATATGTTACTTAGTTCGAAATTTCTCAGATTCGGACATATCTTCCACTCCGTTATAATACGATGAACTTTAAAACAATTTTACACATATTCTCAATTTTTGAAATGATTTAATGCTAAAATGGAAGTCTTCAGAACGGAATAGTTACCCCAAGTTTCGTTTGCCGATATTTATCAGCATTGATTAATTAACTTGAGACTATTTTGTAGGTCTCTAACTTGAGAAATTCAATTTTTGTTTTTACTGTAATATCAGAAATAAATATCCTACTACTATTATTTAGGAAATTAATTTTGGTGGAGTCACTCACCCGCCAAACCCAAAGAATTTAGGCGAATCAAAAAATGATTTTTTTGCGGGAATTTATCTTGCTGGATTCCCCATAGTAAAAAATGGCAAAATATTTAAACGAGAAAAAGAAAGTCTATTATAT
>CALLPQ010000122.1 GCA_938015425.1 uncultured Parvularculaceae bacterium | reverse complement strand
TTAGAGCGGATTCACAAAAAGTGTGGGCGGTTTTTGTTTTGCGAAACCGCGACCAATAAATAATCTAGAGCACGTTTTAGATTCAACTTTTTGTAAACGTGCTCTAGGCTTTAAGATTATTCGTCATTTTCTATACGGAATATCTCGTTACGGAAAAATTCGATTATATATAATTCCCCATTATCATCTTCGCCAAAGCTGGATATATTGGCAATATTGCCAAGGTCCGGTGTGGAGAGGGTGCTGGTTTGAATGGTGAAGTCGGCCCCTGTCAAGGTCTGGCCTTGGGCTATATTGCTGACTGGAATGCTCCATATATTACCAGACACAAAATCGGCAAATACATATTGACCAAACAATGCTTCGACACTGCCCCTATGGACGTATCCTCCCGTGACAGAAAAGCCGCCGGTTGGAGAGTTATCGTGTAGATATTCAGCAATTGGCGGTGTTAGATCAGTGGTGGCACCAGCCGTAAATGTCCGTGTGCCTTCCAAAATATTCCAGCCGAAGTTAAGCCCGCCAACCCCTGCGGGAATAAGATCGATTTCTTCGATCTCGTCTTGGCCTACATCGCCAATATATAGATCACCTGTTGCACGATCAAAACTGGAGCGAAACGGATTTCTTAAGCCATATGCATATATTTCATCTGCACCCGCAGCATTAACAAATGGATTATCCGCTGGGATGGCATAATTTGCGTTATTGTCACTGGGAAATGCATCAAATGAAGGATCAATACGTAACATTGTCGCGTTTAATGTTGCTGTGTTTTGGCCATTGCCTAGGCTGTCACCCGGGCTGCCGCCATCGCCAGAGGCAATATATAAAAACCCGTCACTACCAAAATCGATCCAGCCTGCATTGTGAATTGCGAAAGGTTGCGGGAAAGTTAAAATCAATCGCCTCGATGTCGGGTCCGCAATATTAGGGTTAGTCGTGCTGACTGAATATTCGAGGACCTCGGTATCGCCTGCAACATTTGTTATGTAAATGTAAAACAATCCGCTGGTGGAATAATTGGGTGGGAAAGCTAGGCCGATTAATCCTTGTTCAAAACCGGTTGACACATCCGGGGTGACATCGAGAAACGGTATGGCTTCGAGTGTGTTTGTGGTTAAATCAATAATTCTGATTTGACCGCCTTGTTGAACCACGAATAACCGATTTGAATCATCACCAGCGCCCGTTGCATAGATAGGCCGGTCAAGCCCTTGGGCTATGCGGGTGACCCGCATAGGAATATTGGTAACGTCGGTGACACTGACTTGCAAATTTAATGTGCTTGAGCTGTTGCCATCACTTGCCCCTAAGGTGAGGTTATACACGTTGTCACCGTCTACATCTGTTGGGTTTTCAAAATCAGCAGGCGAATTAAACGCGAGTGCTCCTGTTGCGCTATCCAGAGTAAATGCTGAGGCGTCGGCACCGCCATTGATCGACAAGGTAATTGGATCGTTTTCTGCGTCAGTTGCGGTGAGCGTATAAAAAGCATCGCCATCACGTTCGGCAACGCTGGCGGTGTTTGCGGAGGTTATGGCTGGTGTTGCATTAGTGATGGGCGGCGGAGGTGGGGGGGTGTTTGAGTTACCGCCGCCGCAAGAGGCGCAGAGCAATGCGGTTATAACCATTGTAGCTGTATTGCTTTTTGAGCGTTGGTCTCGTTTTTTACTCTTTGTATTAAATCTGCCCATAATGCTCTCCCTTAAAATCTAATTCCGTAAATGGATTTCCGTTTTGGCTTCGATAGAACTTTTGCCCTGGTTCTCGGTTCTATTACTCTGATTATCGCTTTGAATCGTTAAAAAGTCTAAGCTTAAAAGAAGGGCAAAACCCGTTTCAGGGCATCTTTGCCAAGTTAATGCAAGACTAGTGCAAAAATGTCTTTATTTTATTTTAATATTTTTGTTTACAAAGCAACCTAAATGTTGTATATATATAACAATTGGTTTTATAAAAGGTATAGGTTTGTCGGTACATAATCGGATTGCCGTTTTACGGGCTGAGCGTGGATTATCACGTAAGCAATTGGCGCTGGCCGTAGACGTGAATTATCAAACCATCGGATATCTTGAGCGCGGCAATTATAATGCAAGCCTTGAGCTTGCCTTGAAATTAGCCAGCTATTTCGAGTTGCCGTTGGAGATGGTTTTTTCTCTCGAACCGTTTGAGATGCTTTCTGCGCAGGTACAGATGAAAACGAAAGATCATTAAAGTTTAAAGATCTTAGAACTGAAAAGGGAGTGCAGAAATGAATTCAACGAAAACGGTTAAAATGAATGTAATGCGGGCACGAATTCTGTCTATCTTGCTGTTAATCTCTATGCCGATTATGTTGATTTATTTCAGATCTGTGGGGGGAACTGCAGATAATGTCCTTGATGATTATGTTGGGCTAGGGTTTATAGCTGTAATAGCTGCTTTAGGGTTTGCCCTTAGATTTACGGGGGTAGGGCGAATGGCCATTGGTCCATCAGGATTGAAAACTCTTGACGAAGGGCAGCGTGAAATTGCCATGAAAGCTTTTTCGATTAGCTATAGTATTGTTAGTGCTTTGGCTATATTCATGCTTGCATTTTCGAACCTTGATCGGTTGCATGCTTTGTTTAAACAGAATTCTTATCAAGGTGAAATTGCAATAATCGCTTTTTGCCTGTTTTTTTTCATCTTGTTTTTGCCCAGTGTGATCGTTTCGTTTTTACTACCAACGCAAGAGATTGACCCTGAAGAATAAAGTGTTGAGGCGTGATATATTGTAAGGCAATTATCGGGATATAAAGCTACAGGTTACGGTGTTAAGGTTGTTTTGAAAACACTCTAAAAAAACTATGATGCTTGGTCTTGATCGCTATTTTTTAGGTGCCACTTCTCGACCATTTCTCTTACATAGAAAAAAGCAATAATATCGTATACTGTATGGGTAATGATAGGGATAGCGATATTGTCGGTTACGACAAATAGAACACCAAAATAAACACTGATAAAGCCGGCAAGTGCAACATAGATCTTATTGATTGCATGTAATAATCCGAATACCAATGATGTTATAAAAATGGCAGCGGCGATTGGAAGATAGTTTGTCAATCCAGCTTGAATTGCCCCTCGAAAAAGCATTTCTTCCCCGATGCCAGCCCCTAAACTTAGAAGTAATATTCGAAGGGGGGTGATCTTAAATCCGATTTTGGCAAAATACTCGCTGACTTGGTCATAAAATTTAATCACTGAAGGGTGAGATGATTTTTGCAACGTTAGAACAATCGCCAACATGGGAATAACCGCAAGCAACCCCCAGACAATTGCGCCAATGCTTAACTTAAATGTTGCCAAAGGCGGTGTTTTGAGGGCTAGCCCGATGGGAAAAGAAAAGATTAAAAAACCCAGCGTCCCCATAATGGTAACAAGCGCGGCTTCGTTATCGGAAGCAGGGGAAGGCTTTTCCGATTGATGGTCTTGCGCGTTTTCAGCGATAATTTCAGGCTCGTTCTTGTCCATATCTAATCATGTCTCTAAGATAATGAAAATATTGTTTTAAGAGTTATTGAGATGGGCTCAATCTTAATGATCTGATGTTACCGATGTGGTATTCAGAATAAATTCCAACCAAGTGTTAATTTTGGTTGCTCCGTGAAAACCTTATCGTCTCATCCCTCCTAAAAGACCGCGAATGATGGTGCGCGTTAACGTGGTTGCCACGGTGCGTGCGGCGCTTTTTATTGCGGCCTCACCGACGCTTTGCCGATTAGAACGCCTTGCACCTGTGGAGCGTTTGCGTCTGCTTGTTGATTTTCTTTTTGATTGGCTGCGGGACTTTTTCTCGCGTGCTTTTTCTTCTCGCTCTTGGGCTTTTTCAGCTTCTTTGGTGCGCTCTTCGGCTTTGTCGTGCAAGATTTCATAGGCTGAATGACGATCAACGGTTTTATCGTATTTATCCCCCATATCAGACCATTGCATTGTTTCCTTACGTTCTTTTGCGGTGACTGTGCCCATGCGCGATGAAGGGGGCCGGATTAATGTTCTTTGCACGACTGAAGGTGTGCCTTTACTCATTAAGGTTGAGACAAGAGCTTCGCCGATGCCAAGTTCAGTGATCACATCAACAGTTTTGAACGCTTTGTTCGGGCGGAATGTTTCAGCCGCGGCGCGGATAACTTTTTGCTCCTTCGGGGTGAAGGCGCGAAGGGCGTGTTGAATGCGGTTGCCCAATTGGCTGGATATTTCATCGGGAACATCCATCGGGTTTTGGGTCACGAAATAGACCCCGACCCCTTTTGAGCGGATAAGGCGCACGACGGTTTCAATTTTTTCGATCAGGGCTTTGGGGGCGTCATCGAATAACAAATGTGCTTCATCGAAAAAGAAGACCAGTTTTGGTTTTTCCGGATCACCAATCTCGGGAAGCTCTTCAAATAATTCAGACAATAACCATAATAAAAATGTGGCATAAAGTTTTGGTGATTGCATCAATTTGTCAGCAGCAAGAATGTTTAACATGCCCATGCCATCATCATCGACAGATAAAAAATCTTGCAGGTTTAATGCGGGTTCCCCAAAAAAATGATCGGCCCCTTGCTCGTCCAATGTTAATAATCGTCGTTGGATGGCGCCCACCGAGGCTCTGGAAACATGTCCATATTCGGTTGATAATTCTTTCGCGCGGTCGGCAATCTCGACCAAAAGAGCGCGTAAATCCTTTAAATCAAGCAAGGGTAAACCATCATCGTCGGCGACCCGGAACGCAAGGGTTAAAACCCCTGATTGGGTGTCGTTTAAGCCAAGCAGACTAGATAATAATAAAGGCCCCATCTCGGTAACTGTGGCACGTACCGGATGTCCTTTTTTTCCGTATAGGTCCCAAAAAGTAACGGGAAAGGCTTCGGGCTCGTAAGGGGCAAGGTCAATTTTTTGGGCTCGCTCGGTCAAGAACGGTTTCATTTTAACGGGCCGTGAAAGCCCCGCTATGTCCCCTTTAACATCTGCCATAAATACGGGCACACCAGCTTTACTAAAGCCTTCGGCCAAAATTTGTAGGGTTACTGTTTTGCCTGTTCCTGTGGCTCCCGAGATCAGGCCATGACGATTCGCGTATTTAAGGTTTAGGCTTTGGGGCTTGTCGCTTTTACCCAGAAATATACTGTTAACTGCCATTCTATCTTGATCCTGATTGTGGGGTTGGTTTGGAAGTGCTGCGTTAAGTGCCTGATTTCATTGTTGTTTACCTTTTCGTTTTTGGGTTAACAAAAAGATAGCTGCTTTTATATTGTTGATTCCCCTTGTGTGGGCTATAAACTTATGATGTATGACGATAAAAATCACAATGTCTGTTACTTTAATATCTAGTGCCTTAATATCTATCATTTAGATCATTATATGAGGGCGAAATTTGGGTTTGGCTTTTAGTTTATTAGAGGCTTGGATTATACCAATTGAACTTGTTTATTAAGGAAGCGGAAGAAAAACTAAATTGATAATTTATGGGGTGGGGTGGTTTTAATTTAAGTAAGTGCAGTTTGATCTAGGTATGTGTACTTTGATCTGGGTATATGCAAAAAATGATTGTGAATAAGTGCTCAAAGATTTAATATGAATGTTTAACAGGGTTGCAGATTTATATTTAGTCACTATCTGAAAATTTAGTCACTATCAGGAATTATTTTATTAAAACTATCGTTATTGTTACCACACTCTTAAATACCGTGGTAATATATTTTTTAAAACTTAATAGAGATAAACCAAAAGGGGATATCTAATGTCTAGAATACTTATTATCGTAGCAGGAGCACTGGCACTTATAATTGGTGCAATGGTGTTTTTTGGTAAAAATCCAGGCGACATCGCCAAAAATGCGGGTGATGCAGCTAAAGAAGCCGCCGGTAGTGCGGTTGATGCGGCAGGCAATGCAGCGGACGCAGCTGGCGAGGCCACGCGCAACGCAGCAGGCGCTGCAAGCGAGGCAGCTGGTAATGCAGCAGATGCCACAAGAAACGCGGCGGGTAATGCTGTTGATGCGGCAGGTAACGCAGTGGGTAGTGCAACTGACGCTGCTGGAAACGCAGCAGATGCCGCAAGAAATGCAGCTGGAAACGCAGTAGATGCAGCCGGTAATGTAGCCGGTTCAGCAACAGACGCCGCTAGAAACGCAGCAGGGTCTGCAGCGGATGCAGCCAAGAATGCAGCAGGCGGCGCAGTTGATGCGGCGGGCAATGCGGTTGGTTCAGTTGGTAATGCGACCTCAGCCGTAAAAGATGCAGCTACAGACGCTGCTGGGGCTGCTGTTGATAGAGCAAAAGGTGCCGCAAGCGATGCAGCTTCTGGCTTGGCAGACAAAGCAACTGGCGCTGTACAAAACGCGGCTGACAATGCGGTTGGCGGTGCTAAAGACGCTGCTGGTAATGCATTGGGCGCAGCACAAGATAAAGCTGCCGGTGCAGCAGCAGACGCAGCCAAAGATGCGGCGGCGGGTGCAGCTGATCAAGCTGGTGGCCTTGCCGGTGCTGCGAAAGACGCAGCGGCAGACGCTGCAAAGAAATCAGCGACCGAAGCGGCAAGAGAAGCTGCTGAAGAAGCGGCAAAAGAAGCCGCGAAAAAAGCTGCTGGTGGCGGTCGCTAATATCGCGATCTAAACAGATATTATTTTTTAAAAGGGCCAGCATTTTAGCTGGCCCTTTTTTGTTTCCTTCATCGGCAAAATAGGCGTCCCGGTAATATTCAGTTAACCTTTAGATTGATAATTTTAACTCTATGGTAGCGACTTATTGTTATGGTCACCTCATAAAAGGTTTAATAAATGGATTTGGAAGGGCTCAACATATGCCGCTCATAGATATGAAACATTTATCATTATATGTAGGTGAAGATCATGCTTTGCGTGATGAAATCCTTTCCATTTATGAAGACCAACTCAATCAATGGGTGGATACGCTCCATGCGGATATGCCTGATGATGATTGGGAACATGGTGTCCATGCGCTGAAAGGGGCATCGCGCGGCGTTGGCGCTTGGGAGATCGGTGATCTTTGCGAAGAAGCTGAAAGCTTTATCCGTTCCATGGAAGATAAACGTGAAAAACGGGTGGCCATGTTAAAATCACTACACAGCCAGTTACCGGCGATGTTTGCTGAAATCGCCCGTTTGTGTGCTGGGGCTGCTGCATAAGTTCAGCCGTTAGGTTTGTGTCCAGGTTTGCTACTCTAATCTCCGTTTATAATTCTGGAGTCAGGCTTTAGGCTAAACCTGGTTAAGGTATGTAAGATGCGCAAGACACCCATGATCGTATTCATCAATAAGATGGATAGAGAGGGGAAAGATGGGTTTGATCTACTAGATGAAATTGAAACTAAGTTAGGGCTTAAAGTTTGCCCATTAAGTTGGCCAGTAGGCATGGGTCAACGCTTCAAAGGGGTGTATAATATTTTTGAAAAAAAACTAAAC
>CALLPQ010000121.1 GCA_938015425.1 uncultured Parvularculaceae bacterium | reverse complement strand
GTATGAGCTACTCAACGGTGAGGAGATCAATTTATCTATGATCACTACGGTCAAGGCACGCAGCATGGACGACATTCACTATTCAATTTGAAAAAATGTCGATGTAAATATGCCAATATAGGTATGTATGCACTACAAAGTCTGTTTGATACGACTTATTGTATGGATAACTTTTTGGTGGTTAATCTATGAAGTTGGTGATCGAACCCATGATTTAGTATCTTTTAGCCTCTGAAAAGAATCCTTGAAGGGACGCAGCATCGCATCAGTTAATCCGGCGTAGCCTGATTCTCCGTCCGGCAGCCCGAACACCACTTCCTCTTTTTGTTCGGGTATGTATCGTGTACCGAAAATCCAATCCCAAAACGAAAATATAAAGCCGAAATTCTTGTTGAAGTGTTGTGGCGCGACACTGTGGTGGATCTGGTGCATAGCCGGGCTCACAAATATACGACTACCCCATTTGCCAAAGCCTACCCATATATGTGAATGACGGAAATTCGCGGTCATATAGTAAAAAAAATGTATCGCACTGACATTCATGATAGTGAGAGCATCAACCTCAATTCCATGGAATCGAGTAAACAACGTAGCGCCAATGCCACCTATTAAAAATGCTGAACAACCTTCCAGCATATAATCCACTGGATGATGACGATTCGCAGTGATCGGCGTCAGCACCTCTGCGGAGTGATGCACTTTGTGAAACTCCCAAAGCCATGTGAGCCGATGATAGAAGTAGTGCATGATGAAAAAACCGAAATCGGTACAAACCGTCACCACGACCATGAACAATAGCCGATCTAAGAAACCCGGTTCATCGCCGCTTGTTCTTTCTACGCTCCACTCCGGACCAAGTAGATCGAAACCACTATCAATAAAACCGGTAACTACCCCGACACCCGCAAAAACCAGCGTTAAAAAGCCCAATTTTAAAATAACAATAATGACAAACCAGAGCTTTAAATCTAGAATGTTTGATCTATGGGTATAAATATCGCGTGGAAAAAGAAAAGATAGATAGGATCGCTGGCTAGACCGGATCTGATAGTAAAGTATGTAGGCGATTACCGGATACGCCAACATATACAGCCAGTAATGCCGACTCCCCGACCATAAGAATTTGGAATGAAATATTGAGGTGATTACATCGGCACTGTATTGGTATATATCTATAAGCATTGAGTTGTCGCTTATTCAGCTACTGCTGCGGCAATAGCATTTGCTACGATGCTGTATCCGTATGCATTTGGGTGTTCGTTTGAGGTCTGATGGAACGGGGGAGTTCTATCAGACAAAGCCTCTTCCAGCAGTGGTGTTGTGTCCACATGCACAATTTTATGTTCATCCAGAAACGACAAAATATCCTGCTTTAATTTCAGCTCGTTTTCTATTTTCGGAGTAAAGGACGAGTGCTGAGATATAAAGCTATCTCCCAATATGTTTCGATAAACGACGCCCTTTGTCGGAATAATTGCCACGATCAATTGTGCGTTGTTGGCCTGGGCCAGCGTATTTATTTCACCAAAAACAGTCTCCGTAATTCGTCTGCCTTCGGATATCCTCAGATCAGTCTGATCGACAGCCAATACCTCAACCGCTGGACTCTTAAACACGGTGCGCAGCTCTTTGATTTGGTCATAAGCAATCGCTCCTTTAATTTGTGACTCCGTTGCAAACCGGTCCTCAGCATCTTCCCCGAACCGGCCATAATGAATGTTGTTGAGTTTGTGATAAGCAACCCGTACCAATGAATAGATTGACGATTTATCTCTTAGATTCGAGCCGTACAAATGCGAGAGCGGTAGACCATCGCGGAATGGTTCGGCGACAGATTCAAGGCCAAGCTCTGTGGCTTGTTTTAGCAACGATTGCTCCTCTCGAAGACGTCTCAGCTCTGTTAGTAACTCTGCATTATCAGTTTGTAAATCAGGGCAACGATCTTCCAAATAGACGGATGTGTAGGCGTCGCTCATGTCATTGCCTAAATACAGGGCAACAACAACCTGGGTAGGGTTAAGCTGTATCAGTTCGTTGCTGACCTCTAAATACTCACACGGGCCATAACCGCCGACCCCGGCATTATAGATATCAAGGTTATTCTCGTTTCTCAGAACAGCAGGCCAGGACTTGCTTTCTACGACCGAGTAACCATAAGTTGTGGAATCACCGATTGCGAGTATATTAGATTTATCGAGTGCTTCAGGGTTCCGGTATCCGCGTTTGTCAGATCCCGGATAATATCGTGATACTCGATAACCCAATTTTGGATCTGGGTCCAGTGCGCGATTACTCCATGGCGGTCGTAATTCGTAGGCGATACGTGGTGACACAACAGCCGCAACTTTGATAATCAGCTCTGCGATCAAAAGCCCGATGAGCAATGAGATAAATGCGAATACTGCAGTTTTCATAAAATAGCTATTGTCTCTGTCACATCAGGGTCCACGGAATATTGAGCAATATACCAAAACATCACAGTTGAAGTTTTCCACCTGGCTCCCAAATATCTAGATAGCACAAATTGTACAATCGGCATTTCCGCTTAGAGCAAAATGAAACTACGTTTCTAAGAAGCAAAAAAGCCCCTGATCGCGGATAGAGGCTATTAAAAGGGTACTGTCGGTACTATCAAACATTAGACTGGATCACGGCACTTTCTCAGGAAAACACTACATAACGTACGCACTGAGATGAGTTTAAACGTGATGGCATACAATTTTAGTCGATTGGTCAGTATCTTTGGTGTTAGTGGGTTAATAAAGGCAATAAGGGATGTTGCCATCTGTGTTTTCCGGTGGCTTCAAACGCGAATTAAACGCTTAAAGACAAGAATTCTATGTTGCCTGACACTAAGTTTGATGAAAACTCGAGGAGCCACAAGGGCGCTGGCGGCCATCTAGTTGATGTTAAACGGTTCTGAATTGGGGATTCTGTTTTCAGACGGCCTCGGCATCTGCTGACAGTCAGGTACGGACTGGTTTCAAATGGGTATCCTACAATACCGTTCTAACTTTCTCAGTCTATTTCAACGCAACAGTAGCTACTATCTCATTTAGAAATCAGCAACTTTAATTGAAAGTTACCAGCTTCATTGTCAAGCCACTACAACCCCACCATTAACCTGCATCAGCTGGCCGTTAACAAAACCTGCATTGTCACTGACCAGATAACCTGCCATTTTTGCAATATCTGAAGGATCACCCAACCTACCCGCCGGATTCTGCTGCAGCAAGTTATCGTAATTGCTGGACTCTTCATCATCACCGACAATGGTACCGGGAGAAATTATATTCGCGGTGATGCCATGGTGACCATATTCCTTTGCAATGGATTTGGTCAGTCCCCACGAAGCGTGTTTAGAAATACTGACCGCGGATTTTCCGGCATAACCCTGTTGCGCATTCATGCCGGTAAAGTTTATTACCCTGCCCCAGCCATTCTCAATCATACCGGGCATACAGGCACGGGATAGCCACCATGCGGCATGAAAGTTAATATTCATAATGCGCTGAAAGGAATCCTCATCATCGTTGATCAGATCAAACGACGGGCGGATCGCAGCATTATTAACCAATATATCGATGCTACCGAAGTTCTCTATGCCACTGGCAGCAATTGCCAGCGCCTCTTCACGAACGCCTATATCACCCATTGCGATATAAACACTGGCACCGGCCGCCTCTATCTCTCTGGCTACAGATTCACAGGCCGCGCGATCGGCAGAACCGTTTAAAATCACATTGCAGCCCGCACCGGCAAGCTCGATAGCAATAGCTCGACCAATGTTACGGCCGGAACCGGTGATAAGTGCCGTTCGCTTTTTACCTTCAGTAGCCATGATCTAGATTATGTGCTCTTCACGCATTCTGCCCAGCTCTTCCTCTTTTACACCAAGCTCAAGCAAGATATCCTGCGTCGCGTTACCGCGCTCAGGTGGTGCCACCTTGATACTGCTTGGTGTTCGATCAAGAATGACCGGCTGGGCGATTAGATTCAGGTCTCCCATAACCGGAGACTCCACGTTTGCCGTCATCTGCAGGTGTTTAACCTGAGGATCGTCAAATGTTTTATCAATCGTATAAATCGGTCCGCAGGGTACGCCGCCTTCGGTAAACGAACTTATCCAATCTTCACTGGTTCGACTTTGCGTTACCTCATTAATCAGTGCATTCAACTGTTCACGATTATCAGAACGGAGACCATTGTCTTTGTAGTCCGGATGATCTTGCCAGTCATCCTTATTCATTGCCTGACAGAACCGTGACCAGGTGGCCTCACCCGCTACCGCAATATTGATGTAGCCGTCTTTCGTTTGAAATACACCGGTCGGAATACTGGTCGGGTGATTATTACCTGCCTGCCCTGCCACTTGTTCACTCACCGTATACCGCGCCGCCTGAAAATCCAGCATTGCGATCATTGCCTGCAACAACGACGTGTGTAACCACTGACCTTTACCGGAGCGTTCTCTCTCATACAGCGCAAGTAAGATACCCTGAGCACAGAAATGACCGGCACAGAGGTCGGCGATAGGGATACCGACTCGCATAGGGCCTTCTCCCGGTGCACCCGTAATGGACATAAGCCCGCCCATACCTTGTGCCACCTGATCAAAGCCGGGTCTTTTTGCGTACGGGCCAGTTTGACCAAAGCCGGAGATACTGGCATAGATCAGACGCTGGTTGGTTTTTGATAACGTGCCGTAGTCTATGCCGAGCCTGTGTTTCACATCAGGGCGGAAATTCTCTACCACCACATCTGCGGTATCTGCCAGCTTGCGGAATAACGCCATGCCCTCATCGGTTTTGAGGTTCAGCGTAATACTGCGTTTATTACGCTGCAGGTTCTGAAAATCTGCCGTATGACGCGCCGCACCCAGACTGCCATCCGGCTCCAGCGCTTCAGGTTGCTCCACCCGGATTACATCAGCACCCCAGTCTGCCAGTTGGCGAACTGCAGTGGGGCCGGAACGTACGCGGGTGAGATCAAGAACACGAACGTTTTCAAGCACTGACGAAGCGGGTTCGTAAGACATACTTCACTCCTGATAAAACTGTGATAACTATGGTTTGCAAGCATATCTTATAAGGCCCGCGAAGACAGCTGCGACTCCCGGCAAAGGGCTGCAAGGCGAAAAAACCCATGTGACATTTTGGAATACGGTATAGCGATGAAAAAAGTCGCAACCACTGACAAATGCACAATCAACAACCCACCCGCAACCGAAGTGCCTTTGCACCAATAGAGCAACAACCCGGTTAGTCCCACTAGGAACAGCAGCGTTGTAAAAGTGTATTCGGCACGCTGTCGTTGTTGGCTACCAAGCCCTTCGTCTGCCAATCGCTTGAGGTATATCAACACGGCACAACCGATTGTAAGCAAAATTCCGCCACTTACTCCAAACATTTTAGCCCTTTATGCCTCCCCAGAGGGCGCAGAAAACCATCCTTTATTGAGACAAATCAGGGTCGGGGCCATTATCTCCACCAGAGATGCAGGAGAAGGCAACTTGGCCGTGCAACCTGTTCTGCGCCGCGCCCTTGAAAACAGATTATTGGTTAATCAGGCACAAAGTGAGGGGTATGAATTAGCGGTAGAAGTCACCCCGCGGGCCAGGCGCCTAGCGGTCCAGTTAGATGCTTCCGTTACGCGGTTCAACTATTCTCTATTCAGTAAATATCGTTTGGTACATCTTGAAACGGGGGCCTCCATTTCTGGCAACCCGACATCCATTACTTCATTTAATCAGGTTACGTCACAATATTCATCTCTATTCGCGGAGCGGGAAGCCGTACAAAAATCAGCAACCCGTTTGGCCGAAGAAATAGAGCGGGATATCCTGTCCCAAACCAGCGACATGGAAAGGCGCATCGCAATAGCAAGGCGTCAAAAAGCGAAAGCCAAAACCAATGCGGTTGAAGAATTAGAAGGCGATGAAAAAAAACCTGACTTCTTGCCGGATCTCATTCCTTAATCGTAATGGTTGCGCTTAAAGGAAAATCTATCGAGGCGGCTTTAAAAAAGAGGGATAAAGCCTTTCATGCCTTTTTAGTCTATGGACCCGACCAAGGTTTGGTGAGTGAACGGGTCACCATATTAGCCAAACATATTATCGATGATTTCTCCGATCCTTTTAATTTTATGGAGTTATCGATTGCGGATTTAAAGGCAGACCCTTCGCGATTGAGTGATGAAATAACAGCGCTTTCTTTTATGGGGGGAGAACGGGTTATACAGATTAAAATAACTGGCGAAGGGTCACCGCCAGAGGTTAATTCATTTTTAGACGCTCTGGATAAAGACCACCTTAAAACCAATGGGATCATTATTATCGCAGGGGGCGATTTAAGCCCGAGATCATCCCTTAGAAAAAAGTTTGAAAAGTCCAAGCAAGCGGCGGCCCTTCCTTGTTATGTGGATGGCCCCGCAGCCATACGCAGTTTAGCCCAACAAATGGCAACAGAGCATGGGTTAAAATTTGATAATGATGCCCTCAATCTGGTCCTACATATTTTAGGCAGTGACCGCGCGATAACCAAATCAGAACTTGAAAAACTTTTTTTATATAAGGGCGTTCCTTCAGACACAATATATGACACCATTAACCTTGATGATGTTCGCACTTGCCTTGTAGACAATAGCGGCGATGCCATGAACAAGGTCACAGCCGCCTGCATTGACGGACAAGCCGGACCACTCGCCAACGCCCTCCATCAAAGCGCCATGGCGGGCACAAGTGCTGTTGGTTTACTCAGAGCGTTACAAAGAAATTTCTCCAGACTTCAACAGGCAAGACAATTCATGGATATGGGGGAGAGCCCGAATGACGCCATGAAAAAACTACGCCCCCCTGTGTTTTTCGGTGAACAGGATGCTTTTCGTCAGCGTCTTAATATTTGGTCTACAGCCAAACTAAAGCTTGCAAAACGCCTTTTAATCGAGGCTGAACTTGATGCAAAAACCACAGGCTCCCCCCAAAGGGAATTGATAGAGCGTACTGCATTAAGACTTAGCCGTATGGTCAATCGATAGGTTTACAAACTTGAAACTAAACAGCTGAGCCCAAAAGACGGCGGCAAACATCATCAAGTTGGTCAAGGTCTAAATAGTTTACACTGACTTGACCTGATCCATTTTTTTGATGGTTGATTTCAACTTCTAACCCCAAGGCAGCGGCAAGATCGCGTTCCAGCGCTTTCGTATCGGCATCTTTCTTCGGGGCCGCTTGTGTATTGCCATCTTTACGGGACCCTTTTTGGGGGTCTCCATTTTGCTTTTCTTGTTTTATTAAAGCTTCTAACCGGCGGACAGATAGGTCTTTTGATATGATATCCGTATAAAGACGGGTTGGATTTTCACTGGTCAACAAAGCTCGTGCATGCCCCATAGAAATCACCCCGTCATGCACCGCCTTTTGGACATTATCTGGGAGTTTGGTAAGTCGCATCATATTAGCCACATGGCTTCGGCTTTTTCCCACCGCCTTGGCAATTTCTTCCTGATTATGCCCATGAATTTTACTTAAATAATGATAAGCTTGGGCTTCTTCCATGGGGTTTAGATCAACCCTTTGAATATTTTCAATCAACCCGATTTCAGCCGTTTCACGATCACTTAAATCTCTAATAACAATTGGAACTTTATGTAGACCCGCTTTTTGCGCGGCGCGCCATCGACGTTCCCCCGCAACAATTTCATACTGTATTGTACCTGTGTGTATTGTATCTGTCTTTGCCTTCAGGGGACGAACCAATATAGGTTGCAACAAGCCCCGCGCTTTAATGGAAATAGCGAGTTCTTCAATACCTTCATCATGAAATGTTTTACGGGGTTGATCTTTGTTCGCCCGCAAAAATTCAATAGGGACTTCATTATCGGATTTTATCGTTGCCCCATTTTTGGTGTTTGGCTCTTTTGTTTTACTGGATGGCGCATCTCCCAATAAAGCATCAAGGCCGCGACCTAGGCCCCTAGATTTAGACGGAGGTTTAGATGGAGATTTAGATGAGGGTTTTTGAGATGTTTTATTCATAGTAAACTCTCTTGTTTTTAAAAAGGTTATTTAAGGGTGGCAAACAACAAGCTTATGAAACACTAGCCAGTTCCCGTTTAACAGCACGTTCACGTTGGATAATCTCGCTGGCTAATCTTAAATAAGCCTGCGAGCCCGGGCATTTTAAATCATACAATAATGCAGGTTTACCATGACTTGGTGCCTCCGATATTCTTACATTTCGCGGAATGACTGTTTCAAAAACCTTTTCAGGCATATATCCGCGCACATCAGCCTCAACCTGGGCAGACAGATTATTGCGTTTATCATACATGGTTAAAACGACACCATATAGACTTACATTTTCATTAATCCGTTCACTGACGGTTTCTATGGTGCGGATGATTTGCGATAACCCTTCGAGGGCAAAAAACTCACATTGCAGCGGGATGATAACGCCGCTTGCAGAGACCAAAGCATTGATGGTTAACAAACTCAAAGAAGGGGGGCAGTCGATAATGACATAAGTTGTCTGGGGGAAAGTTCGGCAATATTCTTCAATTGCATCTGCCAAACGATGATGGCGACGTTCAACATTAACCAGCTCGATCTCGGCGCCTGCAAGGTCGACCCCTGCTGGTGCTAAATTCAATTTAGGAATATCGGTTTCAACAATTGTTGCTTCAAGACGATATTCTCCGGTCAGTACATCATAGGTTGTTAATTCGCGCGTAGCAGCAGAAACCCCTAATCCCGTTGATGCATTGCCTTGAGGGTCAAGGTCAATCAGCAATACAGTCTCGCCCACCGCTACTAAAGCGGTTGCCAAATTGATAGCTGTTGTTGTTTTACCAACCCCGCCCTTTTGGTTGGCAATAGCAAATACGCGAGGGGAAGATGTCATTTAATAGAAATCCAATTGTCTGGTAACATAAGCGAGGTAAACTTTATGATGGTTTAAATTATAGGTTTTATAGAGTTCACCTCAAGTATAACCGCTTCTTCACTCGTCATACTTTTATGGCGGGTTGATTCAATATGCCAAGCTTTTGCAGCCTCGGTCAATTCCTCATCCACTTTAGCTCCCTTTAGAAAAAGACACTTGGTGGTTGGGGATAAAAACGGGCTGACATACCCACAAAGGCGGCTAAGAGGGGCAAGGGCCCTAGCGGTGATAATATCAGGTTTCTTCCTCATCTTAATATTTTCAATTCGGTCATGGAAAACCGTTACATTATCAAGACCAGCACCCTTAGCCGCATCTTGTAAGTATAAGGCCTTTTTACCGGTACTTTCAACCAAGCCAACTTGTAGACCTTTGTCATACCCTAATGCTGCCAAAACCAACCCCGGAAAACCCGCACCAGAACCCAAATCCAGAAGCTTTTCAGCTTCATCAGGAATAAGAGAATAGAGTTGGGCACTATCAAAGTAATGCCGATCCCAACGGGTTTCGATTGTAGATTTAGCCACCAGATTGTGTAGGGCTGACCGCTCCATAAACAGCTTATCCAGCCGAGCAAGCTTATTCATAACCTGTTGAGAACAATGCATTGCTTGATGAAAGGCATCAGCCGATAAGATAGGCGTAGAATAATTTTGATTATTTTTGCCTTGATGACCCACAGAAGATTGTGTCATGAATGGGTTCCCGTCTCTGGTAGAGCTAGTTTGTCTTTCTTTAAAAAGGCCAGTAATAAAGCCATTGAAGCGGGTGTAACACCCTCTATACGGCCAGCCTGCCCAAGGGTTTGTGGTTTAGCCCGTATAAGTTTTTCTCGAACCTCATTCGATAATCCTTTAATTTCATGGTAATCTAGGGAGGCAGGGATAGACAGCTTCTCTTCCTTTTTAAAAGCACGAATGTCCATCTCTTGACGATGTAAATAACCGGAATAGAGAGCTTCAATCTCTAATTGCTCGGTTATATCATCTCTAAAACTCATTATTTCTGGAAAGATGGTTTTTAATTTATCAATGGTCACATCAGGTAGGGATAATAAATCAAGAATCGATCGGCGGCGCCCATCCTGGTTAACCTTTAGGCCCTGTTTTTGTGCTTCTTTCGGGCTTAGATTTGTAGTCTTTGCCCAGTCCCTAGCCTTGGTAAGTAGGGATTGTTTCACGTGAAACAAATCTTTGCGGTTATGACCAACAAACCCGGCCTCAATGCCAATCGGTGTTAACCGTTGATCGGCATTATCAGCCCTCAAAGTCAATCTATACTCTGCTCTGGATGTGAACATACGGTAAGGTTCGGTCACACCGCGCGAGACTAAATCATCAATCAAAACACCAATATAGGCTTGGGAACGGTCCAGTATAAAAGGGTCTAACCCATTTACATAACGGGCTGCATTCACCCCCGCTATTAAACCTTGGGCCGCTGCCTCTTCATACCCGGTTGTACCATTAATCTGACCCGCAAGAAATAAACCCGGAATTTTGTGGGTTTCAAGGCTTAGCTTTAATTCGCGGGGGTCAACATAGTCATATTCAATCGCATATCCATGACGTAAAATTTTAACATCTTCTAGCCCGATAATCGACTTTAAAAAGGCTTCTTGAACAGGTGCAGGCAGAGATGTGGATATACCGTTAGGATAGACAGAATAACTGTTTAATCCTTCAGGTTCTAAAAATATTTGATGCTGGGTCCGCTCCTTAAAGCGTACCACTTTATCTTCTATAGAAGGGCAATATCGTGGGCCCCGCCCCTCTAGAGAGCCACTATATACGGCTGAAAGGGAGAGGTTATCTTCAATTATTTTATGGGTATTTTCATTAGTATAAGTAATACCGCATGAAATTTGAGGAATATTAATCCTGTCAGTCATAAATGAAAAGGGAACTGGCACAGCATCTGCGGCTTGCATCTCAAGTCGGTCCCAATGGATAGACCGGCTATCCAATCTTGCAGGTGTTCCGGTTTTTAATCGCCCCATTGAAAAACCGGCTTCATATAAACGTTTAGACAACCCTATGGAAGGGGTTTCCCAAGCATCTTTCCCAGTGGCCCGACCTGCTGAAAATTGCTTATCTCCCATATGAACCACCCCCTTAAGGAATGTTCCTGTGGTTAGAACAACAGTCGGCGCGTTTATTTCCTCCCCTTTTGATCCAGTAATACCGCAAACCTTATTGTTTTTAACAATAAGGTCTTCAACACTGATTTGCGCAAGGGTCAGGTTTTCAATAGACTTTATCTCTTCTTGCATCCGGATTTTATAGAGATCACGGTCAGCTTGTGCTCTAGGCCCCCTAACCGCCGGGCCTTTAGACCGGTTTAGCATTCTAAATTGAATACCTGATTGATCAATAACCCGCGCCATTAACCCATCAAGAGCATCAATTTCACGCACCAAATGGCCTTTACCAAGACCACCAATAGCTGGATTACAAGACATTTCACCGATAGTATCAAGACGGTGTGTAGCCAATAAAGTTTTTGCACCTGCCCGCGCCGCAGCGCAAGCCGCCTCGCACCCCGCATGACCGCCGCCAATAATGATTACATCAAAATTTTCTTTAAGCTCACTCATGCGCTCTCTATACGCCCTCCTTTATAAAATGGATAGGCCATATTGTTGATATTACAACTTTGCGAAGGTTTGTAGTCGCCAATAATGAGCGACACAACAGAAATGTTTCACGTGAAACATTTGAAGAAACGGTTTTACTTCCCAATACAAAAGTTAGAGAAGATTTCTCCCAATATATCCTCTACATCAACAACTCCTATAACCCGCCCAAGGGCTCTATTGGCTAATCGCAAATCTTCTGCCGCAAGTTCTGGAAAATCTACTACACTTTTACGTGCCCTACCTAATGCCGCTATGGCTGACTGGATAGCATCAACATGACGTTGACGGGTTAGTATGCCCGTAGTGTTTTTTAAACTTTGGGAATGACTTGATTGTTTTAAAAGGGACTTGATTTCGTTAAGCAGCTCTTCAATACCAGAATTTGTTTTTGCGGATATACAAATTGCGGTCTTCCCTTCAAAAGCTTCCTTTTGTAAATGGTTTTCTAGCCATTTATTTTCCTGCCCATTATCAAGCTTTAGTAAATCAATCTTATTTAAAACAAGAATATCAATATTGGCCGGAAGAGAAATTGTTTCACGTGAAACATTTTTATGATCTCTTTTTATCCACTCCTCATAAATATCAACAACATGAATTCTAAAGTCTGATTGCTCAGCTTTTTGAGAGGTCCGGCGCATACCCTCTTGTTCAATCTGATCATCACTATTATCCCTTAATCCTGCTGTATCCGCTAACGTCACCAAATAACCATCCAGGTTTAATCTGGCCTCAACCACGTCACGGGTTGTCCCCGGAAGATCAGAAACGATAGCGACATCACTTCCTGAAAGGCGGTTTAACAGGCTAGATTTACCCACATTAGGCGCACCGATTAAAACAATGGACGCCCCCTCTCTGATTATTTTTGTCTGTTCAAAACTAGAAATTACGGCTTCTAATTGCTGGATAAGGTCATCAATTATTGGGATTGACTGGGCGGCTATTGCAGCAGGGATATCCTCTTCATCAGGAAAATCAATATCAGCCGCTAATGGGGCCAAGGTTTTAAGTAATAGGGATCTCCATGTTTCAACATGCTGGGCAAGACCCCCCTCTAATTGGTTTAAAGCCAAGTTTTTTTGCTGGTTTGTTTCGGAATCGATAAGGTCTAACAAAGCTTCTGACTGGGTTAAATCCAACTTATTATTCTTGAGGGCCCTTAAGGTAAACTCCCCTGCTTCTGCTAACCTTCCTCCCATTTTAGATAGGGTATAATAGAGCTCAACCTCTACGGCTCTTGATCCATGAAGGTGAAGCTCAAGCACATCCTCTCCCGTAAAACTATGGGGGCCAGAAAACAGTATGGCTAACCCCTGATCAATGATACCGCCTTCTAAATTATAAATACTACAATAAAGGGCATGACGTGGCTTTAGGGGCTTTTTAATTAGGTGCTTAATAAAACCCTCTAGTCCGGTTCCTGATAGCCGAAACACGGTAACGCCAGCCCGCCCCGCTGCTGAGGCACGCGCATAGATAATATCATCACCTTTAGAGAGAAGGGCATCACTCACTGACTTGTTCCATTAATAGGCTTTAACTAAAAAACTTATTTTGTGTCTGGTTTATTTTGACTTTGAGCCATAGCAGCCGCCATCATATTTTGGAACTGTTCAAAACCATTGCCACTCGTGCTTAACCATTGTTTCATAAGGTTTTGTGGGTCGGAAAGAGTATCAAGGTTTTCCTCTACCCGCCGCTTCATTTCCTGAACAATCATATCATTTATTGCACTCACATCTGGCAGACCGAATAGTTTTCTCGCCTCCTCAGGGGTGCAATCAATATCAATCGTCATTTTCATGGCTGTTCTCCTTTACCTATTATTCCTATAAGCTAATACACATTAATATTACAGCCACAATTTCAATCTCAGGGTTTTAAAACAGAATTCTAACTACAGGGTCTAATAATGTCAGTACACAAACGGTATTTTTCAATACAAAACCTATCAATCAGTTTAGGGCTAATGCTAACCGCCTGCGGTGCCTCTGATGTTTCCCCTACACAAAATAACTCTAATGCCACTACCGTATCGAATAATGCATTTAATGGTTGGTCAATTAATACAAAGGGTGACCTTAATGGTTTTTTCGAATGCCTTGAAGAAAAAAACCTGACTCTCATTTCTGCCCATCGCGCCGGTTCATATAAAGCCTACCCTGAAAACAGTTTGGAAACCGCACAATATATCTCGAGCGAAATTCCAGCTTTTCATGAGATTGATGTGGCGACCTCAAAAGACGGTGTTTTGTTTTTAATGCATGATGACACATTAGACCGCACCACCAACGGCGCGGGTAATGCAAAAGATAAAAGCTGGGCCCAAATCCAATCCCTAAAGTTAAAAGATAAAAATAACAAAGTAACCGGTTTTAACCCACCAACCCTGGAAAGTTTTTTAAACTGGGCAAAGGGCCGCGCCCTTATCCAGATAGATTTCAAACGCTCAACCCGCTTTGAAGACGTTATAAACATGGTCAAAAAAACCGGTACCCAAGATAATGTAATCTATATTGCCTATACTATGGCTCAGGCCCGCAAATTACATCGTCTTGATAAGCAAGCCATGATTTCTATCTCGATAGATTCTCAATCGGAACTAAATTCAGCCATCGCAAGCGGTATCCCCGAAGATAAATTAATCGCTTTTACTGGCACTAAAGACCCCAATCCAAGATTGTTCAGTCTTTTAAACAATCGGGATATCGAAGTGATTTTCGGTACTTTAGGGGGTCGAAGATCAATCGATGCAGCCATAGAAAGAAATGGCAATAATAATCAATATGCTGATTTATCAAAACAGGGTGTCGATATACTCGCGACAGATAGGCCGTTAGAGGCTTATCAAGTGTTGGTAAAGCAAAAGCGCGGCGTTGATCAAATGGTTTGCGGTATAGAAAAAACGAGTATTCCCGCAAAATAATTTCTTGGTTTACTTTGTTTCTGGGTTTACTTAAATTCTGGGCTTACTTAATTTCTGAGCCTACTGATACATCTCAGGCTCTCATCTTAAAGTGGTAGAGACGTCGCTTTAATCCATGCCTCCCGCTTTTTTATACGGTCAAAATAGGTTTTTATGTTTGGCCCGAATTCGCCCGAATTGCGTGAAATTTTCATCAAAAACAACATATACGCAATTGAAATATCAACGAGAGAAAAAGAGCCTAGAAAATAATCTTTCCCTTTTATTTCCTCATCGAGATAGGAAATTGCGTTATTCATTTCACCAAGGGCCCACGCAGCAACTTTTTCGTTGCGATGTTTTTCAGGTAATAAAAAGGTATGCCCAAGGACTAAACTCATATAGCCACCCATGCCAGCCTCACCAAAATGGAGATATTGCAAATAGGCCCCATATTCATCGTCACCCGGTTTGCGGACTAAATGCTCTCCGCCATATTTGTTGGCAATATATTCAATTATGGCTACGGATTCAAAAATTCCCTGATCCCCATCGAAAAATGCGGGCATCTTCCCGACCGGATTTTTCTGACGGAAAGCTTGTTTATCCAGATTAAGGATCGTCTCCCCTTCATTGACAAGCGTATACTCAATACCAAGTTCTTCCATCAACCAAAGAGGGCGAAGGGAACGGGTGTTTTTAATATGGTGTAAGGTCAGGGTCACTACGCTCATCCTTTTTGGTTTATATCTTTCTTATATGTTCATGCTTATGTATTCATTGAATCAAAGAAATCATCATTGGTTTTCGTCTGTTTCAATTTATCAATTAAAAACTCGACGGCATCCGTTACCCCCATCGGCGACAAGATACGGCGCAGCACATAAACTTTTTGCAAGTCTGATTTAGAGGTCAGCAAGTCTTCTTTTCGTGTTCCCGATTTCGCAATATCAATTGCCGGATATGTGCGTTTATCCGCAACTTTCCGGTCAAGGACGATTTCGGAATTACCCGTACCTTTAAACTCTTCGAAAATAACCTCATCCATTTTAGAGCCCGTATCAATCAAAGCTGTAGCAATAATTGTTAAGCTGCCCCCTTCTTCAATGTTTCGGGCCGCCCCAAAAAAGCGTTTTGGTCTTTGCAGGGCATTGGCGTCAACGCCGCCCGTTAAAACTTTACCGGACGAAGGCACAACCGTATTATAGGCACGGCCAAGCCTTGTTATAGAATCCAGCAAAATAACAACATCACGGCCATGCTCCACAAGGCGTTTTGATTTTTCTATGACCATTTCCGCCACTTGGACGTGACGCGTCGCAGGCTCATCAAAAGTCGATGATACAACCTCGCCTTTTACCGATCGTTGCATATCTGTAACTTCTTCAGGGCGCTCATCAATCAATAAAACAATCAAATAACATTCAGGATGATTAGCTGCGATTGAATGGGCAATGTTTTGTAACAAAACAGTTTTACCGGTTCTGGGGGGGGCAACAATCAAAGCCCGCTGACCTTTTCCTAAAGGGGCAACCAGATCAATAACCCTTGAAGATAAATCTTTACCCGGCTTATCTTCTACCTCCATCTTGATACGTTCTTCGGGATAAAGCGGTGTTAGATTATCAAAATGAACTTTATGGCGGGCGTGTTCTGGGTCCTCAAAATTAAGGGTTGCGACTTTGGTCATCGCAAAATAACGCTCCCCGTCTTTCGGGCTTCTAATCTCCCCAAAAACTGTATCCCCTGTGCGTAATGAAAATTTTCTTATTTGCGTGGGGGACACATAAATATCATCAGGTCCCGCCAGATAGTTCGCGTCCGCTGATCTTAAAAAACCAAATCCGTCAGACAAAACCTCTAATACGCCCCCCCCAGAAATTTCCACCTCACGGTCAGCAAGTTCTTTTAAAATTTCAAACAAAAGTTCTTGCTTTAACTTTGCGGAAGCATTTTCAACTTCAAGCTCCTCAGCAAAAGTCAACAATTCTGTGGGGGATTTAGCCTTGAGTTCATCAAGTGTCATGGTTTTAGGAAGCATAAAAGTCTCACAATAAATCAGATACATCGTTTAAAATGTCTTGTTCGTACTAAAACAAACAATCACAAATAGACAAACCCTTCATGCGCAAAAGCATATTCAGGACTATTTCAAAATGTATGGTTGATATGCTGGCATAAGGACAGCAAGGAAGGATTTACAGATATAAACTGTTTTTTTAAAAGGTCAATCTCACCCATGATTGGTGGAGCCTCAATTTGAAACTGAAGGCCGGTTTTGACCAAGAAGGGCATTCACAGTTAACGTTCAATATGTCTGAGTTGCGGGTAGAAGGGGACGAAACGTCAGTGTCTTAGAACGCCTAAAAACGGACGCTGAACCTGCTTGATGCTCCAAGAGTGGAAAGCTATGTGATGATATGATAGGCATGATCCATGCTCCTCCTTCTCATTCTAACCATATCTTGTGTCACCATATCTCTGATCATTGTAGCTTTGGCGCTCATGGAAGACACCAAAAGCTTGTCCAAATGGTTGCTCAATGCCACCCTGATCAGCCTAACGGGTTTGTATATTGACGCTCTACCAGCTGGGGTCGCATTCCCTGACCCTTATGAATTGCCTTTTGAGTTCATCTCGATATTTAATATTGGCTTGATATGGTGGCTGGCGCTCTCAATTCTTAATGATCAATTTCGGCTTAGTTTGATGGCTTGGTTAGGGATGATCGCAAGTGTTTTTCCTACCTTGTTCCTTTGGGGCTCAGAGCTTGCGGGACTAACAATTCCACCTGTGATCGACTCATTCCTGACATCGAGCTTATACGTTACATCGGCTGTATTGATAATGCATGTGTTGTGGGTAGCCATAAGCGGGTACAGCAATGATCTGCTTGGATCCCGGCGCGTGATACGTCTATGCATAGCGGTTCTGCCTATTATGGCGATTGGGGCAAACCTCGCTGCAGATTTTATACTCGGTGACCTTGAGCAAAGGTTGCTACGGGTGGCCTTTGCCCTCCCGCTAACACTTATCGTTATGTTCTGGCTCATAAAATTTGAAAGTATGGCGTTAAACTTCCAAAAGGAAGCCGTTGCGCCTCAAAATAAGATCGATCCAAAAGATACTGCTGCTTATAAACGCTTGTTGGTCATAATGGAGCAGGAACACGCTTATCTTGAGCCGGAGCTTTCTATCGCAGGGCTTGCCGACCGGGTCGGGGTACCGACCCATCAACTTAGAAACATTATCAATCGTGGTATGGGGTTCCGGAATTTCTTTGCCTTTCTATCCAGCTACCGGATTGATGGTATTAAACAAACTCTTGCTGATCCTGAGCATGCCCGTGTGCCAATTTTGACGATTGCGCTTAATGGTGGGTTTTCATCTCTGGCGACGTTTAACCGTGCCTTTAAAGCCCAAGAAAAGCAAACGGCAGGCGCCTATCGGAAAGAAGCGCTTGGGTCTCCCACAAGTTCCTAAAAATCGTTATATATTTCGCCGTTGAGCATGATTTTTCACCATTGAGCAGACGTGCCTGATCGTATCCTACATATTTTCTAGTGTGGCCTCACTCCGGCAGGCCTGATTAAACAAATGAAGGATAGATTTGAGATGCGGGCACATTTTGTGAGGTATGCTATATTGGCATTTGCGGGCGGCGTCTTATTTCATCAAACACCGGCGAGCTTAGCACAGACAAATGGTCCTGTTGCAACTTCGCCTATTGTTGGCCTGGATATTGAGGGCAAGATAAATCAGGCATTGGCAGAATTGGAAGTTGTACAAGGTCTATCAATTGCCATCTACACGCCACAAGGGTCTTACGTTCAAGGGTTTGGCGTCACTGATATAGAAACCAAGGAAGCGGTCACAAAGGAAACGGCGTTTTACATCGCGTCGTCAACCAAATCGATGTTTGCTTTGGCCATGTCCGTTTTGCATGAACGGGGTGAACTTGACCTTGATCAGTCGCTTAGTGAATTTGCGCCGACAGCGCCGTTTCCGCGCAGAATACGTGCGGAGAAGATCAAGCTTCGCAACTTGCTTACCATGTCATCTGGCATCAAAAATTCTGCCTATGTTCATCGTGTTGCTTTATCGGGTGAACATACTCCCGACCTTTTGTGGAGCCTTATTGGAAAGACTCAACTCAATCAGGCGCGCGACATACGCCTTGGCCATTTTCGTTATACCAATTGGAACTACAATCTAATGGCTCGGCTGGTTGAAGAAAAATTTGAAAATTCATGGCAGAACATACTAGCCGAGGAAATCTTTCAGAAAGTTGGCATGACGCATGCCACCGCCTACATGTCACAAGCGCAAAATGAAAACTGGTCTCTGGCACGTCCGCATATAACACTTGGACCTGACGCACCTGCTCGGACGTATCTGGAAAAAACCGACACCACAATGCAATCGGCAGGCGGCGTTATCATGAGTGCCGAAGATGCCGTTAAGTGGTTGGAGGTTCTCGTTGAGAATGGCAAGTTAGGTGGCGAACAAGTCTTTTCTACCACGGCCGTTCAAGCCACAAGGCAGCCATTAACTGTAGCCGATACTGTGTATAGCGGACGATACCCATATATTCGCGATCATTATGGTCTTGGTTGGTATATCGGTCCCTATGGCGAGGATCAGCACATGCTCGTACATCACTTCGGTGGCTTTTCTGGTGCTCGCGCGCATGTCTCCTATATGCCAGAGCAAAAGATTGGCGTGGCCATTTTTGTAAATGATTCAGGTGTTGGAAGCGGGCTTATCGATCTGGTGGCAAACTACGTCTATGATACATTAATCGGGCATACCGATGCCGCGACTGTTTTTGAGACGGGCATAGACAGTCTTGATGATTGGGGAGATGACTTAACGTTACGTATAGATGCCCTACGCGCTAATATAGCAACACGTGAATGGAGCCTTAACCAGCCAATGGGTGCTTACGCCGGAACCTATGTAAACTCTGAATTTGGAACCATAACGGTCACGGTTGAAAGTAACACCCTACGCGTGATAAATGGAAATCTTACAGCTGTGGCGCAAGCTGGCACTAAGCCTGAAACTGTTAGGGTGGAATTTATTCCTTTAGAGGGGGGCACGATCAGTTTCAAGCTTGACCGACACGGCAACGTGAAATTGCTCATTTATGACCGCGCAAAGTTTAGAAGACAGTAATAAACGAGAAATGGAAAATCTTACTTAGCAGTAAATGGGAGTCTTAAATTCGCCCCAGAACAGCCGCTGGTTTTATAAGCGACGAGGAACCCGCCACATGATTGATATTAACCACAAAGCCCAACGTAACGGAAAGGGGTTCAAAAGTATTAGATAAAAGGTTTTACCAGAACCATAATCAAAATGACCAGCATCAATATAAAGGGAGCTTCATTGATTAATCGCCAAAACTTCTCAGTGCGGGGTCGCTCATCGACGGCAAACTTTTTTAAATTTGCCGCATAAAACCCGTGTATCCCCGTTAAGGCAATTACCGACAATAATTTAACATAAAACCATGGTGCCGAAAAAACAGAAGGATTTGCCAACATCAATAAAAAAGCAAAAACCCAGGTTGCGAGCATTGAGGGGGTCATAATCCCTTTTAGCAACCGCCGTTCCATCACCTTAAACAAATCTGCCGCCTCACCCCCCTTTTTAGCCTGATGGTGATAAATATAGAGGCGCGGCAGATACATCATGCCCGCCATCCATGCAATAACAGAGGCAATATGAAGAACTTTAATCCATTGCGCGATCGAGGCTAAAAAAGCCATATCTATTCCTTCATTGTAAAAATCTAATATTCTCTAATAATTTCCATTAATCGCATAACATGGGGTATAGGCGTCTCAGGCACAAAGCCGTGCCCAAGATTGAAAATATAAGCATCATCTTTAAATGCCTCTAAATAGACCCTTGCAGCCTTTTCCATAGCACTACCCCCATGCACTACCAAAAGTGGATCTAATCCGCCCTGCACCACTGTATGGGGCGCCAGGAAGGATTTAGCCCAATGTGCCGGCATTGACGTATCGATACCCATAGCATCACTATGTTTACTTTTCGCAAAAACCTCTGCCATGGGCCCTACCCCTTTTGGAAAGAAAATTACAGGAATATCAGGTATGGCCGCTTTAACTCCTTGGGAAATCCTTTCCATCGGCTCAAGGCACAATTTAACAACCAGTTCCTCAGGCAGGCCAGCCGCCCAGCTATCAAAAATTTGGACCGCATTCACACCCGCCTTCACTTGATGAATAAGATAGCTAATGGTTTCCTCTACCAATAGATCCATCAAAGACATAAAAAATTCGGGATCATTATAGTAATATTTTCTAAGGGCTGAAGGATCTTTTGAGGGACCCCCCGCTAGCATATAGGTGGCAACTGTCCACGGCGCACCAGCGAAGCCAATTAATGCTTTATCAGCACCTAATTCATTGCGGGTTAATCGCACCGTTTCATAAACCGGGTCTAATAAAGAACGATTATTTTTACTTCGAAATTCATCAATATTATTCTTGGTTATAACTGGTTCTAGACGTGGGCCTTCCCCCGCAACAAACCAGACTTTTTGCCCTAGCGCATAAGGGATTAATAAAATATCAGCAAACAAAATAGCTGCATCCATATCATAGCGACGAACAGGTTGTAGCGTCACCTCGCTGGCTAATTCAGGATTAAAGCATAAATCCATAAAGGACCCTGCTTTTTTTCTAATCTCCCGATATTCGGGTAGATGTCTGCCCGCTTGTCTCATAAACCAGACAGGGGTCCTACCCGTATGCCCTTCTTTAAGGGTTGCCATGAAAAGGTTTTGAGAGGAGGTATGTTGTTCTACCAATTTTTTAACTTTCTATTAATGATTCTTAATAAAGTGTTAATATAAGAATAGGGGCAGGATATAGGGGAAAACCCTGTTTTATAAATTTGTTAGATATTTATTTACAGATTTCAACAGAAAAAAAGTAATACTTATAGTTTCTAACATGATATGGAAAAGTTAGATATCATTTTGATTTTGAACTATTATTTATACCAAACAGATTTGGAAAAATCGAATTACCATAAAACTGTGGATAAAAGTAAATCTTATTATCTGAATAAGTTTTGTTGGTATGGCTATGGTAAACCTCGGATAAGATTTTCATTTTCCATGGGGGAAAGCCATACTCTTTAAAGGGATACTCTTTTCCACATGATTTCCTATAATAGGGCTATAAATATTTACATGAAAACCCTTCTCCCTATTTATCTCGAATATCCTATATAAATAAATAAACAGTGCCGGAAGAATATACCATGTCGGAGCCCCTAGAAAATAGTGTGTTAAAAAAAGCTGTAATGGACATAGGTCCCATAGCGACTTTTTTTCATGTCCATCTGGTTTCTGACTCGACGGGTGAAACGTTGAATACGATGATGAAAGCAACGGCGGCGCAATTCCATACTGCGACCCCTATGGAACATATTTATGCTTTGATCCGCTCAAAACCACAGCTTGATAAGGTTTTACAATCGATCGCTGAATCTCCAGGGTTGGTACTCTATACGGTCGTTAATCCGGTTTTACGCCGCCATTTAGAACTTCGGTGCAGCGAAATGAATATGCCTGCGGTCTCCGTTCTTGATCCTTTAACCAAGGCTTTTTCTTCTTACCTTGATCTTGAACAAAACCTTGATACGGGTGCCCAGCACCGTATGGATGACGCTTACTTCAGACGTATTGCGGCGCTAGATTATACCCTTGCCCATGATGATGGCCAAATGACGTGGGATCTGGAAGCCGCCGATGTGGTTTTAGTTGGTGTGAGCCGAACCTCCAAAACACCGACTTGTATGTATTTAGCCAATAGAGGAATAAAGGCGGCCAACGTGCCTTTAGTCCCCACTAGCCCGCCGCCACCTGAACTATTTGAATTGAAGCGGCCAATGATTGTCGCATTGGTTGCCAGCGCAAAAAGGCTCGGCCAAATTCGTAATAACCGTTTAACCTCAATGAATGCGAATTCCACATCTGATTATGCAAACCTTGATGCGATAAAAGACGAACTTTTAAAAGCGAAACGCTTATTTGCCAAACATCGTTGGCCCGTGATTGATGTGACACGGCGTTCCGTCGAGGAAACAGCTGCACAGATTTTAACAAAACTTTCCGCGCGTCAAAATGAAATTGAAAATCAAGATGAATAATCACAATATCAAGACAAAACTTGTTCTAGCATCGGCTAGTGAAATTCGGGCCAAGATTTTGCGAGATGCCAATATTGAGTTTAGAATAGAAAAAACTGATACAGATGAAGGCCAATTGAAAAAAGAGGGCTTAAATCGCGGGGATGATCTTGAAACAATAGCCCTGACTTTAGCTACAGCAAAAGCCAATGCAGCCAGCACCACAAAAAACGAGATTGTTCTTGGTTCGGATCAACTTCTAGAATTTAAAAACCATCCATATGATAAGCCCGTTTCTATGGCTGAAGCTAAAGAGCGCTTGTTAGAGTTTTCCGGCCATTCCCATAGTTTGATTAATGCCAGCGTACTTTTAAAAGAGGGAAAACAAATCTGGTCCCATATTGAACGACCAAAATTAACAATGCGCCCCTTAAACCCGAAAGAGATTGATATTTATTGTGATCATGCAGGAGAAGAGATATTAAAAAGCGTTGGTGCTTATCAATTGGAAAAAACGGGCATCCGCTTATTTGAAAAAATTGAGGGTGATTATTTTGCCATTTTAGGTCTTGCTTTACACCCTCTTTTATCCAAACTACGCGCCTTAAAAGTGATTGATTATTAATGTCCGATGAAAACCCACCAAAGAACAATATAAGCTCGAAAGCAGGGGTTATAGGGTTTCCTGTATCCCAATCCCTTTCTCCTATTATTCATCGGGAATGGTTACGACGTGAGGGCAAAAATGGTGACTATGATTTTGTTTTAATCCCCGACACAAGAACAGCATTTAATCAAAAACTACAAGACTTAAGAAAGACCGGATATAAAGGGGTTAATGTAACCCTGCCCCATAAACAAAACGCCCTTGAGTCTGCTGACCAGTTTTCACCTGAGGCAGCGCTTGCTGGTGCTGCCAATATGCTTAGTTTCGAGAAAGATCATGTTTTTGCAGATAATTCAGACCATCTTGGTTTTCAAAATGCCTTAAAAGCAAAATTGTTAAAAACATCGAAACTGAATGGTGAATTGACTTCAGCCTTATTGTTAGGGGCTGGCGGCGCTTCGGGTGCGGTGCTTATTGCTCTGATAAAATCAGGGTTTTCAAAAATATATATCTGTAACCGGACGATAGATAAAGCAAGGGCTTTGCAAAAGCGTGTAGGTAAAATAAAAAAGGGACACCAATCTGTCGAGACCATACCATGGGATAAGCGGCAATCCGTTGATGTAGATCTGGTTGTTAATACAACTTC
Organism: uncultured Parvularculaceae bacterium; assembly: GCA_938015425.1. Classification (GTDB taxonomy): domain Bacteria; phylum Pseudomonadota; class Alphaproteobacteria; order Caulobacterales; family Parvularculaceae; genus CALLPQ01. The sequence continues at coordinate 12,778 of CALLPQ010000121.1, read as the reverse complement.
ATTGGGGATGAAAAACAATCCAGAACTTGATTTTGAAGTGGGCAAAAAGTTTGGCCATAAAATTATCGCGGATATTGTTTATAGCCCCCTAGAGACAAAACTATTAAAGGATGCATCATCTATGGGGCTTGTTACGATTGATGGCCTTTCAATGCTAATGCACCAAGCGGTTCCGGGTTATCTGCGATGGCTAGGCGATAAAGCGGTGGTGGATGATGAATTGCGTGACCTTTTAATAAACAATCTTGCTAAAAAAGTACCCATGAAAGTAATTGGCCTTACCGGATCTATCGGTATGGGGAAATCGACCATTGGCGGGATGTTTGCCCAATTGGGTTACCCCCTATGGGATGCGGATAGTGCAGTGCACAGATTATATCAAAAGGGGGGAGATGCCGTTAATCCGGTTGGGGTGGTTTTTCCAGATGCTATTGTGAATGGTAGAATAGATCGCGAAAAACTGTCGGTCATTTTGAAAAAATCGCCTGATAAGTTCAAGCAATTAGAAAAAATAGTCCATCCACTAGTGGCAAAAGATCGTGAATATTTTTTAGAACAACAAAGGTTAAAAAATACAAAATTATGCATTCTTGATATTCCGCTTTTGTTTGAGAATAATAGCGAACATTATTTTGATAAAATTATCGTCGTAAGTGCGTCAGCTGAAACCCAAAGAAAGCGGGTTTTGGGCCGAAATAATATGAGTGAAGAAAAATTCAATCTTATTTTATCTAAACAAATGCCTGATAGTGAAAAACGCAGTCGGGCGGATTTTATTATTGATACGGATCAGGAACTAGATAAAACCAAAACCCAAGTCTCGAACCTAATTCAGCATTTAGAAGTTTAAACACACCTGATATTCAGCTTAAATAGTAAGGCTTAGGATTTGGGGTGGCTTTGATTATAATGTAAGGCCTGTTTTAATTCTTTAATCGGCGGCGCGTATAAAAACCCGAACGAGACGGCTCCGTCTTTCTCTTCAACCGCGTGATGCAAACGATGGGCTTGAATAATTCTTTTTAGATAGGAAATATTGCGCGGCAGGGGTGTTTTAATGCGTTGATGGACAACCATGTCATGAAACACAAAATAGAGTAATCCGTAAACACCAATACCAACACCGATATAATAAAGTATAGGTAAATACCGTATACCAATAAATATAAAAATTATGGAGGGTAGTGCGAAGAACACACCGAATAAATCGTTTTTTTCTAGTTTATTTTTGTGGGGGATGTGGTGGGTTTTGTGCCACGACCACATAAAGCCGTGCATAATATATTTATGCATAAAATAAGCAAGCGCTTCCATCCCGATAATGGATGCAACAACTATAATGATGATTGAAAAAAAACTCATAGATTATTTCGATTTTTAAGCTCGCTTATTGATGCGCCGCGCAATGGGCAGTCGCCACCAAGGCAGGTGGGGATGGTCATGATGTTCTTGATGATATCCAAAATGATAACATGTAATGAAGGATAACCAGACAGGGTAATCTAATGTTACAGCCCGCCATGGGTGTTTGTGACCCCCTTTAGGGGTTTTGTGGGGTAGGTATATACCGAATATAAAAAGCTGCAGCGCTGAAAGCCAGGTTGGTATGGCAAACATGATAAACATTTTTAAAAATGAACCGCTTATAAACCAGGCGAGACCCACATGGATATACATTAAAAAATAGTTTGTCCACGAATAATATCGTACCATAAAACTCCATAACCATGGAAAAAACCGCTCATCGCTATTGAGGGCATAGTCAGGGTCGTTATCGCTTACGGGGTTTGTGTGGTGGGCTAAATGGTTGGTGCGCATTTTCTCCCATAAAAATCCACCATAGAGGAAAAATGCCAATCCCCCGATAAAATTGTTTATCTTCCGATGTTTTGGCAAAAGGCTTTGGTGAATTGCATCATGCGCTACAATAAATAAACCCGTATTAAAAAACACCTGAAGGGCAAGGTGAAAGGGAAGCGTCCATGAGGTTAGTGATAAACCGGTTAGCATAAAGATTAAATTTACCGCCCAACCCGTAATAACACTTAGGCCTATAATCCCGCCGCGCCATATATAGGGAGTGTTTCGGCTTTTAATCGCATCTAGCTTATCCATATCAATTTTTTGACCGGTCTTTTTATCAAACTCGGTAAGGGTTGATGATAAAGCCATTAGATTATATTTTTTCCGATATTTTAATGGCGGCGCGGCATCCAAACTTTATTAACCCTTCTAATAAGGGATAGGCAAAAGCCTCTTGGGCACCATGTTCTTGCGCAGTGTGTTTATGCTCTAATTCATCCTCTCTAAACTGGGTGATGGTCTTGCTTAAATCTGGCTCAAGCTCCCCAAGCTCTTCAATTTGTTCTGCATAATGTTTTTCAATGACATCTTCTACCGCATTGGTGCAAGCCATGGCCGCTTTTTCTCCCATTAAGGCGGTGGCTGCGCCAAGGCCAAATCCGGCTATATTCCATAAGGGGGCCATCAAAGTCGGGCGTATGCCGCGGTTTGCAAGTAAATCATCGAATGTTTCTAGATGGTGTTGTTCCCCTTCCTCCATTTCCCGAAGCAAGTCAGCCGTGTTTTGTTTGCTGGGTAAGTGGTCAAAAACAGCCCGCTGCCCCCGATAGATTTGTACCGCGCCATATTCCCCCGCATGGTCAACGCGCAACATTTGTTTGATACGGTTTGTTTTTGGCCCCGGCTTGTGACGATTGGGACCAGAACCCATATGGCTCTTGGTGGAAGATATATCCTGATTGGGTGCTGTATCGTTAATGGTCATAGGTTTTTGCCGTTTGGATGGGTTTGTTATTTTTACTCAGGCTGCTTGATTTTAGGAGCGGTGTTTAAGAAAGTGGGATTTCAGGAAGCTGGATTTGATTTGGGCCAATATCCCTTCTTTGCCTCTTTTATTGCTTTTATGGTGGCTCCAAAGCTTAAAGCAAATAATCCGGTTGATGCCAGAAAATTATAGCCAGCCATCGATATACCTAAAAACCGCCATGCGGCCTCACCACAAGTTACGCGGGGTTTATTGGGGTCAAAACCGCCTGTTAGGCCGCCAATATCATCTATCGTTCCATTGCCGGAACAACTTGCGGGACCAGGCCAGAATTTAAACTCTACCCCTGTATGATAAAGGGATAGCAAGGCGCTAAATCCATAGATAAGTGCAGCCGCGCCAATGGCCGCTGCGGCCAGTTTTTTAGCATTAAACCCATAATTGGTTATCAACCCAAGGATACAAATCAATAAAGCGGTCCAATGGGCGGCTCGTTGGTCAAGGCATAAGGCACAAGGATCATATCCAAGAGCTTGAAAGATATGGGCGCCGCCAAGCAATCCGCCACTGCTAACAGCCCCGATCATTAAGGCCATCTCCACAAGGGTAGCCCCTTTAAAAGGGTGTCCATTCAAATCGGGTGAGGCGGGTGTATCAGACATAAAAGTGTTTTAAGCCAACTCCACCATGAAGGGCAATACGCGGATCGTCGCGGTTGTTTAGTGCAGGTCTTTTAAAAACTGCCCATAGCGCGAAAGGGCATCACGCATATTTTCCGGATTATGCCAATGTTTCCATTCATCTTCGATAAAGGGATCGTCAAATGCGTGTTCCGTATTTTCATAAACCGTTTTGTTAATCGAGATATTCTTTTTCTCAAGCTTGTTAAACATTTTCAGGCATTGTTTATGATTAACCACATGATCATCCCCGGCAATAAGGGCTAAAATTTTCGGGTTTTGTGTCCAGCCTGTCTTGCGGCTTAGGGTCCCAATACCGCAATAGGGATAAAACAAAACAGCACCTTTGATCTTCGGCAAGGCCCCCTGATAGGATTTTAAAGAGACCGGTAGACGTTTTTTTAAATCCATTGTCATCAAGTCCATAATGGTCCAAGCCCCATGGGACCAGCCAGCAAGGATAATGTTATTTTCGTCCGTATCCACCCTATTTAAAACATAGTCAAGAGCTGCAACCACATCACCTGCGCGCTCTTGGCCCATAAACTCCTTACCACTACAAACAGTGGAGACCGCTTTTTCGCGTGAATATCCGCGGGGGCGCATACTGTCTACAATGACACTCATATAACCTTGTTGATTTGCAATCTCAGCATACATTTTCTGAAAGGGCAGTCGTGCGCCAGCACATCCATGAAATTGCAAGATTACCGGAAAAGGCCCCTCCCCTTCAGGTTTGCTGATAATCATTGAGGGTTGAAGAAGGTTTTTAATGTCCCCTATGTCATGCTTTTCAACATTGCTGGCACGTTGGTGTAAAAGTAAGGGCTCCCCAAATATGGTTAGGAACCCGACTATCGTGACAAGCGCGAGGGCAATAAATACAAATACTTTCTTCATGCCCCTAGATCACAATAGATTAGCTGATTTTGCAAGTGATAATAGCTGTTGCTCTGGGCGAGGGCCCATATGGCTAATGACTTCACTAGCAGCAAGGGAGCCCAAAGAACCGGATTTTTCCAAACCATACCCGCGGGCAATGCCCAGCATAAAGCCGGCAGCCCATGCATCCCCTGCTCCGGTTGTGTCTTCAAGTTTGGTGGGGGTTATGGCTTGGACGCTGACCATCTCACCCTCACGCGGGATAATAACAGACCCTTTTTCGCTGAGAGTAATCGCTGTTAGCTCACACATCTGGCGGGCCTTCGTGGCGATTTCATTGATATCGGTGGATTGGAATAAAGCCTGAGCCTCATTTTCATTTGCGAGAAGAATATCCACATGATCAGGGATAAAGTTTTGTAAAACGTCAAATTGACGTTCAACCACACCTGTATCAGAAAGGGTCATTGCGGATTTATGGCCCGCTTTATGGGTGATTTCACAAGCCCGCATAAAAGCGGCGCGAGGGTCTTCAAGTTCAAACAGATACCCTTCACAAAATATTATTTTTGTCCGGGCAGCTTGATCTGTATCAATATCTTCGGGAGATACCAAACTGGCAGCGCCCAAAAATGTCATCATAGACCGTTGTGCGTCGGGGGTGACATTCACCAAACAGCGGCCCGTGCCAACGCTATTTTGTAATGGCTTAGTCGTGAATTCAATATTTTGATCTTGGAGGTCTTTTTGAAAAACCCGTCCTAATTCGTCATCGGCAACTTTTCCGACAAACCCACCCTTTCCGCCAAGAGAGGCCAAACAAGCAATGGAATTGGCGGCTGATCCACCGGGTATAACAACACAGTCTGGCATGGCTTTGTGGATTGTGGTGGCCCTATCCTCGTCAATCAAGGTCATTGAGCCTTTGGTGATTGAATGTGTCTCCAAAAAATGGTCATCGCATTTTGCTAAAACATCGACAATCGGATTGCCTATACCAACAACATCAAGGTTTTGATTAGCCATCATAAACTCTTTCTGCACATTATCGTGCTTACTATATCGTGCTCAACGTTCTGCCGACCAAATCCGGATAATTAAATCTTGATACTAGACCCCAATAAGTAGGGTTGCCGTTTAGGGTCTATTGGTCAAATTTCTATTGGTCAAATCAGGGCGATGATGCATATTTCCAAGGGCGCTCTATAGAAAGTGCTGGCACTTAAAGCAAGAGTAGATAGAACATACAAACAGGGTTGATGTGGCGCCCGGCCTTATTTATTGGTTTTGATGGTGATTTGGGTATTTGAAATATGAATTTTCGCAATGTGGTTTTAGGGTTTGTTTTGCTGTTACTGGGCGCTTGTTCTTCTGTGCCCAAGGTCGGGTCTTTATCAAACCCTTTTTCTAAAAACAGAAATGTGGAAGCCGCTGACTTAGATAGTGCGGCTAACAATGATGAAAACCCAGTTGAGGCATCTCCAACAGACCCGTCCCAAACAGATCCTTTGGCGATTAATCGCGCCGCGCCAGCCGCGCCCCCCACACCTCCAAGGTTTTTTGTGAGTGATTTAATGGGTTTGAATGTCAGCCAGCTTGATGGCATCCTTGGATCCCCCTCTTTTGTCCGGCGTGAGGGGGCGGGCCAATTTCGCCGTTATGCCAGCGAGATGTGTAATCTGATTATTATCTTACAGCGTGATGTATCTGGCCGTGTGGTTTCAACCCAACTCAGTAGTCGTGGTTTTATCGCTGGTGAACCTGTGCTTCAAACCCAGGAATGTCTCAATAGTTTTGGATAACTTGTTGGTCTTTAATTTTTTGCGATTTGATCATTTGAATTTTGTGAGCCCTCGTAAACTTGGCGAGCCCATTCTGCTATCGAGGCAATGATTGCCACCGACCCCATGGCAGCGGTTAAAAAGAACACATAAGCAAAACCCTTATCTTCGATAATCTCTGCAATCCACCCTCGCCCAAGTGTACCAATCAGTAGGCTGAGGGATGCTAATAAAGCATATTGCACGGCTGCGTGTTTTGGGTTCACGATAGAGGAAAGATAAACAACAATAGCGGCGCTGGCAAAACCGACCGAAAGATTTTCTGCGGCAATCACCATCATCAGCTGAACCATTTTTTTGTTCATGGTCACATCAAGGGTCATAAAGTCACTGAGGGGCTGAAAGATGGCTGTCATGGGTTTATAAATATGCAGAAAACTTAAAACCGCGTCGGTAATGGGTGCACCGAGGGCTAAATCAGCAAACAAAAGATTGGTACTGGCGGCTAATATACCCCCTAAAACCAATGCGGGCATGCGCCCGATGCGTAAAATAATCATCCCCCCACCGATAATACCAAAAGTGGTCATAAACGCGCCAAATATTTTTGAGGCAATGGCAACTTCATCAGGGGTGTGTCCAAGGGCGCCAAAATTGACCCCTAAATAAAAGGGATAGGCAAACGACCCCCAAATTAAATCCGTAAAGCGATAGCTTAAGGCCAGTATTAAAACCAGTATTGCGCCAAATTTTAAGCGGTCCATTAAATCGATCATCGGTACCATGATCGATCCATATAAAATATCGAGTATGGATTGACCGATCCATGGCTTGCGAAGGGTTGGCGGTCCGACAGTATCATTGTTGTCTTTGCGATATTGCCACATCAAAATGGCGGCAATAATAACCGGCATAATAATAGATATAATAATAATACGCGGACCAGTGTTTACGGTAAATGCACGCGCATTGGCATCTTCCGGATTTAACAAGGCGAATGCCATAAAAGAGAAAAGAGCAAAGATTGACCATGCCCAGCCAATGAGGACGGGAGAGACAGCAAGGTTTCGCCAACCAGCGGGCGGGTTTTCCTTTGGCAATAAAGGGGTTTTGTGTTTTTCAACGGTGTTTTCAGCAATTAAAACCCCCGACATGCAAAGGACCATTAAAAAGCTGAGGAATAAAAAAGTATCCTGCCAACCAATTCTGGCCGCGGCGATAAGCGCCCCTGCCCCGCCAAAAACAGCCGATAGACGATATCCCACTTGATACACAGAAGAGAGCAAATCAACGGTTTGCACCTCATCGGCAACTTCGATGCGCCACGCATCAATTAAAATATCTTGTGAGGCAAAAGCGACGGTGCAGATAATGGCGGCAATGGCGATAACACCGATTTGGGTGGTGGGATCTAAAAAGGCAATGGCTAAAAGAGAGGGGACAATAATGGCTTGCAATAAAAAAATGCCGGCCCGTCTTTGACCCATATTTAATAAAGCCGGAAACTTTGCCCGATCAATGGCGGGAGACCAGAGAAATTTAAATCCCAGTAAAATACTAATCCATGAGAAAACACCAATTGTCTTTACACTGATACCTTCTTGGGTAAACCACGCATTTAAGGTGCCGGTAATGAGAACATAGGGCAGGCCGGCAGCCATCCCCAAAATAAACATGGCACCGCTTTTGCGGTGCTTAAGGGCAGAAAAAATTTCACGCCAAGTCACTTTAGCAGGTTTAGACGTGTCTGCTTGTGTATCTTTTTTGGTTTTGATATCTGATTTTTTGTCTGGCATAGCCGTGCCCACCTTACTTAAAACAATAACCCTCAAACAAGGATTGCTTTAAAGATGGGCTAGTTTCGGCAAACTGGCAATATTTTATGAAGCTTCTTCCATCGATGTCCGCCCGTTTGACCATTTATCAAACATTTTTATCAAATCTGATGGCTCGAAAGGTTTTGAGAGAAAATCGTCCATCCCCGCTTCAAGGCATTTTTTGCGATCAGTGGTCATGGCGTTGGCAGTTAAGGCGATAATCGGGGTTTGGGCAATGCGACCACCGCTCTGACGGATTTGCCGACTGGCTTCAATTCCATCCATTTTCGGCATATGCATATCCATGAAAACCATATCATAAGGGTTTTCATGAATGGCCTTAAGGGCATCACTTCCATTAATCGCAACATCGACATTATGGCCTTCCCGCTTGATCAAGGCGGTTGCAAGAATTGCATTAATCCGGTTATCTTCTGCAAGCAGAATGTTTAATCCGGTTTTTTGTTCGGTTATATTGGTGCTGGGTTTGTCATCTTGATTATGCAAAGCAATAGTGACTTCATCATTGATTTCCTCACGTTCATGTTGCGAAAGCTGCAAAGAGGCACTTTCACTATCAAGAACGTTATCGAGGTTCGGGGTATCATCACTATAGTGATGTTGCTCTTTGGCCGGGTTTAGTTGTTCTGCTAAAGAGTATTGGCGAATTGGTTTTATCAGATAACCACTTAAGCCATCCCGTTTAAAATCCATCAAATGGTCCCGCGCTAATGGCGATAGAAGCACAAGTGACCGGTTCGCCACTTTGCTTAATGATTGGCCATGTTCTTTTGCGATATCGCTATCACACAAAAGGGTTGCGTCTGGGGTCTTCAATAAAGCGGCTGTACCATCTTCAATGGTTGCAAAGCTTTTGGTATTTTTTATGCCCAGCGCTTTAAGCTGAAGTTTTATAGAATGGGTTAAAACCGCTGACCGTGATAGAATAATAACCGGCTTTGATGTATCGCATTTATAGTTTGAAACTGTATCGGCTGCTTCAAGATCAACTGTAAAGCTGAATGTGCTCCCGACATTTTCTTCACTAGCCGCTTTAATGCTCCCGCCCATTGCATTTGTCAGTTTTTGCGCAATGGCCAAACCAAGTCCTGTGCCTTCTTGGGAAATCTCCGTTTTGACTTGTGAAAACTCGTCAAAAATTTTGCCGATTGCATCTTTAGATATGCCAATACCCGTATCGCGTATATTCACGTTCAGGGCGACGGATCCATCGGATACCGGTTTCGCTTTTAGCTCGATGACAACGCCGCCAAAGTCGGTAAATTTTACACTATTGCCAGCGAGGTTCATTAAAATTTGCCGGAGCTTTGCCTCGTCTCCGTGTAATTGTGCGGGTACTGATGCATCAATGATGGTTGCAATTTCAATGTTTTTAGCGGCTGCCTTGGGCGATAATAATTCTGCCACCCCATGGAATAAACTGTGAGTGTCAAAAGTTGTTTCATTAAGCTCTACTTTACCCGCTTCAAGTTTGGAATAATCCAGCAAGTTGTTGATTAGTGTCAGAAGGGAAGACCCTGAATCGCGCACCGCTTCGGCGTAAGCACGTTGGTTCAGATCCAGATTTGTATCAAGCAATAAGCCCATCATCCCTAAAATGCCATTTAGCGGGGTGCGCATCTCATGACTCATTGTGGCCAGAAACCATAAATTTCCATCTGTTTCATCATCGTTATCAATATTTGTTTGGTCATCTTTGGCGGTTGTGGTTGTGGTTTTAAGAACCCCGTTATAAATAACCTCCCCATCATCCAAAAGGGTTTCAACCCATTTAATGGTCGCCGGTCCATATTGACCCTTCACTTTGGTTTGATAGGTTTGGGTACCAGCAGCGGCTTTTTTCCCGCTTGGCGAAAAAGACATACCTTGCCATTTTTCTTTTGGCACACCAAAGAAATCGACAAAGGTTTCGTTGACAAATTTCAGTTTGCCATCTTTGCCTTTTATCGCAACAAAGTCTTTCAACGCATTTAAGCCATGAATTTTTTTATCCATTTTGACCCACTAAAATTTATTTCAATATTGTTGGGTATAATATGCGCTATGGGCCTGAAAATTTGGTTGACAAAAATGGTTAATAAAAATTTTAAATGGATTTGTGCTGGCTAATTTGGGGGTGGTTGGAGGGGTAAAAAGTTAATTTTCTAGTGTCTTAACATTTTCTGGGCAAGCTAAGTCGTACATAAGCTTTAAGCTTTAGGGCCCTTTTTGCCACCACCAAAAGCGCCGCCCAATGGGGGCGGTGCAAGGGGCCAGCGGGCCCGTGGAGCCATTGCCATGGCCTCATCTTGGGGAGGGGCCAAGCCTGCAGCCAAGCGTTCCAACCCAGCCAATGCAATCATAGCGCCATTATCGGTACAATATTTCGTTGGCGGAACGACCATTTCCCAGCCTTGGCTATGGCAAAGTTTCTCTAATTTCTGCCGAATTGCTAAATTGGCTGCGACCCCGCCAGCCACCACTAGCCTTGAGGGCGTTTTTTGAGGGGCGTCTTTAGATAATAGATCCATCGCGTTTTGGGTCCGTAAGGATAAATGGGTTGCTGCTGCCTCTTGAAACCCCGCACATAAGTCAGCGACATCTTGTTTGGTGGGGGATGTAAGGGCTTCGGCTTCTAACCTGAGGGCCGTTTTAAGCCCCGAGAAAGAGAAGTCACAATCTTTACGGTGTTTAAGGGGGGAGGTGAACGAAAACCGGCCCAGATTACCAAGCTTTGCCTTTTCTTCAATCATTGGTCCCCCCGGTTGGCCAATTCCCAATAATTTGGCCGTCTTGTCAAAGGCTTCTCCTGCGGCATCATCAATAGTGGTGCCAAGTCGTTGATATTGGCCCAAAGCGTCTACCTTAATAAGTTGGGTATGACCCCCTGATACTAAAAGTAATAGATAAGGAAAATCCGCCTTCTCCGTTAACCGCACACTCAAAGCGTGCCCCTCTAAATGATTGACGGGGATTAAAGGAAGACCGTGGGTTAAGGCGATTGCTTTAGCTGTGGTTAGCCCAACCACCACGCCGCCGATCAACCCTGGCCCCGCGGTGACAGCCACCCCGTCTAGATCTTTAAAATTACGATCAGCCTTGGCCATAGCTTTTAAAATAATACTATCAAGGCGCTCTACATGGCTGCGTGCTGCAATTTCCGGTACCACGCCGCCATAAGCACGGTGATCATCATGTTGGGCCCATACTTCATTGGATAGAATGCGATATGTTCCATCATCCATACGCTGCACCACAGCGGCGGTGGTGTCATCGCAACTGGTCTCGATCCCCAACATCAAAAGAGAAGGGTTTGACGCTAAGTGGGAAGATTGTGATTGTGACAGCTTGCATGCTCCTGAAAAGACCGTTAGCGCTATAGCCAGAAATAAACACTAACCTTTATAATGATGTGTATGTCCTTGTCTTTACCAAACCTATACCCGATCGCAAGTCGCCGCTCCCCCCTCGCAATGGCACAAACCTATCTTGTTGCGCAAGAATTGGCTTATGCGGCACAATCAAATCAGGGAAACGCACAGCAGGTTTCTTTATCAAAGCAAGAAATAGACAAGAGTTTTCCAATTCTACCTTTTGTGTCTACGGGTGATAAAAACCTGCAAGGATCATTGGCGGATGTTGGGGGCAAAGGATTATTCACCAAAGAAGTCGAAGAGGCATTGTTGTCGGGCGAGGCGCGATTTGCGGTTCACTCTATGAAAGATATGCCCGTTGATATGCCTGAAGGGCTTGTGATTGCGGCCATTCCCGCGCGCGAAAACCCTTATGATGCCTTTATCAGCGAGATTGCCAAGAGCCCGTGGGATTTACCGAAAGGGGCCAAGATCGGGACGGCATCCGTGCGAAGGCGCGCGCAAATATTAGCCAACCGCCCTGATATTCACTGCGAGGTTTTAAGGGGTAATGTGAATACGAGGCTCGCAAAACTGAAAGAAGGCCACCTTGATGCAACTTTCTTGGCGGTCTCCGGTTTAAAGCGATTGGGTTTCGAACATGTGATCACCAAACAGATGGATGACGGGACAATGTTGCCGGCTATTGGTCAAGGGGCCTTATGTATTCAAGCAAGAAGTGATGATCAAGAAGCTTTGGCGTTAGCGGCAAAAATTTCATGTCCTGTCACCACCCTTTGTGTCACCATGGAGCGCGCTTTTTTGCGGGGCCTTGATGGGTCTTGCAAAACCCCCATGGCCGGGCTGGCTGTGATCGATAAAACTCATGATACTGATGATAACCGAAAAATAATATTCAAGGGTGAATATTTGCTTGAGGGGTCCGATCAGAACAAACATCAAGTAGAAGAAGAGTTTATTATTGGCAAAAGACCAATTGACGCTAAAATACTGGATGAAGTTAGTACCATCGCAGATCGGTTAGCGCGTCAGATTAAACAAAAGCTATAATTGTGATCGATTTAATCATTACACGTCCTGAACCTGATGCTAGCCGCTTTAAAAGCTTTTTGGCCGAACGTGATGTGAGCAGTGTTTTGTCTCCCGTTATGTCAATTGTTTATGTTGATGAGGCCCAGGAGTTGCCAAATTTATCAGGGGTCAATGCTTTTGCTTTTACGTCAGCGAACGGGGTTCGCGCTCTCACTCATTGTATTGCTCAAAACTTAAACACTCAAAACCCAACGACCCCAGACCTAATCACCCCAGACCTAATCACCGAAGACCAGCCTCCCCCAAATATGGCTGCTTCAAACTGTTCCACCAAGGCTTTATATGCGCAGGGTTTGGGTGAAAATTCCGGTCAATCCTATCTGGATCTGACCGCTTATGCGATTGGCGACGGGACAGCCCGTGC
>CALLPQ010000120.1 GCA_938015425.1 uncultured Parvularculaceae bacterium | reverse complement strand
CGTTGAGGATATGGCTTGGGCTCAATCCGCGAGCGCCAGCGCGCTACTGACGCTATGCCGATCCCAAAATGGTCAGCCGTTTCCTGATTGGTGAGGCCGTCACGAGCCTGAACCGCAAGCACACGACGACGAAAGGACAATGAATAAAGCATCAAACATATGTATCAGTGTTCGTTTGAATGGCTATATAATGGCCCATGATACGCTCAACCATAAACAAAAAATTGTGCGCTCAATCCCTGGTATCGGACCGGTAATGGGGTGGATGTTGCTTGCCCATATGCCAGAGTTGGGAAAAGTCGGGGACAAACAAATCGCAGCACTCGCAGGCGTTGCCCCCTTTGCCCATGATAGTGGAAAAACCACTAGTTTCCTATCAACACCCTAGCATTCCCGATTTTAAAGAGATTGTGGGGGATATAAAAGCTGTGATCGTCAAAACCGTGGGGCTCTTTAAAAAAAACATCCTCAACACCATAAAGACGGTTGCAAGGCACGCCCCGCGCCGCTATAGACCTGTTCCAGCAGATATCCGTAAATATCTGTCTGCCCGTTATAATTGTTGCTATCATTTTTAATAGCTGACAATGCCCAAAAGGTCCGGAGGGGTGGGTGAGTGGTTAAAACCGTCAGACTGTAAATCTGATCGCTTAGCGTACGTTGGTTCGAATCCAACCCCCTCCACCATTTTTTCGCACAATGCGCTTCGCGTTATCCTCCGTTTTTAATTGCGGATAATCGCTTCGCGTTATCCTCCGTGGGGGCGGCCTAATAGGCCGAGCTGCAGTCACGGCTTTAGGAAGTTCCCTTCAAAGTTGAGCACATATTATCTTCAATTATATTAGACATTCTCGCGCCATTTTTTAATCTCTTTACCATTGGCTTGGTGTTTACCCTTGGACGTAAAAGTGTCTTGCTCTCTACGTTCAGGCATATTGCGGATGCCTTCCCAATATTCAGCGCGAATATCTTCATCTACAAATATTTTTGTTTTATACAATCCGTCATTACCATCGCGGCGACACTTTGAAATCCAGTACCACTCACCGGTTCCAGCATCAAAATAGTTCGCTTTGAAACCGGACCCTTTAAGCGATTGATATTCTCGACCATTATATTTAAGCGTTTTTCCGGTTTTGGAAAAACGCACTTTGCCAATATGAGCATCTAAAGAAGCAACGCCTTCTTTGGGCTCAATGTACATAATTTCATACTTTTTCATTGTTTAAACTCTCGAGTTTATTGAAGACATAAATTGTTGCGGTTGTTTTCGTTATAGCATATTTGTCTATATGATGAACAATCACACAGCCAGCATACCTATTAGCATATGGATGCCAGCGGATTTAACGCTAAGATATCCGGCATAAAGTTCACGCCTTAGCATAGTATGAATTTTTGCAGGTGAAACTTTACCCGCAGGGCTGCGTGGCTCATCAGGGACAATCATTTTACCATGCCCCGGAACATCCGCAAATTTATAGCCCATGCCGGGGTTCCATGTGCAGTATCCTGCGAGCCAGCGCGCCTTCATGCGATTGCGGACTTGCTCTGCGTTCTTCTCGCGCTGATTGTTTTGAATGTTTAGAGTATATCAAATCAGCGGTAAGGTGAGGAGTGTTTTTTGGTAAAATTTCGCTTTCTTTAATGGGTTTTTGTGTGAAATTTATACCAAATCCCATATCGACAAAGGCTAGCATAATTGATGCGATGGCGGCGATAAGCTCCTGTTTTTGTTGATCGCTCAGATCACTATCATCCAGATACTGTTCGTAATATTCATAATCAATTTCGAGCGTTGGATATGCATTGGCTCGCGCTCGTGGGCTGGTGGCTTTTCGGTTTTCTCATTCATGAGTGTTATTCTCCGTTTGGTTTATGAGCAACGCCGATGTGGCGTCGGCGCTGCTTCGGGTAGATAGGCAGATCGGGCTATAACTAAATAAACGAACACTGATATAAATGTATGATGATCTATTCATTTTCTTATCGTCGTCGTGTGCTTGAAGTTCAGGCTCGTGACGGCCTCACCAATCAGCAGGTAGCTGATCATTTTAACATTGGTATTGCGACGGTTGCACGTTGGCGGTCGCGCATTGAAGCAAAACCCTATCCGCAGCGTAAACCTTACAAGATCGATATGACAACGTTAGCTGAGGACGTGCGTGCCTTTCCCGATGCATATCAATCGGAACGTGCAGCTCGTTTTGGTTGTACGCCAGAAGCGATCTGCCATGCCCTAAAACGTCTTGGTGTGACATATAAAAAAAGCCCTGACGCATCCGAAAGCGAACGCAGACGCACGGCGCGCCTTTCAAAAGAAAATAACTCGGCTTGAGAAATTGGGTCGCCCTGTCATCTATGTTGATGAGAGTGGCTTTGCCCATGATATGCCACGCACGCATGGATATGGGCCTAAAGACAAGCGTTGTTACGGCGAACGTGACTGGCATACCCTAGGAAGAACCAATGTAATTGGCGCGATGTTTGGTGGTATTCTTATCGCGATCAGTTTATTTAATTGCTATACGGATAGTAATGTTTTTCACGCATGGATCACGCAAGACCTCATCGCAAAGCTTCCCTCAAAAGCTGTTATCGTCATGGATAATGCGACATTCCACAAGCGCAATGACACAAACGCAATGACACAAAAATAGCCCTTGAGCTAGAAGGCCATGAACTCATGTTCCTGCCGCCTTATTCGCCAGACTTAAATCCGATTGAACAAAAATGGGCACAAGCCAAAAGCATCCGGCGCAAATACGATATCAGCGTCGAAGAACTATTCCAAAACCATAACATTTGAATCAATGTTCACCCCAATTAGCTATAGTTTGGTGCTGATTTCTTTCCTGCTTTTGTGAACAGACCCGAAATTTGATCCCAAGCCCTACTAGGTGTTTAGTCCCGGGAAGTGATGGTTTGGATTATTGATAAATTGCTTTGGTTTCTCGATCCAGCATTTGTTGACATACTCGAAGACGGTGAGGCCCTGCAGCGTTTTCAACCGTTTTGCAAAATTGTAGGCGTC
>CALLPQ010000119.1 GCA_938015425.1 uncultured Parvularculaceae bacterium | reverse complement strand
TCACGATTTTAGAATCGGAGCCCGATTTGAATCATTGGGAAGTGATAATGGGCAAACGTCTTTCCAAACACCCACAGGGGCCAATCACGGCTTTCAAGGGGACGCCGATATCTTTCTCGTAACACCGGATGCAGGTATATTAGATCAAGAGGTTTCCGGCATATGGGAAATCGGCAATATTGGCATTTTCAAAAGTGTGTCGTCATCAATTAGCTATCATTGGTTTGATGCTGCATCAGGCAATGCCAATTATGGTACCGAGATTGATTTCAGATTAGGCGCAACCCTTAATAATATCCGGCTAACCTTTATGCTTGCAGACTATAATGCAAACACATTCGCGAACGACACCCAAAGGCTATTTTTAACCCTCTCAAAGCGTTTTTAATTGTTGATTTTAAAGGATAAACCTAGGCACAGCCTGTAAAACGAGAAATATTGAACCAGATAGACCGCTCATACGACTTAAGTTTGTGTAATAATGTAGATTGTAAACCTCAGGACTTATTAAATGCACTACCTGAATAAAGTAATATGTGGGCTAACCGCTCTCTTCATTGTGGAATCATGCCAATCATTTGACCCTGCCCCCCCTCTTCCGGCATTATCTTTAGGCAATAATGCGATTGTTGATGACAGCAATGTTGTGGTCTTGATGGGGTCTCAAGAAGAAGCGAACAGACTTTTGGTTAACGCCGCCCGTCGTAACTATCAATTGATCGAAAAAACCAGATTAAGTGGTCTTGGCCTGACCTTACTGGACTTTAAGCGTCCACCCGGGGTTAGCGGCCAAGTTGCGATTGCGGATATGCAACGCATGTCACCTTCATCAACGGCTGGATTAAATCATCTGTACACACTCCAAAACGAAGTATCTGCCGCACCTTCAATCCTACCAGAAACCAATATTAATCAACCACGACTATACGCCCGCACAATGGTTGAATGGCCCAATTCCGGCTGCCAGGCGCAAACTCTGGTGGGTATGATCGATGGACATGTTGACACCACATCACCAGAACTTTCATCCGTGGACATTGTTATCCGTCAATTCTCTCGCGGCGCCCCGACCGATGTTGAACATGGAACCGCAATTGCTGATCTTCTGGTTGGCAAAGGCAGCCTCAATAATGCCCGCTTATTTAGCGCGTCGGTTATTAGCGATGTTAATCCAACGGATACAGGTGCCGGTGTCTATGAAATTATCCGCGCCCTTGATTGGTTACAAGCCTCTGGTGTTAAAGTTGTAAATATTAGTTTGGCCGGCCCTTATAATAAATTGCTTGATCGGGCCATCCAGCGGGCAACCGATAAAGGTATGTTAATCGTGGCGGCTGTAGGCAATGATGGCCCGGACGCCAGCCCGCGCTATCCTGCGGCTTTTGAAAATGTCATTGCGGTGACCGCCATTGATAGCGAGCGCGACATCTACACGCAAGCCGTACATGGTGACCATGTGGATTTTTCAGCGCCCGGTGTTGATGTTTTTATTGAGTCAGGCAAACAGGCTAACTATCTCAGTGGCACCTCTGTTGCGGCCCCTTTTGTTACGGCTTTAATTGCCAGTAACCCCGACCTTCCTATCAATAAAGGGGTCAAGAAAGTCCGTAATGCCATTTCACAACAAGTGGTCGATTTAGGTCAAACGGGACGTGACCCCATTTATGGAACAGGTTTAATCCAAGCGGGACAAAGCTGCCAGTTTAAAACCTAAATCCGGTTTAAAACTTAACCCCTTCCCCCAAGAAAATAACTCCCTTCTCAATATTATCTTACCACAATGGATGCCTCTTTAGAGTCATCCATTTTTTGTGCCTGATTTTATTCTCCTGAATTGTTCTGCACCTAATCAAATCAGTGTTCCCATCAACACCCAGATATCAGCTCACATAATCGTTACCTTGAAATTGCACTCTTCATTTTGTTTCTTATGCATGTAACAAAAAACCTGCACCACTTTTCAATACTTTAGGCCATTACAATTCCAGATAAAATATCTTTTCAGGGAATGTAAAGTTTTTTGCAAAAACGCAGTTTTACCATTGAACCTTTTGCCGTGGCCAAACGACAGATGGCCATAGTAATGGTGTGCACAGCCTTAAACAAACTGGGTACATCAAATTAATTATTGAGTTGCACGTACAAGGACTTATAAAATGACAAGATTAAGGCCCCAAAAATTTAAAAGATCAATCGCGCCTTCTTTAAAAGCCACCACCTCTATGGTTGCGCTTATTGGCGCCGTTGGCTTCGCTAACATGGCGCAAGCCCAAACATTAACAATCACCCAAGACCCTGCTGTCCTTAACAATTTTGCTACTATTGACGCTGGCTCTACTATTAACACCGCTGGTAATCTGGTGTTGATCGACGGCCCTGGAGTTGTGGTTGTTGGTGAAGCTGATGGCACAACTTTAGACATCACAAACTCAGGTCTCATCCAGGGACGCGGCCAAGCAGGCGCTGGTGCTATTGCTGCTGGCGACGGTATCCGTTTTGAACGTGACCGCGTTGCAGGTGTATTAGACGCAACCACAACGGGTCTATTCACTGGCTCTATTGTCAACTCTGGCACGATTGCTTCTGAATCAAACCAAGGCACTGCGGCTGGTATCCGTTTTGTAAACGGCACAAGCTTCCAAGGGACACTTGATAACTCAGGAACAATCTCTGGTGTGCGTAATGGTCTTTACTTCGGTAACCCGACACCAGCTGGTGGCGGTGTTAACTCTGGTACTGTTAACAATCTTGCAGGTGGCACAATCTCTTCTGATAGCCGCGCTGTAAACATTGACGGTTCTGGTCTTACACTGAACAATTCAGGTCTTATCGTGGCAACGGCTACACAGCGTAACGGTACTGTTTACGCAGATGCCACTGCACAAGACTTCACTCTTAACAATCTTGAAGGCGGCGTCATTGACGCTGGCGAGGGACTTGAAGGAGCGGGCTTCTCTGTTGAGCTTTCTGAAGCT
>CALLPQ010000118.1 GCA_938015425.1 uncultured Parvularculaceae bacterium | reverse complement strand
TCCTCGTCTATATACTCTTCTAGGCTTTCAGGAAATAAAGTCGACTGGCTACGGTCTTGACCTTGGATAAAGCGCTTCACGATACACCTCCGATTCAATCACCAGAAACATATCACAAAACAGCGTTTTCACACAGCCACTCCCCACAGCGGACATTAGAAACATGCATGACACCTGCATCAAATAACTAACAAATACTAGTTTCTGTTGAATTAACTGTTGTTTTGTCTTTAATAGGTTTGATGTTGTTTGGAAAACGCATAAATCTCACCATGAAGTGGTTGCTGAGCGGACTGTTCTCAATATGCTTTGTTATTCAAAGTGCTCATGCCGACGAAATTACTAGATTATCAATTTATGTTCCAGGCTCAAAGGGTGGCGGTTTTGATAAGGCCGCTATAGCCATAAGAGACACGCTCATCGCTGAAAATCTTGTCGAAAATGTTGAACTTCTTCATTCGCCAGGAGCTGGCGGATTAATCAGCCTCGCCAGTTTTGTACGAGCCAATCACAGTGGAGCAACTTCAGTATTTCTGGGTGGGCGGTCCAATATAGGCGCCTCGGTATTTAACCGTTCTGACGTGACTTTAATCGACACTAAACCCATTGCAGGACTTATTGGCTCGAATATTATCATTGCTGTAAGCTCCGCTTCGTCTATCCAAGATTTGAGTGATCTGATTAGCGTCTACCGTAGCAACCCAGAGGCCGTAAAATGGGTGGGTGGGTCAATGGGTAGCCAGGACGAACTTCTATTACTCGAAATTAGCCAGTCTTTGGGTATTAATCGTCGAGAGATCGTTTATCAGTCTATTCCTGGTGGAGGGAGCGATATCATAACCGAGGTTATCGAAAGTCGCGCGGATATACTCATAAGCAGTTATGAAGAGATAAAGGACGCTATTTCATCTGGTGAGTTACGCGTTGTCAGCGCTATGCCCGAAATTGCTAATCTGTCTTACAAGACAGCGGGATTTGGCAAATATAATATAGAACTTGCAGGCAATGATTGGAAAGGTATTTTTGCCTCGAATTCAATGTCAGAAGATGAGATAGAAGAAATAGAGGCGCTCTTCAGTAAAATGGTTGGAACAGAAATGTGGAAAACCAAGTTGTCTGAAAATCGCTGGGATAACCTGTATCAACCATCTGAAAATTTCAATTCTTTCGTACAAAATGAAATGAAATTAATCACGGAGTTTCGTACGAATTACGTTAATAATCCACCAGAGACAGACCGGGTTTCTGGGATTTTGGTAGACCAGTTTCGCTGGCTAATTATCGCGCTAGCTTTAGTCATTTTATTACTTGGGTTTTTATGCCTTCAGCGCCTTATTGGAAAACGCCGCGAGCGTGAATTAGAAAAATCTCTAATTAGCGCTGAAGAAGAGCTTGAACGTAAGCTCGATAGCGCCCGTAATCACATCGACGAAAGGTTTGAGCAATGGCGTCTGACTGAATCTGAACATGAGATTGGCTGGCTTTTACTCAAGGGTCTCTCTTTTAAAGAAATAGCTGAGGCCCGCGGCACAAGCGAACGTACGGTTCGGCAACAGGCACGATCCGTATACGCCAAGTCTGGATTATCAAGCCGCTCTGATTTATCCGCGTTTTTTCTTGAAGATTTTGTATTTGGCCACAACTAATCTATGCGCTGCGCATCCCTAATCAAAGCCATTAATCGGTAAAATCCATGTGCCATTTTCGAATATGGCGCAGAGATAAATAGCGCAAATACCGTCGCCAGATGTATTATTAACAACCATGCTGTTAGAGCCGTATTCGCGCCAACCCAAAGAGCAAGACCTGTGAACGCAACAAGGCCTAATAATGCGATAAACGCCAAGTCTCCATTCCATGCACCGGGATCGCCTATATTGGGGTTAGAACGTTTTTTTAAGACTATCATATAAGCACACCCTAAAACCATTAATATCCCCCCTGGTACGCCCAATAATTTTGGAATTGAGAACAGTGGGTACGGCGCGGGTATATCAAAAACATAGTGTAAAATCGTCCCAGAAGTTGTTGACGCAAAACAGAGTAAGAAGCCATACATTATGGCTTGATGCGCGTATCTTCGTGCTTGAGAAAATTTGTCTTCATCTTCGAAATTACAGCCTTGTCCATGTCCGGCAGCAAGATCTTTCATGGTCGCAACCTGTCGAAACGTTGCGATTATATCCTTTGCTTTAATGGGTTTACCGCCGACACTTTTCCAATATCGTCTTAGGCTCAAGCTCAATGCAATGAATGGAAAGACGAAGGCCGGGAGAAAAATGCTAATCATAAGGCTATGTGACAGGACTTGGTAAAAATCGTTTCCAGACAAATCCCCGAACAACTTCGCGATTCCAAAGATCAATGTAAATCCAATCATAATGACCAAAATACTCGGCCAAGCCTTGCGATGAAAAGCCCGTGCGAGAGGTGTGGGCCAGGCAAATTCTTCCCAACTATCGCGTCTTACCTCTGCTAGGGCATTGGGTAGGTTGATGTTGAATTCATGCGGTGTTGTATATTGGCAAGCATAATAACATCCCCGACAATTGTGGCAGAGATTAGCGAGTTGAACGATATCCATATCTGCTAATGATCTCTGCTCATGCAGGGCTGGAAAAACAGAGCAATAGCTTTCACAATATCGACAGGCATTACATATCGTCGCCTGACGCCTCGCTTCTTCAATAAGTTCACCGCGCATAATTTGCTGCCTCCGCCCCTGCTATTCGTCCAAATACAGTTCCAATCGTCATACCAAAACCAGCGAGATAACCTTGTCCAAGAATTGAACCTGCCATGGTTTCACCAGCCGCCCACAAATTCTCGATCGGACCAATTGCATTAGAGCATTGAGCGTTTCTATCGACCTTAAGGCCAAGATAGGTAAAGGTGATACCGGTCTTAAGGCTATAGGCGTAAAATGGCGGCTTTTCGATAGGCCGCGCCCAATTCGTTTTTGCCGGCGTAAGGCCAGTTGTACGCACTCCGTCTAGTTCAGTCGGATGAAACCCAGAAAGATCACCACAAGCTGCGTTGAAATCCGCAATCGTCTTTTCTAGTTTTTGTTTAGGCATACCCAATTTGTCAGCAAGTTCACCTATCGTGTGCGCTTTTTCGGGTGGAAAAACAGATGGGAGAAATAACTCATATGCCTGGCTATCGATTATGGAAACAGCCTCTTGATCCGGCTGCTCCGCGATCAAGCGCCCCCAGATGGCATAACGTTTCGGCCAAACATCCTCACCCTCGTCATAGAAACGCTTTGCCTTTTTATTCACAACGACAGAAAAGGGAACGCAGTCCAAACGCGTTACGATACCACCATCAAATTGTGGGGCGCGCCCGTCAACGGCGATAGCATGACATTGGGTCGGATCGCCGGTTTGATTGACCCCTTGATCTAGCAGATTTTTTAAAACTCGCCCGCGATTATATTTCGTGCCGCGGATAATGAAATTGCGGGCGCCTGACCCCCAAGCCTCCTCAAGCCATTCAATATTGGATTGGAAACCACCAGCAGCGACAATAACGGCCTTTGGCTTTATAACGTGCGTTTCATTTTCATATTTAAATGATACGGATCTGACCGATTGGCCATCAAGGTCAAGCGTCTGCACATTTGCATTATATAATACTCTAACGCCCGCCGCCTCTGAATATCGATAAAAAGCATTTACAAGAGATTTCCCGCCTCCCATAAAAAACGCGTTAGTTCTCGAGAGAGACAATGTGCCAGATAAAGCCTTCTGAAAATGGACACCGCGGGCCCGCAACCAGGAAAAGCACGCTTCTGATTCTTCGATAGTCATGCGCGCAAGACTTTCGTCCGTTTTTCCGTCCGTGACTTTCATGAGGTCATCAAAATACTCATCAGCCAAATATTGGCCTTCCAGCGGCCCTAAGGGGGTTTGATGCATACACCGGAAATTGCGCGTATGCCGGCTGTTGCCGCCGCGAAATGGCTTAGGCGCTGACTCTAAGATACACACTTTTGCACCGTGTTCAGCTGCGGTCATAGCTGCACAAAGGGCGGCGTTTCCCCCACCAATAATGGCAATATCGATATTTTGGAATTCCGAAATATCTACCATCTAATCGGCAACCCCAGTTTCTGTTCGAGACATCAAATTCATTTTCTTTCGGGCACCCAAGATAGAACCGAGGACTAGTAGCGCACAGACAATAAGCAATAAAAGTGACCCTATTCGAGTTATAAATATAGAATAGTCACCAGCGGAAATGGACAATGAACGACGGAATTCCTGCTCAATTAATGGCCCCAGAAGAATACCTAAAAGGATAGGCGCGATCGGGAAATTGAATTTCCGCATAACAAATGCAAGAGCTCCAAGCGCATAGATAATGCCTACATCCCAGATACTACCACGAAGACTAAACGCCCCGATCGTTGAAAAAACTAAAACAACGGCATAAATTAGCGCGGCCGGTAATTCTAGCAGCTTTGCCCAAAGGCCTACCAGCGGCAGGTTGATAACCACCAAAAGAATATTGGTAATATACAGGCTGGCGATCAACGCCCAGACAAGATCACCGCTATTTTCAAACAATAGCGGCCCGGGTTGGAGGCCATACATTTGAAACGCAACTAACATCACGGCCGTTGTCGCGGATCCCGGAATACCCAGAGCTAGTAATGGCACGAGACTACCTCCAGCCGCAGCATTGTTAGAGGCTTCTGGGCCCGCGACTCCCTCTACGACACCTGTTCCAAATTTTTCTGGATGTTTGGAAAATTTCTTTTCAATCCCGTAGGACATAAATGATGCCAATGTGCCGCCAGACCCTGGGAGAATCCCAACGAAAAATCCAACGACCGTGCCACGAACCCAAGCCACCCCAGAGCGTAGCCATTCTGGTTTTTCCATGGATAGCTTGCTTTTTTTACCAGCCGCGCTTTCCAGCTGTTTGGCAGGTGTTCGGCTCGATGCAATCCAGAAGACCTCTCCGACTGCGAACAGACCAATGGCGGCTAAAACAATGTTCACACCTGAATAAAGTTCTGGTATCCCAAAGGTTAATCTTGCCTCTCCAGTTTGGAGATCGATACCAATTAATCCGATACCAACTCCCAAGAATGTTGCGAAAGCGCCTCTTAAGAAGGTCGAATTGCCCACAGATGCCACTAAAATTAGCGCTAGGAGCATCAGTCCAAAATATTCAGGCGGGCCAAATTTCAGAGCAATCTCAACTAGCCCTGGAGCAACCAGCATCAACATAAGCGTGGCGAATGTGCCGCCAATAAAGGAACCAACAATAGCCGCAGTGAGCGCGGTACCAGCTCTACCTTTCTTAGCCATAGGATGGCCGTCAAACGTCGTAACAGCCGCCGAAGCACTCCCGGGCGTATTGACCAAGATAGCTGTTGTCGCGCCACCGTACATAGCCCCGTAATAAATACCACCAAACATAATAAAGGCTGAGACTGGATCGAGACCAAACGTAATGGGTAGCAAGAGCGAAATCGCAACAGCTGGCCCCATGCCCGGTAATATCCCGACCATGGTTCCAAGTAAAACTCCCGCAACACCGAATAAGAAATTCTCAGGCGTCAGTGCTGTGGCAAAACCGGTTGCAAGATTATCGAAAAGGCCAGATGACATGAGGTGTTCCTTTGACTTTACGGGAGACTGACGTTCAGGAATTGCTCAAACAAGAGGTACGCCAAACCCGTTAAAATAATCGCCGTAATAATATCTCGCACAAATGAACGGGACCCGATTATATAGGCGAAGGCCACAATGAAAGGTGGCGTTGTCCAGATAAAACCGAGTAATTTTAGCATTGTGAGATAAACGCATACTAATATGATGGTAAGCGCAAACGTCATCCAGCTCTGATCATCTTCCTCACCGACGGTAATATTGGCATTGTTCGCAAGAACAGTGCGCCGAGATTGGAAAACCAAAGCCAGCCCCGTTAAAAGCATGCCTAGACCAACAATTTTTGGGAAAAAATAAGGACCAATAGCAGATATTTCACTGCTTTTGCCAAGTCCCATATTAGCTAAGGTTTTTGCCGTACGGTTTTTATTTTCCTCGATAAAGGTATCGAGAGACTCTTCCGTCAGAAAACTATCTTGCCAGTCATTTCTAGCCAAGATCTTCTGCCAGTATTCAGAGGCCTGAACCTGCTTCATGACTCCAACATAATAGGCTTGTTGTTCAAGGGTTAGGCCAGGCGGCGCTACAACGCCGCGCCAGTTTTGAAACGTCACATTGATACCTTTCTCAACAAATGTGGGCAAATCAGGATCAACAATGCGTTTATCAGAGGAAACGGCTAAGAGATTAACGCGGCCGCTCTCAACCAAACCCTTTATCTCGCCGAACCCGGTAATGGCTGCAGTCACTTGGTTTCCCATAAGAGCGGCATTGGCTTCCCCGCCACCAGTAAATGCAACGTAATTTACACTGTCTGATGGAATACCTAAGTCTTCCGCGACTTGTACAATGAATATCTGATCTGAACCACCAGCTGACCCCCCAGCCCAACTTATAGATTTAGGGTCGTCTTTGAAGGCCTCTATTAGGCTCTCCAAAGTTTGATGCGGAGAATCTTTTGAAATGGCAATGACCTGATATTCCCCCGTCAATCTTGATATTGGAGTAATGTCGCTTAAAGAATAATCGCTTTCATGCATAAGCGCGGAGCCAACCATTCCAAATCCCGTCATCATAATCTTGTGGGGGTCTCCCCTGTAAGTTTCAACAAGTTCCGCCAGTGCGATTGTTCCGCCGCCGCCGCCGCGGTTAATAACCTCAACAGACACGGGTAAAAACTCATTTTGGATAATTGTTTGCTGAATAAATCTAGCGGTTTGATCCCAGCCTCCCCCCGGATTTGAGGGAACAATGAAAGTGATCGGCTTTTCAGGCGTCCAACTTCCTTCGTTCTTTTCTTGAGCTATAGACGTTATGGAGATTGAAAGAGCCAAGAAAACTCCCGCAAGCAGATATAATGTGTTTAATGCAAAGCGCACCGAATCCTCCCCTTCCGAACTTTTATTGGCGTTTCATTTGGAATCAGTAATTGAGTCACTCTCTACTAATCTGTTTTCTACGGCTATCCGTCAAATGACATAGTAATTTCAATGAAATGAAAAGCCATTTATTACATTTCACATAATCATACAGGACACATTGAGTCATTTGACGTATTTGGCACGCCAACATTTCGGGGTAATATTCAAGTGGGCCTAGGGATAATAATAAATAAAGCCCAAATTAAACAACAATGAATTCAATTGTGACTATGCTTGGCTCGGCGTCACATTAGGGGAGATTCACTCATGGGAACGCATGTTCTTTTTCAAAAATCAAAATGGCTTAATACAGCATCAATATTATCTCTTGCAATGGTTAGTACACTTGCAATGGTTAGTACACTTGCGATTGGAGTGGGAGATGCCGCGGCGCAACAATCTGGTCAAGATCAGGTCGACGAAGTGGTTGTTACAGGGTCATTAATCCGGTCCCGCGCTCAAGATTTTCAAGGAGCGAACCCGGTTCAAACTTTAGGCGAGGCGGAAATTCTCAACACAGGCCCAGCCTTGCTTCAAGATATCTTCAAGGGTATTCCGGCCAACTCTGGCTCACAAATAGCAAACCTACAAAATGAACTGCAAGGCGTATCACAATTCTCCTTAAGAGGACTTGGCCTAGGTTCAACCCTTACATTAGTCAATGGCAGACGCGCAGGACTCTCGCCTGTCGCTGACGGATCAGGACAATTTTTTACAGACGCAAATAATTTCCCAGTCAATGCCATTGAACGTATTGAAATTCTGACAGATGGCGCTTCGGCGACATATGGCTCGGAAGCCGTCGCCGGTGTGGTCAATGTAATCACGCGCAATGACTTCGAAGGCTTAGAGTTAACGGGTGAGTTTCGGACATCAACAAATGAGTCATTTCAACTTGGTGGTGCTTTTGGTCAGGCCTTTGACCGCGGTCATTTCACGACCTTTGTTAATTATTACACGCAGAGCGGAAATGCGCGCGGCGATTTTGATTTTATCAGAGATAGAGACACAAACACAGACCCTAATGGGCAATTTGGCGCGGGCGATGTTGTAAACCCCAATGATACGCCAGCAATCGGTAATATTTTCAATTCTGGTTTTGGGTCTCCAGGCCAGCTCCGGGCCGCAACATTTTTCGACGGGTTTACAGGCGATAGCATCAACAACGTTTTTGATGTTCTCAATGGTGTTTCTGGCGAGACAGGAAATTCAATTGCTGATCCTGATTGTGTGGCTGCGGGCGGCATTCTGAGAGCGTCCGCCAATCAATGCCGGTTTAATTTTATTGATCAACGGCGACTCATTGCTGAGGAAGATAGAATCCAGATATTCTCACAATTCGACTATGAGATCACAGATCGGTTAAAAGCTTTCGCGGAAGTCGGCTATTCAAGAAATGAAATCAGAGATTTTCTAGGCGGCGCGGTTTTAAGCAATGGCGGCAATCTTCCGACACGATTTGACCCCATCACAGGCACATTCATTCCCCGAGAAGGCGGCCAAGCCAATGGCGCACAGAACCGAACAGCCAATGGTGAAGGTTTCTTCGTTCCGGGCGATAACCCGTTCAACTTCTTCATCTCTGACGGGAATGGCGGCATTGAATTTGCGGGCCCAGAGGCATTTGCCGCTGATCCAACCCTAGAGGGTGTTGACTTGGTTTATTTTGGCCGGCCACTTGGCGCCGCATTTGATGGCGTTGGCTGTGACGAAGTGGACACGATTTTCTGCGCCGAAGAAATTGTTCGAACTTTCAACAATATACGTTTTAGCGGTGGTTTTGATTATGAATTAACTGATAATTTCTTCCTAAATACAAGCTACACATATTCGGATAATTCATTCGTCGCCTCCGACCCGCGTGACTTTGATGGACGATTATTCCAGCAGGCTATTTTAGACGGAACCTTTAACCCGTTTGGCTCATCAATTGCAAACCCAACGGGGATTTCGCCGCGTGATGGCGTGTCCGTTTTCGGCAATACGCAAGAAGCCATCGATAGTTTCTCCACAACTGTCACGGACACCGGCAGTATTATCCAAGAAGTGGCCGAAGCCGTTGTCAGCGGTGATACGGGTATCTCTTTATTTGGATCTGATAGCATTGGCGTGGCCGTAGGTTTCCAATACAGAAACATCGAGCTGGAGTTTATTCCAGATGGCCGCAATCAGTCTAATATTAATGGCCGCGGAACGACAGACTTTATCATTCCGCAAACAGGTCAAGACGTCATCGCGTTCTTTGGAGAAACAATCCTGCCTGTCACAGATAAATTTGAGTTACAGCTTGCGCTACGATATGAAGATTTTGGCGAAAGCGAAGGCGGAGATACACTAGATCCAAAAATTGCAGCTAGGTATGACATAACGGATCAACTCGCCATTCGCGGTTCATATGGCACCTCGTTCCAGGCGCCGTCAATTCGCCAAACAAATGGATCTGTCGGCAATGCGGCGATCAATGATCCGCTCGACCCGGATGGCGGCTCATTCAATGTGACTGTCTTTACGCAAGGCGCTGATGATCTCGAGTCGCAATCCGCGTCAAACTTCAACATTGGTTTGATTTATCAGTCAGATTGGGGACTGGACGTATCTGTGGATTATTATGAGCTTAATTATAATGACCTCATTCTGCCAGGTGGATCTGCGCAATCAATTGTAAACGCTGACCCAACTGGACCGCTGGTTACGCGGACAGGCGAAAATGTTCTTGATGCTATGGGTAATATTGTTGAACCTGCGCAGTTAACGGCTGTTACGTCTTTATTTGAAAACCAAGGCGGGGCTGATCTCAGCGGTTTAGATATAAATGCCATATACCGCCCAACATGGTGGAGCTTGCCTGGTGATATCACATTAGATTTTAGCACCGCGATTATTACGGAATTTACTTCTGATCAATTTGAAGGTATTGACGGCGAAGGCAATTTGCGCGGCAGCCGGAATGATGGCAACGCCTTTGGGTCTGCGCCCGACTTTAAATTCAATGTAGGCGCGACTTATAATCTTGGCGGGCATCAAGGAAATGTCACGGTTCGCCATATTGGTTCGTATTTTGATGATGAGGACTCAAATCCTATTGATTCTAACACGACCGTTGATTTAAGATATGCTTATCGGTTTGACACGCCTTTCCTTGAAGGCTCGACATCATTGACAGCTGGGTTTGTCAACATCTTTGATGTGGACCCACCTCAACTTGAAAGCCGTCCTTTATTTGATACAGAAGTTGGTGACCCGCGCGGGCGTCAATTTTATGTCGGGTTTAGGCAAAACTTCTAGGTTTATCCCCTTGGCTCTCCTTCGGGAGAGCTTTTTTGTGGCTCTAAAATTTTGTGGCCCTAAGATAAGGTAAAAGAACTTATGTTGAAACGCCGTGATATTTTAGTTGGAACTTTATTCGTTTTAGCCGCCTGCGTGCATACTCCAGAGCAAGCAGATCAAAAAATAGTGGTTTTCTCCTCCGGCGGATTCTTCGCCGCTTATGATGAGCTTGCGCCTCTATTTGAAGAAGAAACTGGCCTTACACTCGAAACGCATAAAGGCTCTTCATCAGGCGGAGCACCCGATTCAATACCCGAACGTCTTAAACGGGGTGAATATGCTGATGTCGTTATTTTGTCAGAAAATGGATTTAAAAACATAGCCGCAAAAGGGTTTGTGTTAGAACAGACACGTACGGACCTTGTTCGGTCTAAAATTGGTATGTCCGTTAAAGAGGGCGCTGATATTCCAGATATCTCCACCCCTGATAAATTTATAACTATTTTAAGGGATGCTGAATCTATCGGTTATTCTGCAAGCGCCAGCGGCAGATATCTCTCAACGAAGCTTTGGCCCAAAATTGGAATTTGGCCAGAAATAGAAAGCAAGTCATCGAGAATATTGAGTGAACGCGTTGCCTCGGTTGTCGCGCGTGGTGACGTCGAAATCGGATTTCAGCAAATTAGTGAAATTCTTCCAATCCCTGGGGCTACATATGCGGGTCCGATTCCAGAAGAATATCAGAAGATTACCGTGTTTACGACCGGCGCAACAACCAAAGGCAATAAAGATTTAGCTCTAAAACTGATTTCTTATCTTTCAGACCCAGATAAAGCTCAAACGATTGAAGATGTCGGGTTAGAGCCGATTAACAAGTAACTGTTCAACGAAATTCAGGTTCTCTTAAACTTCAATACTCTCAGACAAAGCTAAGGCATCTTCTACCTCGACACCGAGATATTTAACTGTGCTATCGATCTTTTCATGTGCGAGTAGCAACGTGGCTGTGTGAAAACGCCTTAGTGGATGCCTTCATTTTATCCGATTTAATTTAGGACGATTTTTCCTGTTAGGCTTGGATCACCCTGATAAGTTTCCGCGCGCCCATCATGCTAATCATTCGGCGTATATTATAGGCCAGAACCGATAAGCTCATCTCTGTTTTGACGTTTTTGAGGCGTTTG